>CAZLGG010000116.1:0-12338 GCA_964559135.1 uncultured Planctomycetia bacterium
GTGAGGACGACCAGGAGATCGAGCGACTTGTCGAGGATGTGAAGCGCCGACAGGACCCGGGGAACACCGGCTAACGCCAAGGCGTTAGGCGCTCACATGACACAGCCCTTCCCTGAGTTCGGCCTGCCGGCCGAAGGCGGCCCCCCCCCCATGGGGGTGGAATTTGAGACCGAGTCTCGGAGAGGTTGAAGTTGGGGAAATGTCGAATTACTCGGCTGGCTTCGTGGCCAGAATGGTCGCCCGCATGGTGGGTTGTCAAGGGGGCGACCTGGAGCCCTTGGGGGGAGCGGGTCAGGCGACGGGGTGGGGTGTCGCGGCGGAAAGGGCGAGGGACTCGCTGACGGGGTCGCGGGATTCGATGAAGCCCCGATCGATGAGGCGGGCGAGGCGTCGGCGGAGGTCGGGCGGGGCTTGGGGGTGCTGGAAAAGTTCAGAAAGGAGAACGGGACCCTCGCCCATGGCGAGAAGGATATCCCGATCCGTGGCATCGAGCTCGAAGGTGCGGAGGCTCTCCGCCACGTAGCCCAGAACACCGGAACCTTCCGGAGACGGCTCCAAGTGGATCTCCTTCGAAACCCAGGCGCGGCGCTCTTCCAGGGGCGGGTCGTCCATGGAGGTCGGTCCCACCCTGTTGACGTTCCGCAAGGCGTAGAGTCGTCGCGGAGCATGGGCCGCGTAGAGGAGGCCCGCGCCGCAGATCGTCACCTCGATGTCGCTGCGCACGTGCATCGCGGTGTGAAGAGACTCCTTGTCCCAGTCCTCGCCGTCGAGAGGCACGCAACGGGCGTAGCCGTCCTCGCCATAGACGATCTCGACGCCGTAGTCCTCGGGGTTGTGATAGACGGGGACTTCGGGACCGAGGGAAAACGTGCCCGTGTAGAGGCTCAAGTGCATGCTGTCCGGATGACGGCGCCAGAAGCGCCAGGATTCCCGCGCCTCCTCCTCGGTTTCCGTGGGGAAGCCGATGAACCAGGTGCCCGCCATGGTGATGCCGTACCGGGTGAGGTTCTCGAGGATGACCTCGATCCGATCCAGCCGATTGCCTTTTTTCATCCGGTCGAGAACGCGCTGCACACCGGACTCGAAACCGAACTGAAGCTGCCGGCAACCTCCTTTCGAAAGGGTCTCGACGAATTCCGGCCGCGTGTAGATGTGGTCGAATTTCACCTCGGCGTACCAATGGAAATCGAGGCCCTCCTCCGCCACCCACTTGGAGACCCGTGCGAGGGTCGCCGGCGGCGTGAGGGGATCGAAGAAGTGGAGGTACTTGACGCCCTGACGTTCCACGAGGTCCTTCACGTCGTCGAAGACGCGCTCCGCCGAGCGCATGCGGAAGGACAAACGGAAGCTCTCGGGGCAGAACGTGCACTTGCCGTAGTAGCAGCCCCGGGACGTGGTGTAGAGCCCGGCCTTCTCCGGCAGCATGTAGTGGGAGAAGTCGACGTCCGTGTAGTCGGGGGTGGGACTCTCGTCCAGGTCCACGTTCTTGAAGGTGCGGGGTTGAATCACCGTGTCCCCGTCGCGGCGCCAAAGTCCCGGCACGTCGTCCAGGGAAATCTTGCCCTGGAGAGCGTCGCAAAGGTCGGGCAAGGCCTCTTCCCCGTCCCCCACGATTCCAAAATCCGCGTAGTCGTAGAAACGTGGATCGCCGAGGACGAGATCCGCAGCGTCCGACACCCCCGTCCCGCCCATCACGACGGGCAGACCGGGGAAACGCTCTTTCAGCCGCCGCGAAAGGTCGAGCCCCGTGCCCACCTGCGGGGAAAACGGACACGACATCGCCACGAGTTCGGGCCGGAAATCTTCCAGCCGGGGCAAGAGGTCGTTTTCGTAGTACTCGAAGTAGGCGTCCCGGGTCGACGTGGTCAGATGGGCATAGAGGTCCTCGGAGAAGGTCTGGTTCCGGGGATCGAATTGGGGCGTGAAGCTGTTCAGGAAGGCATGGGTCGTGCGGATCACGCGATCGGCACGGCGATAGATGTCCGGATCATAAAAGGATTCCGGGTCCCGCAGCTTCCGGGCCGCGTCCCGGCACTCGAGGATCAACCCGCGAGGATAGGCCCGAAGCCGCCGCAGGCCGTCCCTCTCCGCCTTCTCCCCGTCCGTCAGGTCGTCGCGGCCTTCCAGGGCCTCCACCGCGCCGTCGAAGAACGCCAGGTAGGATTCGAGAACCCCCGGCCTCAGAGCGTAGCTGAAGGCCTCCGCCCCCGCATCCGCCAGGAGTGTCGTATGCCCCCGCGCCTTCAGGCAGGCGTTGAACAGGGGCAAGGCCCCGAAGACCATCGTCGGTCGGTTGAAATCCGGCGGATAGATGAGGGCAACGTGCAAGATCTTTCCTCTCGAAGGATGTCGGCGGACCCCCAATGTAGGGATTGACGCTCGAATCTTCCAACACTATCGGTCTCGAAGTCTCGTCTTTTGCAGGATCTCCAGGGCCTGGTCCCTCAGGAAACGGTCGCCGGAGACGTGGTAGATAAAAACCCAGGCTTCGAGGGCCATGGTCTCCGGGCCGTCGCTCCTTTCGCGCCGCGCCAGGCTCCCTCGGGCGTCCGCCACGAGATTCTTCGATAAAGCGAGGAGCGCCTGGGCCAGATAGCGATCCGACGGGGCCGAAATCGTTCGGCGGATCACGGGAATCGCCCGCGACATGGCCTCCCAATCCTTCACCCCCAGGCACTCCACCACCCCCTCGTCGAGCACCGCATCCTCCCCCGCGCGGCGCAACTCGAAGCCGTAGACCGAGCCTCGATTCAGAGGCGACGCCTCGGGCCACGCCACAGGACGGTTCCCGGAAAAGCTGAGGGTGAGAGGAGACGGGGAACCCGACGCCTTCGTCTCACGGAACGTCACGAGCCAGGTGTCGTCCCCGGAAGCATGCCGGACGAAAAGAGGCGGCCGCACACCGCTGACCCGCCCCCGGGGCGACAGAACACAGGGCTCCTTTTCGAGCAGCGCCGGGGGGAGTTCCCTGGATTGCAAGAGTTTCTCCACCGTGCGTCGCCAGGGCATATCGGACCCCGGAAGAAGAACGTCGATGACGGCCGCGTCCTCGACCGGCAACAGTTCGAGAAGCTCTCCCCTCAAGGCATCCACCGCCGTGAACCCCTCGGCGGCCAGAACTTGGAACGGCCCATCCAAGGGGAGACGGCGAACGCTCTCCCCGGGCAGGTGGGGCGCGCGGTCGAAGCGCTCATGGAGACTGAGGGCTCCGCCCAGCAGGACCGCCGCGAACAGCACCAGACTGATCGCCCGAAGTCCGCTCATAGTTCGAAAAACCTCTTCACGACGAGGGCGGCCAGACATGAACGATCCAGAAGAGACGCCGGATCGACCCATTCCCCGGGGCTGTGGAAGTCACCGCCGACCACCCCCAAACCATCGACGACCGGGCACCCGGCCTCCGCCAAAAGGTTGCCGTCGCTGCCACCGCCACGAGCCTCCTCCTCCAGCTTCAAGCCCAGGTCACGGCCCCACGCGCGAATCCTGCGAGCCATGCGCACCGTCGCCTCGGTTTCCACCATCGGTTCCATGCGGGGACCTTCCTTCACGTGTAACACGGGGTGTCGCTCGTCCGCCCCGCTTCGAGGCGACTCGAAGATCGCCCGAAGTTCTCCCCCCAGCGTCTCGCCGACCTCGGGCGTCGGGAAGCGCGCGTCGATCTCGAGACGCGCTCGCCCGGGCACCGTGTTCACGGCCGTCCCACTCTCCGCGACACCGACGTTGACGGTCACTCCCTTCGCCGGGTCGTTCAAGGCCTCGAGGGCGATGATCTTGTGAGCCATCTCCAGCGCCGCCGAGAGGCCCTTTTCCTTGGCGACCCCAGAATGAGCCTCGACACCTTCGATCCGAAGAGTCCATCGGCAAAAGCCCTTCCGCCTCGTGACGAATGACGTGGCCCCCGAGGGGAGGGGACGACCCGCCTCGAACACGAGCCCCAGATGGTGATCGCGACCTTCCTGAAGCACGAGATCGTGGGCCGTGGGCGATCCCAACTCTTCATCGGCGGTCAAAAGGACCGTCACCGCCCGCCCCTCCAAGAGCCCTTCGACCTCGAGGGCCTTCAAGGCGGACGCCATCACCACCAGCCCGCCCTTCATGTCGGCGGCGCCGGGCCCCATGAGGCGCCCGTCCCGCTCCGTCAGAACATCCGGGGTCTCCTCCCGGGGCGGGTGAACGGTGTCCAGGTGACCGAGGAGGAGCAGACGATGTCCGTCGTCACCCGGGCGGCGAGCGATGAGATGTTGTCCTCCGCGGCCGGTGACGAACGCTCCCGCCTTGAAACCCATGGCGAGGAGCTGGCGTTCCATCATTCGCCCCACCGCATTCACCCCCTCCGCGTGGGCCGTGTGGGAGTTTTGGGCCACCAAGCGCCCCAAGAAGGCACGCATTTCGGGAGCCCAGCCCCTAAGTCGTTGCATTAGCGCTGTTTCGGCGTCATCGAGAGGCATGTGCAATTCTGTCTTTCCGGAACGCGAAAAACCGAGGGGGGGAATCCCTGGCGGGAAACGTACCACCGGGTGCCCCTGCCTGAAAGATGGGCCCGGGCCCCACATCAATCGAAATGGAGACGAGACACCATGACGCGCACGTTGCAAGGAGCCCTGGCCGGCCTTCTCCTCATCGGGATGAGCGGAATCGCCGCCGCCCAGGAGGCCCCCCACCCCAAGCCGATAAAGAAGCACCCGAAACCCCAAGTCCTTTGGATCGAGGAGGAGGCGGAGAATGAAGCTCCCCAGGTCCACGGCGATTCCCGTCAGGTCATCATCAAGATCCTGAAGGACGGCGAGGAGAAAACCATCCACCTCGATGGTTCCAAGTTCGACCTTCCCGACTTCTCGGGCATGGACATGAGGAAACTCCTCCGCCCCATCGAGAAGATGATGGAGCTTCACGTCGATGTCGACGAGGATCACGACCATGACGATGACGGCATCGAAGAGACCGAGGTCTTCGAAATGCCCGGGGACGGCAACTTCCCCGAGATGCTCCTGAAGCGCCTCACCCATGGCGGCGAGTGGGACTCGTTCCTGCGCATGGACGAGGACGACGACCGCGGCGACTGCGACGGCGACTGCAAGTGCCCCTGCCACGGCAAGCGCAAGCAGGTTCGGGACGAGAGGCGCATGGGGCCTCGGCGCATGCGCCGCCTCGAGGGGAAAATTCGTGATCGCATGCGTCCCGAGATCCGCCGCAGGATCCAAAAGCGGATGCAAGGGATGCGGGGCAAGAAGATGGGCCCGGGCTCCAAGGGGCCTCGCGGAATGATCTTTGGCGGCATGCCGTCCCACAAGGGTGGAGCCGTCCACCCCATGGGCCCTCACACCGCCACGGCTCGCAAGACCGTCGAAGTGAAGACCGATGACGGCAAGACCTTCACCATCGAGGTGTCCCCGAAGAACGAGCACCCCGAGCGTCAGCTCCATGTCTTCGTCGATAGCGACGAGCACGAGGAGCATGCTCACCACGCCGATGGGAAAAAGCACGTGCGGAAAGACGGCGCGCGGGGAGGTCATATGGGAGGCCATGCACGGCCCCGTGACGGCCACCGCGGCCGGGTCGCACAGCGTCTGGATCGCCTCATGAAAGAGTTGGACCGCCTGAAGAAAGAACTCCGGGAGCTCCGTCGCGAGCTCTGAGTTGTCCCGCCTTGTTTTCAAGCACCTGAGCGGCGCGCCCCGTGGCGCGCCGCTCGTCTTTGGACCAAGACGTGTTCGCGAGGCGGTGTCAGGGCTCTTCGCCGATGAGCCCCTTCAGGCGATCGAGAAACGACTGGGTCGAGTCCTCGTCGGCCGGTCCCTGAGCGAGAGCATTGTCCCACGCGACGCAATCACCGATCTCCTCCAGAAACCGCGACCGCTCGCGTTCCTCGTCCCGCCCCCATCGCCTGCGATGCATGGCGCGCGTGATCTCCAGGGTTTTCTTTGCCCGGGTGATGGCCACGTAGAAAAGCCGCCTCTCCTCGTCGATGGTATCCAACCCATCGTCATCCTCG
Source organism: uncultured Planctomycetia bacterium (assembly GCA_964559135.1). Taxonomy (GTDB): domain Bacteria; phylum Planctomycetota; family DRQF01; genus DRQF01. The sequence continues at coordinate 5,993 of CAZLGG010000116.1, forward strand.
AGAGAGTTGCGGTGAGGAAACAGGCCCTCCTCCGCACCGACGATGAACACGTGATCGAACTCCAACCCCTTCGCCGCGTGCACCGTCATGAGACTCACGCCGAAGCCGTCATCCTCGTTGCGATCCTGAGTGTCCAAGGCCAAGCTCTCGAGGAACGCCGACGCCACGTCCTCGCCGCCGTGCCGTTCGTCGAACCGAGCCGCGAGACCGAGGACATCCTCCACCGCGCCCCGGCGCGACTGAGCCTCCATCGCGTCCTTCGCATCGGCATCGACGTAGGAGAGGTATCCGATGCGATGGATGAGGTCGCCCAGCGCCGGAGCCAGCCCGTTGCCGCGCAGGGTCTCGTCGAAATGGGCCAACTCCCGGCCGAACGCCTCCAGAGCCTCGACGCCGCGAGCCGGAAGATTCTCGCCCAGGTCACCTGAACGCAAGGTCTCGAGTAAGGGGAGCCGTAGAACGGCCGCCCTCTCCAAGAGCGCGTCGCGGGTGCCTTTGCCGATTCCGCGGGGAGGCGTGTTGAGAATCCGCAGCAAGGCGCCGTCATCGCGAGGATTCACCGCGAGTTTGATGAAGGCCAGCAAGTCCCTGCATTCCCTGCGGTCGAAGATCGAGCGCGTACCCAGGAGGCGGTAGGGGATCTTCCGCTCCCGGAAAGCGGCTTCGAAGGGCGCGGCCTGGGTGTTGGCCCGAAACAGCACGGCGAGGTCGTCCCACTTCGCGCCCTCGCGTTGGCGGCGCATGAGACCCGTGCAGACGTGCAGGACCTCTTCCCGTTCGTCTTCGGCCTCGTACACCACGACGTCGTCGCCCACCCCCGTCATCGAACGCAGCTCCTTGTCCGCTCGAGCGACGTTGTTGCGAATGAGGGCGTTCGCGCAGGCGAGGATCTTCTCTGTCGAGCGGTAGTTGCGGACGAGGGTGACCACCTTGGCCCCCGGATAGTGCCGAGGAAACTGGACGATGTTCCCGGATCGAGCCCCGCGCCACCCGTAGATGCTCTGGTCGTCGTCGCCCACCACGCAGAGATTGCGTCGTCCCCCGGAGAGTCGGCGCAGGACTTCGTATTGGCTGCCGTTGGTGTCCTGATACTCATCCACCAGAAGATGGTGGTAGCGGTCGCGCACGCGATCCGCGACCTCGGGGTGGTCGCGCAACAAGCGCAGCATGAGAAGGATCATGTCGTCGAAATCCACGACGTGACACTTGAGCATGTCGCGCGCCAGCACCTCGTACGCACGGGCACTCAAATCCTGGTCCTCATCCACGGCGGATTCGAGGGCTTCGGATGGGCTTTTCCCCTCGTTTTTGAAGTCCGAGATGATCCAGAGCGCCTTGCGGGGAGGCAGCACCTTCTCGGAGATCCCCATGTCCCGCATGGCGGAACGCACGAGGAGCAGGCGATCCTCGTCGTCGGCGATGGTGAAGCGAGGGCTGAGGCCGATGGCCTCCCCTTCGGCACGAAGAAGCCTGACGGCGAAGGAATGGAAGGTGGTGATCGTGAGAGGACGCGCAGCCTTTTTTCCCACGATCCCCGTCACCCGCTCCTTCATCTCACGCGCCGCCTTGTTCGTGAAGGTGACGGCGAGGATGGACTTGGCCGAGATACCATCGGCCAGAAGCCTGGCGATTCGCACCGTCACGACCCGGGTCTTGCCGGTGCCGGCGCCCGCGAGGACCAAAAGCGGACCGTCCCCATGGAGAACCGCGTCCCGTTGTTCCGGGTTCAGTCGTTGAATCAGTCGTTCGATGGAGGGCTGCTTCATGGTCGAGGAGGCGCATCATAGGGAACGGGTGGGACGAGAGGTACAATGACCTCATGAGGAACCCCTTCGATGCCCGCGACCGGATGCCTTCCCGCAACGCACCGCCGCCGTCCGACCCCGCGCTCCGCATCCCGACCTTGACTCGGCGCCCGGATCTTCCTCTCGTTCTCTCGATCACGGGCGCCTCGAGCAACGCGGGAAAAACCCAACTCATGGAGCTGGCCATCCGGCACTTCTCGGACCGCGGACGGCCCGTGACCGCCCTCAAGGTCACGCGCACCCATATCGGCTCGTGCCCCCGGGAGAACGACACCTGCACGACGTGCGACGACCTCGTGCATCCCTTCGAGCTCGTGGAGGACCTGGCGCAACTGGACGTGACCAAGAAGGACACGGGACGCTACGTGGCGGCCGGCGCCGACCAGGTCCTTTGGTTGCTCGTACAACCCACGCGGGTGGGCCTGGGAATCGCCCGCGCCTTGGACCGGGTCGACCCAGGGCACGTCTTGCTCGTGGAAGGGAATTCCTTTCGGGACTGGGCGGACGCCCATCGGACCTTCATGACCGTGGGGCGACTCCTGCGGGTCAAGCCCTCCGCGCGAATGATCCTGGACCGCGTGGACGCCTTCGTCGCCGAACCCGCCACCCAGCCCCGTCTCACCTCCTGGTTGGCGGACCTGGACCTCGAGGATCGGCCCGTTCTCACCCCCGTCGAGCTGGAGTCCACCTTCCGAGAGCTTCCCCTCTCCCCGGCCCCTTCTGAAAAAAAATCCAGGCCCGTGTAAGGCCGCCCCACCCCCTTCTATGGAGGCATTGGGGATGCGGATTCCGTATCTCCCGAAAACCAACGACGCTGATCCTCGGCGAGCGATTAACGGCGCGAGTCGTTCGCTGGGGGTCTGCGTTTTTTCTTGGGGCCCAGGGCCTGAAATGAAAGAAGGCTCTCCGTTGGGGGGAGAGCCTTCGAGATCATTTCCCATGACTTCGGCCATACGAAGTCCCTGGGCCAACAACGCTGATCCCTGGTTACCGGAGCAAGCGTACCGACAGGTGAGGTCGATGGCCGGATTGTACCGGATGCAGGCGTATCCCGTCCAGAACCATTCTCATCCCTTCGGAAAAAACCGCTGGGAATGAGAAGGGCCGCGGGCCGAATAGGTTCCCCTGGGCACGCCGAGACGGTCTTTGGAACCCTCGTTGCTCCAACCACTTAGCTCGACTCTTCCAGCGTCGATCGCTTTGAAGCGACCCCCGCGCTGTGGTAGAGTTTCCTCCTTATCGTGCTCTCATGTCCCTGGGAGCCATGGGTTTGCGAACTTGGAAGGGTACCGGATGGCCCGGTCGATCAAGGGTATGAAGAGCCTCATCGGCTTGCTTTGCGGCAGCCTCCTCGTCTTCGCGGGATGCAAGGATCCGGCCGCCGCCCCTTCCAGCCCGGAGCAAGTCCTTCTCGACGCCGCCATTCACGCCATCTGGGGAGACAAGGACCCGGCGAGCCTGCACAGCGTGGAGACGGTCTCCCGGGTGATGGACTCGTCGGACACGTCGGCGGAGCCTTTCGCCCGCATTCAATCGTGGATGGGCCCCCGGAAGTTCCTGGAACGCCGCAATTGGCTCCTTCTCGGTCTCACCGAGAAAACGGGATTCGACGGCCGGGAGGTCTGGGCCACGATCGACGGGAAACGCATTCCCATCTCCGAGGCCAAGGAGGCGGAGATCCGACTCCAACCCCTGCTTTTCGAAATGTCGCGCATCGCTCCCTTGAAGAGCACGAAACGGTTCGCCCTCGAGGCTCGCGGCCGCGTGGACGTCGCCGGCGATGAGGTCATGGAGCGCCTGAAGGTGCGACCGAAGGACGTGGACGGCGTGAACATGATCTTCGATTTCGACCCGGAAGATCATCTCCTTCGCCGGGTCACCCTCGAACTCGACGGTGAGGGAACCTTGACTTTGATCCTGGGGGACTACCGACCGGTGGACGGCATTCGATTTCCCCATCGCATCGAGGGGCGTCGTCGCGGACGCTTCCACTCTCTTCAGATTCGCGACAGCATCCGGATCAACACCGATCCGCCCCCCGGTGACTTCGCGGCTCCGGTGGATCGTCGCGACGACGAGATCCGTCGGAAGACGTCTCTCGGCGGGCGCGTGGCCTATGCCATTCATGAAGGAGATCTCGACGACGTCGAAGACACGGTCGAAGAGCTTCAAGATTGGCTGAAGGAGTGCGAGGCCCCCGTGGTGGGCCCCCTGGCTCTTTTGGAACCCCTCGACCCGACCCCAACGCGCAACTCCGATGGAGAATCCTCCCCTCTCACGGCCTGCATCGCCGTGGGGCGTTTGCCGGACGCGAGCCCCCCCCCGCGCCCCCCGAAACTCATGGGATTCAAGACGCTGACTCCCGGGCCTTGTTTCGAGCGAACCCTTTCGGGGGACGAGGACAGAATCCTCGTGATCGCCACGCTGAAACGAGCCATCATCGAGGCGGGACTGAAACCCACGGGACCGGTCATCGAGGTTTTCTTCACTCCAGACCGGATGATTCGCCAGATCCAGGTTCCCGTCGAGCAGCCCTGACATGGCGGAGCAAGATCAGGTCATCGTCATCCACGGAACCCTGGGAGAACTGACCCTCGCCCTGGCGCGACGCATCGCCGAACAGGGCGCCGCCGTCGTGGTGGGAGGGTCCGATGCCGACGAGGGTGCCCGCCTTTTGGATGCCGTCGAGTCGCGGGGTGGGCGCGCCACGTTTCTGCACATGGAGGGGGATGACGACACCTCGGCCCAGGCCCTGGCATCGGAAGCCGTCATGTCGTTCGGTTCGATCGACGGGCTCGTCAACGTCCTTCCGGAATCCACCCCTCAGGACGCCCTCGACGAGAGCCTCGACACCTGGGACGAGAGCGTCACTCGGCCTCTCCGGGCCGCTTGGTCGGTGTCGCGCCACGTCGCGCCCTTCCTCGCGAAATCCAAGAATGCGAGCATCGTCAACGTCTTGCCCCTCGACCCACGGCATCCCGGACGGGATCAGTCTCTCGGCGCCGCCCTTTCGGGGGCACTTTGGGGCCTGACCCGCGCGCTCGCCAGAGATCTCGGGCCGGCCGGGATTCGCGTGAACGCGGTGGCGGTGGGTGTCATCGAGACCGAATCCTGGAGACAGGCCTGGAAGGGGCGTCCGGATGCCGGCCGGAGCTTCGACGAACTCCTTCGCGCCCATCCACTGCGTCGTCTCGGTCGCCCCAAGGACGTCGCCCGCGCCGTCCTTTTCCTGCTCGGTTCCGACTCCAGCTTTCTCACCGGTTCGATCGTTCCCCTGGACGGGGGCGCCCGTCTCGTGAGCGGCGAACACGGAGACGTCTGACCATGCCGATCATGATCCAAAACTCGTTGACACGTCAGAAAGAGGATTTCGTACCGGTGGAACCGGGACGGGTCGGGATCTACGTGTGCGGCCCCACGGTGTACGGGCACTCCCACGTGGGTCATGCGAAGAGCTATGTGACGTTTGACGTGATCGTGAAGTGGTTTCGCGCGTCGGACTTCGACGTTCTCTATGTCCAGAACATCACGGACGTCGGCCACCTCACCGACGACGCCGACGAAGGTGACGACAAGATCGAGAAAGCCGCCCGGTCGGGGCGCGTTCACCCTCTCGAATACGTGGACATCTACATGCGTTCGTACTTCGAAGACATGGAAGCCTTGGGAATCGCTCACCCCAACTTCTACGTCCGCGCCACGCAGCACATCATCGAGCAGATCGAACAGGTCAAGCGGATCCTTGCGGCGGGACACGCCTACGAAGTCAACGGTAACGTGTACTTCGATGTCTCCTCGTGGCCCGACTACGGGTGCCTCTCCGGTCGGAAGGCCGAGGAACTCATCGAAGGCGCCCGCGTGGACGTCCGCAGCGAGAAAAAAGACCCCCGCGATTTCGCCCTCTGGAAGAGTGCCGAGGGGACGGGACACATCATGCGTTGGCCCAGTCCATGGGGCGAAGGCTACCCCGGGTGGCACATCGAATGCTCCGCCATGGCCACGAAGTATCTGGGGGGCACGTTCGACATTCACGGCGGGGGCATGGAGAACAAGTTTCCCCACCATGAATGTGAAATCGCTCAGGCCCGCTCCGCGGGTGACGGCGACTTCGCTCGCTACTGGATTCACAACAACATGATCCAGGTGGACGGTCAGAAGATGGGCAAATCGCTGGGAAACGCCATCCTCATCAAGGACGTCCTGCGGGATCACCGCGCCCAGGCCCTCCGACTCTTTCTGCTGCAGACCCACTACTCTCGGCCGTCCAACTACACCCAGGAGGGCATGGCCGCGGCCGAAGCGGGTGTGGATCGCATGACCCAAACCCTCGCGCGCCTCGAGGAAGCCCAGGCCGTCTCGGGGGGCGATGCCGGGGCCAACGAAGCCCTTTCCCGGGCGGCCGGTGACGCGGAGGCCCGCGCCAAGACCGCCATGGACGACGATTTCAACACGCCCGTGGCCCTCTCGGTGCTCTTCGAGTTGGTCACGGCGTCGAACAAGGCCCTCGCCGAGGGGGCCGCGGGAGAAGCGGCAGGCGCCGG
>CAZLGG010000117.1:0-10704 GCA_964559135.1 uncultured Planctomycetia bacterium
GCCGCCAAGACCGCCGGCAACTACGCCGCCAGCCTGCGGGCGCAGGTGGAGGCGAGCGAGAACTGGTCCCTGGACGGTGACGCCGACGCAGAGAAAGCCGACGAGGTCTCGAAGAGGCTGCTGGGGGTCACGTTTCTCGTCGCCGGCGAAATCGTCGACGAGGGCATCGGCGCCGTCGAGGACGTCGACATCGGCGCCCGCGTGGGACTACGCTGGAGCAAGGGCCCCTTCGAGCTGATGAATCGCGTCGGCGTGGAGGAAGCGACGGAGCTGGCCCGATCGGTCGCGCACCGCTGGGGGCGCGACGTGCCACGCGTCCTCGAACGCCAAGCGAAATCCGGCGCGCCCTTCACCTTCCGTCTCGTCGAGATCCATCGCAAAAGCGACATCGCAACGCTGACGATCAACCGCCCCGACGCCATGAACGCGATCAATCAGGAGGTCGTGCGGCAACTCACGGATGCGTTCGACGAGCTGGACCGCGACGACACGATTCACGCCATCGTCCTGGCCGGCAAGGGCAAGGCCTTCATCGCCGGTGCGGACATCCGTTTCTTCGTCCGCAACATCGAAAAGAAAAACCTCGGCGCCATCCGTTCCTTCACCGAGAAGGGGCATGAACTCCTGGCCCGTTTCGCGGCCTCGACCAAGGTCATCATCGCGCGCCTCGATGGGCTCTCTCTCGGCGGGGGCTCGGAGATCGCTCTCGCATGCGACTGGATCGCGGCGACGCCCAAGGGGTCCTTCGGTTTCCCGGAGACGGGCATCGGCATCTACCCCGGGCTGGGCGGCACGCAGCGCACACCGCGACGAAGCGGCATTCCCTTGGCCCGATGGCTCGTCCTCACGGGCGCGCAGGTCACCGCCGCGGCCGGTCTCCGATTGGGGCTCGTCGACAGTCTCGTGGCCCACGAAGATCTGGACCAGGCCATCGTCGCCCTCGCCGAGCGGGGGAAGCGCAACCAGGACGTACCCCCTCCCGATTTGCGCCCCAAGGGGCTGGAGGCCATCGCCGACGCCTTCGCGGGCACGTCCCTCGAGGACCTCTTGGCCTCGAATCCCGAGGAGGCGGAGGACCCCCGAGTCGGTCGGGCGCTCAAGGCCTTGAAATTCAAGGCCCCGATCGCCCTTCGGATCGCCGACGAACTCATTCGACGCTCCGCCGAAACGTCCCTGGCAGAGGGGTTGGCCGCCGAACTCTCCCACCTGGAAGAGATCTTCAACACCGAGGACGCCTACGAGGGTCTCTCCTCCCTCGGCAAAGCCCGCCCGAAATTCAAGGGCTGCTGAACCATGGCCCTGACACAGCGAGCGGAATCCGCGAACCTCAGTCAGCCGAACCGCAGTTCTCTATGCGGTCCAGAGCGCGCGAAGCCTTGGGGAGACCTTGAGATTCTGCCAGGAGGGGCCGATACTTTGAGTGCATAAAAAACGTGGCCCTTCCCCCGTGTACCCATTCAAGTAGGCTTCGGCCTCACACGGAGGAGGGGCCGAGTTGTTTCCGGGGCACCCAATGAACGACGAGCCCGTGGCGGCCCTCTTGGCAGCCCAGGCGAAGCAACAAGCCTGCCACCTCACGGGATTCCAGGTCCGGAACCGAACCGACGAAGAGCCCGGTCTCGTGGTGATGCACCCCAGGGGTGCCGTTGGAAACGTTCTCCGTGTTCAGGGGTTTCCCCGGGGCGGCGAGGCTGCGAGAATCGCGGCCATGCAAGGCTTCGTGCGCCCACTGTTGATGCTTCTCGTCGGAACGGTCCTTGGACGAGGATCGGTGGCTCAAGGGCCGGTCGTCCTCGAGGTGCCCACGCCCCCGGGCTACCGGGCGACCGGGGGCGGCAACCGCCATGTCTTGACTCGGCGGAATCCCAAGGCGGGCGTGCGCATTCGTATCGAGGCGAGGATCGAAGACGACCCGGCGACCGACCTGTCGAAGTTTCTCGAAACGCGAAGACGACCCGCCGAGAAAGACGCGGCGGGCGGCGCGACCCACGCCACGCTGGCCGGACGCAAGGGTCTTCAGGTCGCGTTCGAAGGAGACTACGCCGGACGGGGCGGCACACGACATGGCCGTCGCAAGGTCAGGGCCGCCCGCCTGTCCCCGGGCAAAATCCTCCTCGTCGAACAGCTCGTGACCTGGGGCGACACGTCCCCGGGGCTCGAGATTCTGCGCGCCGCGGACAAGGCGCTGGAGACCCTGGCGCGGGGCATCGTGACGAAGGCGTCGACCGGAAACGCGGAATCCACCACTCCCCCCCGAGCCGGAGGGCCGTGGAGGACCTACGACAACGATCACGTCCTGCCTTTCTCCTTCGAGGTGCCGGAGACGTGGCAGATCATCCACGACGAGGAGCAACTGCCGGGATCGCTCTGGGTGCTGGCGAGCCCCGATGGCGAGACGATGCAGAAGGGCGACTGGGCGGACATCTCGACGTCGCTCGACGTCGCCGTCGTCGGCTGTCATCATGGCCTCCTCGGCGCGGCCGATCCTCTCGCCCGCGCGGCCATCATGCTTCGAGGGGAATGGGCCGCCCGCGGGCGCACCCTGGAGGCCGTGAGTGAGACCCTGGTGGGCGGTGCCAAGGGGCGCCTATTCCGGATGAATGCGGACGAAGACGGGCGATCGGGGCTCGTCCTCCTGGCGGTTGCCCCCCCCAGCACCCTCGTCGCGTCGGTCGTCTGGCCGGGTGAAAAGGAGGACGAGGCCGCGGCGACGGCCCTCGACATCCTCCAATCCTTCCGCGCCGATCCCGGCCCGCGCCCCCGCGACGTGGAATCGAAGACCTTGGGAATGACCCTTCCCGTTCCGGGCGGATGGAATGCGGAGGCCGTCGCGACCGACGACGAGAGCGAGGCGTGGGCGCTGACGGCCCCGTCCGGTCTTGAGTTGGTTCTGCGGGCCTCCCCTCTCGAATCCGGACACCCGTTGCTCGACGCCGACCCACCACTGCTGCGAAAGTCCGCGGAACTCTACTTCTCGGATGAAATGAACCTCTTCACGTCGACCGAAGTGGAGGAGGGCGTTCTCGCGGCCTGGGAATCCGGATCCTCCGCATGGCAGACCGTGCGCATCGGGAAGGGCGGGAGCCTGGACGCCTGGATCGGGGCTCGGGACGGTCTGCTCTTGGCGGCGATCCTTCGCGCACCACCGAAAGCCAGTTCGCGAGAACGAGGCTTGGCCCACTCCGTGTTGATCGATCTGCGAGGCCCCGGAACGGACGAGTCACCGAAGAAGCCGGGCGACTCGAGACTGCGGCAACTGGGAATGGTTTGGGTCTCTCAACGTCTCCTCCCCTTCGACGCCGCCGGTCGACTCGCCCCGCATCCCACCTGGAAACTCCGCCCGGGAGCGGACGGCGTGTGGTGGCTGGGAACGGCCCACGCAAAGGGCAGTGAGGATTCGGGCACCCTCAACCTCGAAGTCGACGGTCTTCCCGAACCCTGGACGCTCACGCGCGACGGGCGATTCGCGAGGGACGCGACGGGGCGCATCTGGTGGCCCGTGCCCGACCTCCACTGAGGCGACGCCGCCTCCTTCCCTCGGCTCCGGCGGGAAATCTCCTCGCCCATGCAAGATCCCGTCTTCCGGTTCGTGAGTGCACCATGATCCTTCTTCTCCCGCTCCTCGTATTGACGTCCAGTCTGGCCGGACAGGATGCGCTTCCGTTCTTCAGCGTCGAATCCCCGAAGGGACTCCCCGAGGCCATCGCACCTCCCGGCGAGAATGGCTATGTGCCCGCTCGCACGGCGTTGGGCCGCAGACTCTTCTTCGACCCCATTCTCTCCGTGGATCGCTCCGTCTCGTGTTCCTCCTGCCATGACCCAAAACACGGCTGGTCGGACCCGCGGTCGCTCTCCCGCGGCGTTCACGGCCAGACGACCCTCCACCACGCTCCGAGCCTTCTCAATCGGGTCTTCGGCAAACGGTTCATGTGGGACGGGCGCGCGGAGACCTTGGAAGAACAAGTTCTTCTTCCCATCGAGAATCCTCTCGAGATGGGGCTGCCCCTGGACGAAGCCGTCGCGCGCCTCGCTGCCCAACCGGGCTATGCGAAATCGTTCCGGGATGCCTACGGATCTCCTCCGGACCGCCGTCGGCTGGCCTTCGCCCTGGCGCAGTTCGTCCGGCGCCTGCGCATCGGGAACAGCCCCGTGGACCGTTTTCGGCGGGGTGAAGCGGACCATGGACTCACGACCGAGGAAAAGGTCGGGCTTTGGGTCTTCGAGAGCCGCGGCCGCTGCTGGCGCTGTCACAGCGGCGGCAACTTCACGGATGAGAGTTTTCACAACACCGGTGTGGGTGTACGAAACCAGGAACCCGCACCTGGACGATTCGTTTGGACGAAGGCCCCCGAAGACATCGGGCGCTTCAAGACTCCCACGCTGCGCGGCCTCGTGTACACGGCCCCCTACATGCATGACGGGAGTCTCGCGACCCTCGAGGAGGTGGTCGCATTCTATCGCCGCGGCGGGGGCCCGAATCGGGGGCTCGATCCCTTCGTCGCGCCGATCACCATGACCGATCGTGAAGCCAACGCCCTCGTGGCCTTCCTGAAGGCGCTGTCGCGGCAGTGAGAGGCCCCTTCAACGCAGCGGACGGGCGACCCGGAACCCGGTGAGATTCCCATTCGTCTCTTCGGTGAGGCCCGTGCGCCGCGACACTCGCAGCCCCTCCAGCCCGTCCCCCCACGAACCTCCACGAGCAACGCGATAGTCCGACACCGAGTAGAGCCACTCACCATCTCCTGGACGATGAGGCGTTCGGTAGTCGGCATAGAACCCGGAAACGATCTCGTCCACGTTGCCGAGGACCTCGTGCAATCCGAACGCGTTGGGCCGAAAAGTGCCGATGGGGGCGTGGACGGCGTAGCCGTCATCGAAGCCCGGCCACGACAGCGTGCCCGTGCCACCCATCCGAGCGGCTCTGGCGCTCTCGTCGAGGAGGTTCGCGAAGCCGCGGAGAGCCTCTCTCGACGACCCCAGGACAAACACGTCCCCACTGCCCGCGCGCGCCGCGTATTCCCATTGCACTTCCGTCGGGAGGGTCAGATCGACGACGCGGATCTCCTGGGTGATTTGGCGCCAATTGACGTTTTCCACGGGGTGGGGACCGCCCCGCACCAAGTTCGGGAAACGCTTCTTGGTGAACCAGGACGGGTTGCGGCCGGTGAGGCGCCGCCATTGGGCCTGAGTCACCTCGTACTTGCCGATGAAAAACGGTGAGAGCGTCACCTCGTGGACGGGCCTCTCGGAAGGAGCGGCGCGCTCGTCCACATTCGGGGCGCCGAGTTCGCGTCCGTCCCCCGGAGGCTCGGCGCCGAGCCGAAACGTTCCGCCCGGCAAGAGAACCAGAACGACGGCGTCGTCCTCGGATGGAGTGAGTTCATCCGTGGCGGACCGCCGTGGCACGCGGCCCGTCGAGACGACGGCGAATTCCTCTAGTCCGGATTTCGGGTCCGGACCGAGAGGCACGAGCCCCATCTGCGGGGTGATCCTCAGGCCGCCGTAGGCGGGATGGGCCTTCACGTCCGCGATCTCGTCGATGACCCGCCGCCACGTTTCGGCGGGCTCCTCGAGGCTCTCCGCTTCGACACGGGAGGCCAGATCTCTCCAGGCCAGGGCGCGGCGGTATTCGCCGGGGACATCCGCCGTCCCCTCGAATTCCTCGATGCGACGGAGCAGCTCCACGAGCGTCTCATGCTCCCACTGATCCTCGTCACTGGCGAAACTCCAGGATCGACGCTGTGAGACCAGCTCCTCGAGAGGCTCGGCCTTGCTCTCGAGGTTCGCGATCCGATCGTCGATGCGAGCCAGGAATTCGGCGGGTGCGCCTCCCTTCTCGGCCTGCGCGCGACGATGTTCCCACGCTCGAATCTTCCGTTGGATGGACTCCAATTCGGCATAGCGGGGATGAGTTCGGCGATCTCTTGCGCGGGAAGCGTTGTCGTAGGGCAACGCCTTTTTCCTGAGGCTCTCGAGGTGGGCTTCGTGGCGACTCCGCCGATCGATGACGGCCTTCGCCTTGGCGAGCCAATCGTCGTAGACGGGAATGGCATCCGGATGGATGGGTGGCAGAGCGTTGAAAGCGAGGGTGAGTCGCCTGACCCGGTCGACATCCGCGAGCTGCCGCGTTTGGGTGAGAGTGGCGTCCAAGAGCGAGGCTTGCTTGCGGGATTCTCGGAGAAAATGGGTCGTGAGCAACCACGCTCCGAGGAGGAAGACGAACACGAACCCGAGACCTCCCGCCGCCACAGGATTGCGCTGAGCCCAACGGCGTATTCTCAGAAAAAGGCCCGGCGGTCGGGCGAGGATCGGTTCCAGTCGCTGAACTCGCCGCAGGTCCTCCGCGAAGGCCATGGCCGTCGCATAGCGGCGCTGGGGGTCTTTGTCCAAGGCCACTTCGACGACAGCCGCAAGGTCCTTGGGGATGGCCGGATTGAGACGCCTCGGATCCACCGGGCGCCCCTGCAAGACGTCCTTGCGCAAGGCCTCGAACGTCGTTCCCTGGAAGGGGCGGCGGGTCGTCAGGCATTCGTAGAGGATGACGCCCAGGGCGAACACGTCCGCGCGACGGTCCACTTGCTTGCCCGCGATCTGCTCCGGCGCCATGTAGGCGGGCGTTCCGATCAAGTCGCCGGTGACGGTCAACTCCGCGTTTTCGTCGGCCATGTCTCTCGCCAAGCCGAAGTCGAGGATCACGGGGACGCCATCGTTCCCCACCATGATATTTGCGGGCTTGATGTCTCGGTGGACGAGGCCCGATTCATGCGCCGCATGAAGGGCGTCGGCGACCACCGCCAGCATCTCGAGGATGTCCGCTCCACACGCTTTCCAAGATCCGCCCAGGACCTCCGTCGAGGCAAGAGGCGAGGCCGACTCCGAGGGGGCACCGCGCACCGCGACAAAGCTCCCTCCTTCCGAGGATTGAGAACGACTCGCCGCGATTCTGCGAGACAAGGGCGTGCCCGAAACGAGGCGCATGGCGATGAACGCCATGCCGGATTCCTCCCCGAATTCGTACACCGTGCAGATCGAGGGGTGCTCCAACTTGGAGGCCGACTCCGCCTCGCGCCGGAAGCGGCTCCGGAGCGTGGCATTCATGGAGAGTTGGGGCGAGAGGAGCTTCAGGGCGACCTGGCGATTGAGCCGCACGTCTTCGGCCCGATAGACCTCGCCTTGAGCACCCCTGCCGAGAAGCTCGATGATGCGGTACGCACCGATACGATCCCCGCCACGGAAAAACGAAGCACTCGACGGCGGGGTGCCGGGCGAGCCGCCAACAACCGTCGCCTCCTCGCCGTCGATCTCGTCGCCGGGATTGGCCTCGTCTGGGGTCACCTGGCGATTCCCCTCAAGAGGCTCGACGGGGCATGAATCGAGGAGCCACGAATTTGAGCATCAGCGCCGCGGCGATCAGGCTTCCCCCGATCCACGTGTGGGTCGCCGTGCCTTGAACAAGGAAGAGAAATCCTACTCCCAGCAGGATATTCGGCAGCGTTCAGCAGAACAGGGAACGAAGCATGGAGGCCCTCCGTGGCGAGTGCGATGCAGTGACTTCCCCGCAGGATAACACGCGATCCACCCGGGCCCCTTCCACCCTCGGGACGAATCCCCGAGCCTGTTATGTTGGGCTCGATTCTCAAGGAGCCAATCATGCCCAAAGTCGGACTCTTGGTGGGAAGGGAGGACACCTTCCCCAATGCCCTCATGGAAGAGATCAACGGTCGCGGCGGCGAAGTCACCGCGGAATTCGTGACGCTCGAGGGGACGCCGCAGTCCTGGGGCCCGGATTACGCCGTCATTCTGGATCGCATCTCGCACGAAGTGAGTTACTACCAGACGACGATGAAGGTGGCCGTTCTCAACGGTTGCCAGGTGATCAACAACCCGTTCTGGAAGCTGGCGGACGACAAGTTCTTCGGAACCGCGCTTCTCGAGAAGCTGGGCATCGCCGTGCCCAGGACCGTCGCCCTACCCAACCTGGAGCACCAGGAGGGGATCACGCCTGAGAGCCTTCGCAACCTGAAGTACCCCTTGGATTGGGAAGGTATTTCCTCGTGGATCGGGTTTCCCGCCATCTTGAAACCCCACTGGGGCGGCGGATGGAAGTCCGTGGACAAGGTCGAGAACCTGAACGAGTTGATGGATGCCTACCATCGCTCCAAGTCGCTCTGCATGACGCTTCAGGAGTTCATCGACTGGGATCAGTACGTCCGTTGTCTTTGCATCGGCAAGGACCAGATCAATCCAGTCCCCTGGGACCCAACGCTGCCTCATCACGAACGATACACGAAAGCGCGAGCGGATATCTCGGAGGAGCTCATGGCGCGGATCGTCGACGAAGCCCGAACGATCAACCACGCTCTCGGCTACGACATGAACACGGTCGAGTTCGCCATCAAGGATGGAGTTCCCTACGCCATCGACTTCATGAATTTCACGCCGGACATGGACCGCAATTCGCTCACCGAGGATCAGTTCGTCTGGGCGGTCAAGACGATGGCGGATTTGCTCATCGACCGCGCGCTGAACCCGCCGCCCATGCCCTCGATGCGGTGGGACGGATTTCTGGGGGCGTGACTCCGTGATTCCGGAGCTGGCAGAACGCTGGACGGCCGCGCTGCAGGGCGAAACCGGTGCGCGGGACGCGGCGCTCCTTCGTCGACGCACGGGCGAGCTGGGCTTGGTCTACGGGGAGCGACCGGTATGTCAGGTCCTTCGGCCGCTCTTCGTTCCTCGCTCCGCATACGAGGACCTGATCCGAAGAGGAGAGCTTCTCGCGGGCGCCATTCACGGGGCGATGGAGGCCGCCCTTCGGGACGACGGGCTCATGGCGGCCCTGGGGTTCGACGAAGTCGAGAAGCGGATCATCGGCGCCGACCGGGGCTTCGGAGCTGCGGACCTCGTGGGACGCCTCGACGCCCTTCCGGCCCCAGGACGTTCACCCGTCTTCATCGAATACAACGGCGAGAGCCCGGGCGGCCTGGGGTTCGGCGACATGCTTGGCCTGGTCTTCGAAGAGATGGAGACATGGGAACACCTGGAGGGATCGAAACGCTTCGATCGCATCTCCGTCGTCCCCTCGGTCATCGAAGCCTTCCTCGAGGGCTACCGACTCTGGTGCCGGCGACTTCACAAAGAACCGGTGGAGCACCCCAAAGTCGCCATCGTGGATGTGGCCGACGTTCCCACACGGTCGGAATTCGAGATCTTCCGCAACGCTTTCGAACTTCGTGGCTCGACGACACGGATCGTCTCGGAGGATCAGGTCACCATCGAGGGAGACAGGCTCCTTTGCGGAGACTTCGAACCCAACATCATCTACCGGCGCCTGGTGACCATGGACATCCTTGCCCGAAGCGGAGGCCGCCATGCCCTGATCGAAGCGGCGCGGCGCCAGTTGGCGTTCGTCGGCTGCGGTTTCGAAGGCTATGGACTCTGCGCGAAGGGGCACTTCGCCGTCCTCAGCGATCCGACACTCCGACCGTCCAGCCTCTCCGACGAGGTGGTCGCCATGCTGGAGACGTCGATCCCCTGGACCCGCCTCGTCCGCGACGTCTTCACGAACGGGCCGGGCGAGAGATCCCGCGAAGAGCCCCTCGAGACTCTGGTGCTCCGTGAACAAAAGCACCTCGTCCTCAAGGCCAGCCGGGGTTATGGCGGACGCGACGTCATCCTGGGCTGGAAAACCTCGAGGAAGGATTGGCGGACGGCGTGGGAGACCGCTCTCCAAGGGAGCTGGATCGTCCAAGAGCGGGTTGATCTCCCCCAAGCCCACTTCCCCGTCTGGACCGACCACGGAATCGAGGACGTCACTCTCCATTACGACCTGGCCCCCTACATGATCGCGGGGCAATGTCATGGATTGGGGGTCCGCCTCTCGAGCAACGAGATCCTCAATGTGGCCGCGGGCCGGGGCTCGGCCGTCCCCGCCCTGCTCGTGGCGGACTGAGAGCGCCACGACACTTCTGCAACCTTCCTCCCACAAGCACCTTACGAACGACGCAAAAGAACTCGAGATTCCCGGTGCCCGGAAAGATAGGATTCCAGTTGATGGGCGTCCATGAATAGACCAAAGTGAACACGTTGGTTGCCCTCGCGACCATCCCATCCGGCCCCCGAGCCCCAACAAAGCAAACAAGGAGTTTGGACCCATGAAACGCATTGCAACCCTCTTGTCCTTCGTGCTGATCCTCGGCGCCATGGGCATGGCCCAGGACTGCTGCAACAAATCGAAAAAAGTCGCGAAGAAGGGCGACTGCGGCCAGGCGTGCGAGCAGAGCGCCGCCAAGGTCGTCAAGCAAGACAAGAAGGCGAAGAAGAGCGACTGCCAAGGCGCTTGCGAGAGCCAGACGGCGACCGTCGTCAAGCAGGACAAAAAGGCCGGCAGCGGATGCGAAAAGCTGGACGGTTACATGGCCCTCCAGAGGAACGCCGCCAACGGCTGTGAAAAGTCCAAGGCCAAGCTCGCCGCTCTCGACAAGGAGAACCCCAAGCTCGCCGAGATGGCCAGACTCTACAAGGCCGCCTGCAACGGCTGCGAGAAGTCCAAAGCCAAGCTCGCCGCCATGCGCAAGGACATGATGGCCAAGAAGGCCGAGTGCTCCGACTGCGACGCCAAGCAGGTCAAAAAGAGCGACTGCCAAGGTGCTTGCGAGAGCCAGACGGCGACCGTCGTCAAGCAGGACAAAAAGGCCGGCAGCGGAT
>CAZLGG010000117.1:10804-12303 GCA_964559135.1 uncultured Planctomycetia bacterium
TGCGACGCCAAGCAGGTCAAAAAGAGCGACTGCCAAGGCGCCTGCGAGAGCCAGAAGGCCAAGGTCATCTCCAAGCCCGTCAAGAAGGTCGATGCCCCCGCCAAGGGCACCTGCCCCGTGACCGGCGCCCAGGGATAAATCCCGGCACGAGTTGCCCGTCGAAAACGACGAAAACAGCAAGGGAGGCTCACCTCGGAGTGGCCTCCCTTCTTTTTTCCCCTCGAAGAGGTCGGGGACGGGTCTCGTGGAGCCGCGAGACGCCGGATAGACTCTTGCGACGGCCTCGCGGCCGAGACATGCCCCTGGCTGGGGCCGAAACGTTTGGAGTGACGAAGATGAAGACCGTATTCAGCGTGCTGCTCGCCGCCTTGGTGATTTCCGGCCCTCTCCTGGCCCAGACCGAAGCGGAGGAGGAGAAGTCTCTCCTTGGGGAATGGGACTTGGTCACCGCCGCCATGTCACGAGCGCAGCGCGTCCTCAACAACCTGCAAATCTCCTACAACGGGGCAGAGGATGCCCAGCGCAAGCTGACCATCGAGAGGCAGTTCTCGCTCACCCGCGACGAAGCCATCGGGAAGGCCACTGTCTTCATGCAGAAGGTGAATCACTTCATCGAACGGTACCCGCGCAATCAGGCGGTCAGGAAACGCCGCCTGGAGGACACGGTGTTCAATCGTCTCTCGCCATCCCTCAAGGCCGAAGACGCGGAGGTGCTCTACGAACTCACGAAGAACGGCGAGTATCTCCACAAGGCCGCCGAGTTTCGTGAGAAGGGCTACGAGTATGGAAAGGCGGCCAAGCTCTGGGAGAAGGCAGCCGAATTGGCCTCGACGTTCAAGGTCTGGGACGCCCTGGGCCGTTGCTACATGAATACCAACGAGTTCCGCAGGTCCCAGGCGGCATACGAACGCGCCAAGGATCTCGCCTCCTCGGATCAGCAGCGCCGCGGCGCGGATCATTCGGCTCGCGTGGCCACGGTTTACGTCGAGGATTGGAAACGAGAGCAGGCGCTCAGAAAAGAAGCCATGGAGAAGAAAAACCTCCCCATGGTGGAATTCCAGACCGACCGGGGCCGGATGCTCGTGGAACTCTTCGAGGACGAAGCTCCCAATACGGTCGCCAACTTCATCGAGTTGGCGGAGAAGGGCTTCTTCGACGGCCAGATCTTCCACCGCTGCATCGCCTATTTCATGATCCAAGGCGGCGATCCCACGGGGACAGGCCGCGGCGGGCCGGGCTACAACATTGCGGACGAATATGAGCGCGACGGGGCTCGATTGCACTACCAAGGCACCCTCAGCATGGCGAACGTGGGGAAGCCGAACACGGGCGGGAGTCAGTTCTTCGTCACGAACGTGGTGACGCCGCACCTCAACGGTCGCCACACGGTGTTCGGGCGGGTCGTCGAGGGCTTGGAGGTCGCTCAGGTGCTGCCCTTGGATCCCACCAATCGCGCCGAACCATTCAGGATCGTCAGCGTCAAGGTCCTTCGCAAAAGG
>CAZLGG010000118.1:0-12177 GCA_964559135.1 uncultured Planctomycetia bacterium
TCTTGCGGCCTGAGAGCTGGGCGGGGGATCAGGCCCTCGCCGTGGGCGGACTCTTTCGCGTGGATGGCCCCATTGGGGATGCGTCAGCGCTTGCGTTCGAAGTAGCAGTAGTCGACGTGGAGGGTTGCGAAGAGGAGCAGAGAAAGGAAATCCGGGTGGGGCTCCCAGCCGCCGAGAATCTCCAGGCCGAAATTGTCGGCGCTGCTGAACGCCTCCCGTAAGACGCCTCCCCAGCTCTTCCGAATCATGGCGACCTTCCGACCGTCGCAGAGCACCTTGAACGTCCAGGGGCGAAGGAGTGGGCCGACGATCTGGAGGATCTCGTTGTCGTTCTCGTCGTAGACCGTGAGAAGGCGGCGCAGAATCGAAAAGCGTTTCACGATGCGCCCAAGGTAACGATCGCCGTCGTTGACCTGCATCTCCCAAAAGACCCATCGGTGGGGTTTTTCACCGACGGCCAGCCGCTGGCCCTCCGGGTCGTAGGCCTCGAGGGTGAGGGGGCGTGCTGGGCCGAGGAACATGAGCCCCAGGTAACGTGAGAGATTGGGAGCCCGCTCGGCGACGAACGCCGTGGTTCGCCCCTCCTCGTCGATCACCTCATAGCGATTGGTGGTTTCCAGATGCAGGAAGGTCTCGCCCCAATCCGCCCGCTGTCGCACGATCAGTTGCTGGGCCCTCAAAAGGAGGTCACCGAGAGTTGCCATGGCGCTCGTTCCCCTGCCTGCTTTGCTTTGTGCGCCAAGTTGGTTGGCGAGACGAAGATGACGCCTCGGCAAGCACTCTATCCGGGCGACGGGGTGCTCGCAACGCGGTGAGCCCTCCCAGGCGGCTCCGAGCCGTCGCCGTCCTTCCCCGGAACCAAGGCAGTTCAGATCATCCGCTGATGGTCGGCGGGGGCGCGTAGACTCGGGCTATGTCGTACTACAGCAGGAAGGAACTCGAGGGGCAGGGCGTGGCGCTGCCCGAAGGAAGCGTCTGCGTGCATCGGTCCGTCCCCCTGGACGCCCTGGCGCCGGGGGCGATCCTGCATGCCGGCGTGAGGATCGAGGGGGAGAGCACGATCGTCGGTCCGGCGTGCGAGTTGGGCCGCCTCGGGCCCGTCTTCATCAAGGATGCCGCCTTTGGCCATGGCGCCTCGGTGGCGCGAGGTTCGGTGGAGAACGCCACGCTGCTCGACGGTGCGTCGCTCGGCCCGGATGCTCACGTGCGAGCCGGCACGCTCCTCGAGGAGAGCGCTTCGACAGCCCATGCCGTGGGGTTGAAGCAGACGATCCTTTTCCCCTTCGCGGCCCTCGGATCACAGATCAACTTCTGCGACGCTCTGCTTGCCGGAGGGCGATCCCGCGACGATCACAGCGAGGTGGGGAGCGGATTCATCCACTTCAACTTCACGCCCTTCGGGAAGAAAGGGGACAAGGCGACCCCCTCGCTTTTCGGTGACGTCCCCCGGGGAGTGCTCCTCGATGAAAACCGCATCTTCCTCGGTGGGGCGGGCGGTGTCGTCGGGCCCATTCACGTGGGCTACGGGTGCATCCTCGCGGCGGGTTCGGTGTTCCGGCGCGACTACGGGGAAGACGTTCTCGTCTACGGGGAATCTCTTGCACCCAGGCAGGTCCGGATCGACGAGAAACGCGTGCCGGGCGTCACCAAACGTTATCGGCGGAGCCTCGCATACATGGGACAGCTTCGAGCGCTCCACGCATTCTACAGGATCGTGCGGCGGCCGATGGCGACGGACCCTTGGACGGCACGGGTCCTCGACCGGGCGTTGGACGGCTTGGACGTCGGCGTGGCCGAACGCGCTCGGCAGTTGGATCGTTTGTTCGAGGGGCTTCCCGAACCCTCCGACACGGATCGTGAGCTGGCCGCGACGTGGAAGACGGATCGCACGGGCTGGATGGAAAACAGGCCCTTGGGTGACCCGGAACGCCTTGCGGGGGTCCAGGCGATTCTTGAACCCGGCCGCAACCACCTGGAATGGGTGCGGAGTCTTGACGAAAAAGCCAGGACGCTCATCACGTCCTGGCTGGAAGATGTGGCCCGCGTCGAGGGCTGAGACGCGCCGCGCGGGCGACCTTACTCGATCCACTCGACGGAGCGGAGCATCACGTGTTCGTAGGGGTTGTTGTCGTCGTCCGTTCGCTGCTGACTGATCAGACGAACGATCTCGAGGCCCTTGGTGACCCGCCCGAAGACCGCCGCGGTGTTGTTCAGTTGAGGTTGGTCGTGAACGCAGACCGTAAACATGCAGCCGCTCGCCCGCCCGTTTCCAAGGCCCACCATCGAGATCGCACCCGCAGTTTGGAGGGCATCCGACAACTCGAGCGGCAGGTCGTAGGACAGCGTGCCTTGGTCGTCGTCTCGGCGATCCCTGTTCTTCGTATTCGGCGAACCCCCGACGATGCGTCGGAAACTCCAAACACGGTGGAAGTAGGTGTCGTTGTACAACCCCTTCTCGATGACCTTCTTGAAGTTGGCCACCGTTTTCGGAGCGACGTTCGTGTAGAACTGCGCTTCGAAATCACCGAGGGATGTGTGGAAGATCGCCTTGATCTTGTCGTTGAGAACGGCGTGCGGGAGCCGGATGATCTTGTACTTGGCCCGGATCGCCATCTCGGATCGACAGTCGCCGATGGCGTCGTCGACAAGGCTCGGGTGTTTCGGCGCGGACTTGCACAGGCCGTGATCGGGAAAGCGCTTCTTCATGTCCTCAAGAACGTCGAGGGCGTCCTGAAAGCGGTCTGTGCGAAACAGGTAGCTGCCTCGATAAAAGAGGGCGACGGGTTCGGCGGACGTTCCGCGGGTCTTGGGGAGGGCGTCTTCAAGCGCCTCCAGCACCTGTGTGTCGGAGCGCCGTGTGTCGCGAGTGATGCGCCCGTTCGCTTCGAATTGATTCGAGGGAATGGCGGCGTTGAGGGCTTTCCAGGCCGACGCTTCGTCTCCGGCGGTTTGGGCGACGGCGGGGAGGGCAAGAATCAGGCTGACGAGGATGGTTGCGTATTTCATGGTTCGAATCTCCTGCTCTCCGGGGCTCAGTTCTTGATGACCAATCCGAGACGATCGCGCAGCTCGGGGAGCCGGAATCGGCGACTGAAGGCGTTTTGGCGAAGTTGCGCGATACGGGCTCGCGCCTGCATCGCATCGACCGGTCCCATGCTATCGAAGGGAGGATCCTTCACATCGAGGAGCTTGGCGATGTAGAAGCACTTGGAAATGTTGTCATCGATGACGGCGGGAGCGACCTGGCCGGGTTTCAGGGAACGAATGTAGAAATTGGATTGGAGAAACTCCTCGGCGGTCTTGGCCTTCGCCCTCTGGATGTCCGCGGCCCGGGCCATCTGGTATTCGAAGTACTCGGTTTCGTGGAGCTGCAGCCCCTTTTCCGCCATCGCCTCGTCCAGGTATTTCGGCAGGATGTCCCGCTTGGCCTGCTCGAGCTCGCGGCGCATCCGGCCCCGGGCGAGCATTTTCTCCCGGTTTTTGTCCTGAGGGCGGGTCAGGCCCAGCTCGCGGATGCGATCCGCCGCGGCCGTGTCCGCCTCGGCCGTCAGCTTCTTTTCCAGGGCGGCCAGTTCCGACGCCGCCTTGGAATTCATCGTGTTCATCAGGGCGTAGGCGTCCTTCCGGGCCAACTCGGTGGCCTTGGACTCGATGAAGAGTTCCCGGACCTGATCTTTGACCTCATCGAGGCTGGGAAGGTAGCTGTCCTTCTTCTTGTTGAGGCGGAAGAAGTAGCGGATCTGCCCCTGTTGGAGGATTCCTTCGGAGACCGCGCCGACCTCGGTGTTGAAGAGTGCGGTGAAGATGTTGAATCCGAAGGGCCGCAACTCGGTCAAGGCGAACGCGCGGTCGCAGTCCTCGACCTTCTTGTATCCAAGGCCGTACTTCGCGGCGACGGCCGCGAGGTCGACGTCTTCCGCATCCGCCTCTTTCCGAGCCGTCGTCAGAACCTGGTCAAGCAAGAGCATCTGGTCGATCTTGTCTCGAAGGAGCTGGAAGGGGCTGACGACCTTCTCGAGGGGCGTGTTTTCGTCGAAATGGAGCAGGTGCTGCTTGTCGGGGGGAATCTGCGCCATCAGCATCTGTTTGTTCTTGTGGAAGAAGTCGAGGGCCTCTTCGCGAGTCAGCTTGCGGGGTTTCGTCCCGGTGTTCGCGCTCTGGAACGTCTTCGGGTCGAGAAAGACGAACTCGGCCCAGACCTTGCTCGGCGTGCGGAATCGCTGAGGCACCGCACGGTTCTCCGACCAATACTTCTTGATCGCACTGTCGCTGACATCGCCATTCTTGACGTCCTCGACGTGATCCGCCGCCCGGAACGACAGAAACCCGATCTTGTAGAGCAGGTGCTCCTTTTTGAACAGGTCGAAAGCGTCCTGGGTCGTGATGCGATCGGTGTTGAGCAGAAGATCCTTGAGCTTGTTGATGGCCCGTCGCTTGCGGACGTAGTCGATCCCTTTCTCCTGGGAGATTCCTTCCGCCTCCCAGCGTGCGAGGACCCCTTCATAAAGGTCGGGGTCATCCCGATTGAGGAGGCCGTCCAGCTCGCCCTCGGTGACGTTCAGGCCGAAGCTCTCCGCCTCGCTCGCGGAAAGGAGGAACTCCCACACCGCGTCCTCCGGGATCGTCCTTTGGGCTGTCCCCTCCAGTTTCTGAAGAAGCTGGTGGAGCTCGTAGAACTCGCCGGCCGTAATCTTGTGATCGGTTCCTCCCACGATCCATGTCCCCTTGATCACATCGGGATCGTCGGGACGCCGAATCGGAGTGGGTTCGGTTCGCTCGCGGCGCTCTCCCCGGACCTGTCCCAACAGGGACGGGACGAGTAGGAGTGCGGCGGCGACAACGAGTTGAAGCTGAAACAGAGGGGATCGAGACATGTCTGGACTCTTCCGCAACGTGGGTCTTCAGGTCATTCCTGGGCGCGGGACGGCCTCCGCCCGCTGGTTCCAGGGTGGCGCAATTTAGCGCCCTTCGTTGAGGAATTCGACCATTCCTCTTCGGGACCGGACCGATTCGCGGAAACGGCGGGGTTTCCTGCACGTTTTTCCTATCCTTCGAGGAAAATGCGTGACAGGTCGTGCACTGTCTGGTAGAGTCGCCGTTGCGCCAAACGTCTCGAGGGTCGGTAGGCCCTCGCCAAAGCCCCAACGCAACGCCGCGGCAGGCGGCGGAACTTCAGGGGCAAAGACATCAGACAACGCGAATTCAGTCCCATGGCCGCCTCCACGTGTCCATGGACCTGAACTTTATCCTCCCTAAAGAGGAGGAACTGTATCGTGCGAGATATAAAAACAGCTTTGCCTTCGCCACAACTTTCCACTTTCTCAGTTTGACGAGGTGAGCTGAAACGACGGTGTCGGGCTCCTTCTCCCGACACCGTCACTTTTTTCCCCGGCTCCTTCGGACTCCCTTTCACCCCGCCGGCTCCATCGGTCCCGACCCGGGCCGCGTTGCATCTTCATTCTCCTGGAATCTCATCACAGCTTGGGCGAGCCCTGTCCGATATAGGAGCAGGCTCTCCGCCGACGTGCGGGAGATTCAGGCAAGTCAACCAGGAGCAGGCGGGGCCATGATACCCATCCTGAAACAATGGCAGGGGTGGTCGCAGTCGCGACGACTCTACGAGCAGGCCCGGCGGGACTCCTACCCTCGCTCCTGGGTGAGACTCTGCCGACATCTCGTTGGACAGGGTGACCTTGCGAGGGCCGCCGAAGCTGCCAGAGAGGGTCTCGCCCGGTTCCCCCACAGCCGCGATCTGCGCGACATCCTTCGTCATGCGAATCGCTTGGAGCTGGGAAGAGAAATCGACCGGCTCTGGGCCAAAGCACGGGAGGGTCGCGAGCCCGACGACTTCCGAATCCTCGTGGAGACGTACCTATCCTGCGAAGAATACGACGAAGCCTTGAAAGCCGCCGAGGAGTTGATGCGGCTCCGGCCGGAGCGCCCAGAGGGTTCGGCCCTCGTGGGAAAGATCCTTCTGCGTCGCTTCTACGAGGATCGCGTCGCCAGTGACGCCCGTCGGGGTATCGTGGCACTTCAAGACGCCCTCGAACGGGACGACGATGACATCGAGTCCCACTTGGAACTGGCCCGCATCTACCGATTCATCGGGGCCGTTTCGAAAGCCCTCTTTCACCTTTACCGGGCCCTCGACGGCGATCCGGAGAACGACGAAGCCCTGGAGCTTCAGGAACAACTCATCGACCTTCCTCTCGAAGAAGAGGAAGAGGCTCAGCTCCTACGAGCCATCGAGGAGTCCGAGTGCTACGTCCCGCCCCATGAGGCGGAGCAGGAGTGTCGGAAGATCAGCGATGAGGAGCGGGGCAGCCTCATCCGCGACCTGGGTCGCCTGAGCCAACTGAACAGTGTCGTCCGTGCGGCCTTCGTCAGTCAGCATCTCACCCTCATCGCCGAGGGCGGAGAGACACGGACTCTGAAGGACCCCGATGACGATCCCCTCTGTGGAATCGCACGAGGATTCCGAAAGGCCGCGGACATCAGCGCCAAGCGCATGGGGATCGGGGCGTTTCAGTCCTCGGTTCTTACCGCTGGAGAATTCGTGCTGCAGTTCCACTCCCTCGGCCCGACGGTCGTGCTTGTGGAGTCGAGCGACCGCTCGATGGTGGACGTCATTCGCGAGGAGTGCTTCAACTTCGTCGCCGCCCGTCTCCGCGTCGAGGAGGAACCCGTTCATGCATGAAGTTTTGGACGAACTCGTCACCGTCCCAGGGATCAAGGGGGGTATCGTCGTCACGCCGGACGGCATCGTCGTCATCTCTCGTCTCGCGAATGAACTCGATGAAGACACCACCGCCGCGCTCGTCGGCAACGTCGTGACTCAAACGCTCAAACTGCTCGGCCTGGGGCGTTACGAAGACATGGATCGCATGATCCTCTCGGCGTCGCGCGGAAAGATCGTCATCGAAAACCTCGGCAACTGCCTGCTGGTCGTTGTCACCAATCAATTCATCAACCTGGATGTCACGTTCCTCGAGATCAAGAGTGCGGCCAAACGCATTCGACAGCTCGGGACCTTGACGGTCTCCGGTTAGCGCCACGGAGAAGGAGAGCTTCAAGCATGGTGCAACTCAATCTGGCTCTGCGCGAGATCAACTGCAAAGTCGTCTACTTCGGCTGCGGGCTCGGCGGGAAGACGACGAACCTCGAGATCGTTCACGAGAAGGCCTCTCCGGACAGCCGAGGAGATCTCACGTCGATCGCAACCGAATCCGACCGAACGCTCTTCTTCGACTTCATGCCCCTGGATCTAGGGACCGTGAGTGGGATGCGCGTCAAGTTTCAGCTCTACACAGTGCCGGGACAGGTCTACTACAACTCCACGCGCAAACTCGTGCTTCGCGGCGCTGACGGCGTGATTTTCATCGCGGATTCGCAGCGTTCGAAACTGGAGGAGAACATCGAATCACTGCAAAACCTGCAGGAGAATCTCCAGGAGCAGGGGCGGTCTCTCGAGGAGATGCCCCACGTGATTCAGTTCAACAAGCGCGACCTGGACGATGTCTGCTCCGTCGAGGAGATGAGCCAAGTGCTCAATCCGTACGGAGCGCCCGTCTTTGAAGCGGTGGCGGCCCAGGGCGACGGCGTCCTCGATACGTTCAAGGCCCTGGCCGGCATGCTCCTCGAAAAGGTGAGGAACATGTCCACCGAGAGCAAGTCGAAGCCCGCCTCGCAACCGAGCACTTCCCCGGAGGAGCGGCGTCGCAAAACCACGGGGGCGAGGCCGAAAGTGGATGTCCTGCGCGGCGGGTTGTCCGGGAGTCGGGAGACCCCCGCGCCCGAGCGCCGGATCGAGAACATCAATCTGACTCGGGAGGAGACCGCGAAATCCCCGATCACTTCGGAGCCGGCCCCGGAGCCGGTCGCGGAGCCGGTCGCGGCGAAAATGGAGCCGGTTGAGCGGAAAGTCGAGCCGACCCCCGCGCCCCTTTCCTCCGCGGAGTTGGAGCCGGTTGAAATCCCAGCCGCCGTCGCGACACCGGTGGAACAAGTGAAACCCAGCGTTCGCACGCCGGCCGTGCGGGTGAGGGATCGGGAGGAACGCGTCACTTCGGGGGCGATCCCGCTCCCCAACGGGATGATGGTGTCGACGTCAGGGCGGCGGCGAAGGCGCTCGGGGGGCGCCGGTCGATGGATTGGGATCGGATTGGCCCTCATGGCCGCAGGCGGCGCCGCGGCGGCCTACTGGCTCGGACTCATTTGACAGGAGCAGGATATGAACGACAGCCAGAAGCTGCGCGAGAATAGACTCGTTTTTTACGAGCAGGACATCGAGGAGTTCGTGAAGGTCCTCGCGGAACTCATCAGCATGTCCAATGCGAAAGCCGCTCTCCTGATCGACAAGGAAGGGCACATGGTGGCTCGCGAGGGAACCGTGCGGTCTTTCGACACGGACTCCCTTTCGGCACTTGTCGCCGGCTCATTCGCGGCGACTCGCGAAATGGCCCACATGCTGGGAGAGGACGAGTTCTCGGTGATGTTTCACCAGGGGCAGAAGGACAATATCCAGCTGACGCTGGTCGACGATCGGACGATCCTCACGATCATCTTCGACGACCAGACTCAGCTCGGTATGATCCGCCTCTACACTCAGGAAGCGGTGAAGCAGCTCCAGGCCGTCTTCGAACGGAAAGCCTCTCGCAAGGACGCCGAGCCCGGCGTCGACCTCGACCATGACTTCACGACGGCCGGCAAGGCCCAACTGGACGACGTCTTTGGGCCCTGACGCTCGGCACGGCGTCTGATAAACTCTCCCCGTTGGAGAGTTGCGGGGGAGTCGATTCGTTGCCCGACGCCGAGCGCCCAGACGTCAAGGAAATCATTCGTCGAGTGACCGCCGAGAAACACCGTTTTCCCGTCGTCATTTCACTCTGTCGCATTCAGGTCGCTGGCCTACCCCTGGGCGATCCCGCGATTCTCGCCGTGGCCGCGGCGTTTTCGAAGCCGCCGACTCACGTTGCCGAGCTGGCCGATTGGGTCTCGTCGCTCGTCCAACCCTCGATGGACGGAAGGCCCCTCTATCTTTGCGAAAGCGTTTCCTGCTGCGCGCACGGCGCCAAGGAACTCCATGCCGCTCTCCTGCCGGAATTGGAAGCGATGGGGTGCCCCCGGCCCATCAAGCGGGTGCACTGTCTGGATCAGTGCGAATACGGCCCCTCGGTGGATCTCGACGGAAGAATCTACGTGGGCGGCGAGGAGTGCGTTCGGAAGGATGAGCGTCCGTGGAGATCTGAGCCCTTCGTTCACGGAGAAGAATGACTTGAACCCCTCAATCGCGTAACGTCGTCGCGTGGAAGCCAACGACGCGACGACCGATGACGACCGAGATTGGGAGCTCTTTCTCGAGGCCGACCCCGGGGATCAGACCGCGTTCCGAGAACTCGTGGGACGGCATTATAGAGCGGCGGTCGGGTTCTGTACCCAGGTCCTCAACGATGCCCAACTTGCGGAGGACGTGGTTCAAAAGGGATTCGTCAACCTCTTCGGCGCAAGGGACCGCTACTCCAGACAGGCCAAGTTTCGAACTCTTCTTTTTCGTGTTCTCCTTCGACTCTGCATCAATGAGCTGCAGCGAAAGAAGGCGGCCAGGCCTTTCACGGATCTCGAGGACGAGGGCTCGGGACCGATTCAGTCGCGTATCAGGGATCGGCAAGGAGCGCTCCCCGAGGAGGAACTCGAGCGAAAGGAGTTGGGCGAGATGATTCGCGCAGCCGTACTGACCTTGAATCCCAAGCATCGTGCGGCCCTGTATCTCCGTGAGTATGAGCAACTGGCGTACGCCGAGGTTGCGACGGCGCTCGACGCCACGCTCTCGGAGGTGAAGATTTGGATTCATCGCGGTCGTCAGGCCGTGCAGCAGCGTCTGCGACCCTATCTGGAACGCGGGGAGAGAGTGCAATGATCGGCTCTGATCTCTCCTCGAAATTGTCGGCCTACCTGGACAGCGAGCTGTCGGAAGCAGAGGCGAAGGACGTCGAAGAACTCCTCCGGAACGACGCGCAGGCCCGGGCGGCTTTCGAAACCCTCCGACGAACGAGCACCGCCATGCGCGGCTTCTTCGACACCGAGAGTCAGGTGGACGAAGCCTCGTCGACGAGGGAGGCGGAGGTCGTGGATCGCATCTCCCGAGCGAGCGCTCGCGTCGTCGCCGTGCGCTCCCGCCGCGGTCGCCGAATGTTTCTTTGGTTCGGCGGGTTTCTGCTTCTTACAGCGGTCCTCGTCTGGGGACTTCGCCGGCTCGAAAGGAGTCGCTCGGCGGAAGAGACGTTGCGGGGCGTCCTCGAACTCATGGAGAGCGATCACTATGAGTTGTCTACGAGGCTCGACACTGGGAGCGAGCTCTGGCAGGTCGGACCTCGAGGTCGATTCCACCTGCGTCGTTCGACCGACTCGGGAATCTTTCACGAGGGCTTCGACGGCCGCCGCACGTGGCGCTACATGGTGGGCGACGGGAAGGTGGTTCTGCTGTCGGGTGAGGCCGCCAGAGTCATTCGCGAGGCCAACCCCTGGAAGCGCCTCGAGGCTGCTCTCTGGGCCGCGGTGGACGAGGAGGGCATGGGGGAGACCTGGGCTGTGGCATCGGAATCCGACGGGGAGGAGAGAACCATCGTTCTGCGAGGGGCGAGCGCGAAGCGGATCGAACTGCGTTTCGATGCCGCCGACGAGCTGGTGGCGGTCACGCTGGATGAAACGGCCTACGCAGTCATTCGCCGCCCGGCCCTGGGCGACGAGGCGTTCACTTGGGAGACTTGGGCGCCTGGAATTCCCGTGGAGGAAGCGGACCGATGAATCCCAAAGACCTGCCGAACGAAGTCTGGGAGTCGCTCTGTCGCCGATGCGGCAAGTGTTGCACCGAGAAGGTGGAAGTCGACGGCGTCATCTACATGAGTCGCGCCTATTGCCGCTTCCTGGACCCCTCCACCAAGCAGTGCACCGTTTACGAGAACCGTTTCGAGGCCGAGCCTGACTGCACCGACGTCCCTTCCGGCATCCAGAGCGGAATTTTCCCTGCGGATTGCCCCTACGTGCAGGACATCGAAGATTATCAGGCCCCCAAGGAGGAATGGGACGATCCCGCCATCACGGATGCGATTCGATCGATTCTTGGAGGCGATGCGTTATGATGAGGTCCCCGTCATCGGTATCCTGAATTCGCATCCATCGGTTCCTTGGCCGGTGTGCTCGTATTTCTTCAACTTCGGAACGACACCTTGAGCATCGACGGCCCGGGGAATGCTCCCTCGAGAAACGACCCTCCGACGCAGCGCCGTCGGCGTCCACCCCGAACCCGCCGTCGGCGAACCCGGCGACGCACGATTCCTCCGGAGGTCGCCGAGGTCGATGAGATCGAGGACGGTCACGAACGCGTGATCGATCCCCGCGAAGCGGGTGCCGAGATCGTCGAGGATCACGGTCTCGACATGGAGCTGATGGATCTCGATGCGCTCAAGGTTCTGCGACGCCTCACGCGACACGGGTTTCAGTCCTACCTCGTGGGAGGATGCGTTCGCGATCTGTTGGTCGGGCGTGTCCCCAAGGATTTCGACGTGGCGACCTCCGCCACGCCCAGGCAGATTCGGCGCCTCTTCCGCAATAGTCGTATCATCGGTCGGAGATTCCGACTCGCCCACGTGCATTTCGGGCCCAACATCATCGAGGTCAGCACCTTTCGGCGGAGCGCCGTCGAGACCGCCGACAGCGACGATCCTCTCATTCGACGCGACAACCTCTTCGGATGTGCCGACGAGGATGCACGCCGTCGCGACTTCACGATCAACGCGCTGTTCTTCGACATCCACAACCGCGAAGTCATCGACTTCGTCGGCGGGATGAAGGATCTCCGCGAGGGCGTCATCCGCACGATCGGAGAGCCGGTGACTCGGCTGCGAGAGGACCCCGTGCGCATGCTTCGGGCGGCCAAGTTCGCCGGCCGATTGGGCTTCACCCTGTCTTCCGATCTGATGGAGGCGATTCGAGAAACCCGCGAGGACTTGAGCAAGGCCTCTCCCCCCCGTCTCTACGAGGAGATTCGCAACCTCTTGCAGCGAGGCAGCGCGAGGGGTGCGTTTTCGGTGCTCCACGAGACGCGCGTCCTGGAAGTCTTCTTGCCCGAGATCTGGGACAGCATCGAGGCGGACGAGACCCGCCGAAAGATCTTTTGGT
>CAZLGG010000119.1:0-11483 GCA_964559135.1 uncultured Planctomycetia bacterium
TGTTGTTGCCGTTGCCTCCCCCGCATCCCACGAGAAATACGACGAAGATGAGGGTCCCGATCCAGGCGCAACGTGACGGGTGATTCGTTCCGAACATTGATTCCTCCTCAATACGCTCCGCCTGATTCCTCGTCGTGGACGATCAGGATCGACGGATGATCTGAAAAGCTACGAAATGCACACAGCGAACATCGTGCCTCGCGGCCCGGGCCGATCCGTTTGCCGGAATGCACTGATCTGGAACGGCTTACGAGTTTGCGCCGGTGGGAGGCGTCGCAATGGCCTCGAGAATCGGGCGAATGCGCACGGTTTGCGACTCAGGCCGACGGTCGGCGTGCCTCCACTCACCGAATCCGCGCCCTCGATGCCCACCGTCGATGACTCGACGCGATCGTTGTCGAAATCGAACGGGATGACGAGAGGAGGGAACGGTGTCGTTCTCGGGGAGAGCCACCGGCCCGTGGGGGAGCTACTGGACGACGAGTTGCACGGCGTTCGTGGCCGCGGCCGTGGCGGGACCATCGAGAATGACCCCCTGGTAGGTCAGCGTCAAGGGAGCGGGCAGGCCGTTCGGGTCCATGACGGTCCAGTCGCCGGGGGTCGACGGGACGAACTCGGGGCAGACGTCCGGTCCGAAGTTGTTCGTGATGAGGACGTTGTTGGGGCCGCCCACGGTGCAGGGCTGGAAGAGGAAGTCCCCGATCCCGAAGGGCAGAGTCACTTCCGCCGTGGGGGGAGGTGTGCCGATGTAGGCCCAAACGGCAAAGTTCGCGGGGGTCGTCATCCCCACCGGTTGCAGGACGGTCAAGCGCACGGGTTCGTTGAGCCCCAGGTCCACGACCCGGTCGAGACCACCGCTGCTGTTGTTGACGAGAAGTACATCGTAGACATCGCCTTGACTCGTGGCGAGATCACCGGCGGCGGATGCCGCCAAGGTGCTGAGTCGGTCGGGATTCGGGGCCGGGAGGATGGCGGTCCAGCCGGTCAAGTTGAAGGTGGCGGTTCCGGGGGCTCCCACGACAACCTCTCCCAGGCCGTCGCCGTCGACATCGCCCAAGGGTGCGGCGGCGGACCCGAATCGCTCATGGTCCTTCCCGCCGTGGAGGACGTACCGCGGACGTGGCCAGAATCTGGAATAGACGCGGAGGGCGCCCGCATCCGTGGCGGATGCGTCGGACCCGGGGACCCCCACCAACAGGTCTCGGTCACCGTCACCGTCCACGTCGTCGGACGTGGCGAGGAAAGCGCCGAACAGATCGCCCGCATTCTCACCCACCCAGCCTCCGAACGCACTTCCGTCGGCGCCGGAATAGATGACCGCCGAGCCGGTGTTCGGACCGGACAAGCCTGCGGAGGCGGGGGCCGCCGCCACGAAGTCCTGGACGCCGTCACCGTCCGCGTCGATCCAGGCGGCCACGCTTTGCCCCAGTCGAGCCCCACCCTCGAGCCCTTCCATCGTGAGAAGAACACTGCCGTCAAGAGTCGAGATCAATCGGACACGCCCCGTGTCCGGACCGAGAGACGCCGCCCCGGGGATTCCCACGAGAAGATCGCCCAACCCGTCCCCGTCGAAGTCGTCGGTCAGGGAGAGCGAGGAGCCGAACTCTGCATCTCCCATCGTTGGGTTGCCGTCGATGTTGAGGATCAATCCCAGGTCCGTGCCGGAGAGGATGCGGACGCGACCGATGCCGGGGATGCCGCTTGCCAAGGCCCGCGGGGCGCCGACAGCCAGGTCGGGCACGCCGTCGGCGTTGACGTCTCCCAGATCGAGAACCGCCGACCCGAATTTCTCGTTCACCGCCGAGCCCGTGATCTGGAAGAGCTGGGCCCCGTCCGAACCGGAGAGAATCGTGACCTTTCCCGCCCCGGAGATCGGACCGAGGTCGGCGTTGGGATCCGTCACCGCAAAGTCCCGGATGCCGTCGCCGTTCAGATCGCCGAGAGGAAATAGATGAGCCCCCAATCCGTCTCCCGCCGCGGACCCCAAGACCTGGTAGAGGATCTGTCCGCTTTTTCCCGAGCGGACGATGACGGCGCCTGCGTCGAGGCCGCCCTGGTCATCGCTGGGAGCCCCCACGGCGAAGTCCTCGACGCCATCGCCGTCCACGTCCCCCAAACCCGCGAGGGCCGTGCCGTAGAGGTCTTCAGCGAGTGGCGCGTCCTGCCGGAAAAGGACCGAAGAGGGATCCGTCAGCGTCAGCGCCGCCTGCCACGCGACGGCATAGGCGTTGAGGAGCCCCTGACTGAAGAGAGAGTCGAATCCGGGAGCACCCAGGTCCATGCAACTGAGGTTGAGGATGTCATCGACCTCATCGGCCGTGAGTGACGGGTTGACCGACAGCGCCAAGGCGCCGTGAGCCGACCCGTACGCCCCCGAAAACGTCGTGCCGGATGCGGGGACGTATTCCAAGGTGGAGTTGAACCCGAACATGCCCGTGCGATCCGTCGAATAGATGAACTGGGCGCCGGCGCAGTAATCCATGTTGGGCCCGAACGAGCTGAAGCCCGCCACCGAACCCGTGAAGTCGATGCCGGTCACGCCGTGGACGGAAGCGAGGTTGGCGGGCCAGGACGTCCCGGCGATGGGGTCGTTGCCCGCCGAGGCGTAGTGGAGGATGCCGGCTTGCCGCAATTGGTCGTACTTGGCCGTGAGAGCGGAATCCATGAGCCCCAACGTGACGCTGTTGTTCGTGATCTGGACCCCTTCCTGAAGACACCAATCGAGGCCCGGCACGGTCCAACTCGTCATGGACGTGAAACCGAAATACGAGAAACTCACGTAGACCCTGACGGAGAGGATCTCGACGTCCGGCACCAATCCCGAGACGCCTCGGCCGTTGTTCCGCGTTCCGGCGATGACGCCGGCGACGACCGTTCCATGATTGTCCCACAAGACTTGAGGGGCTCCGCCTCCTCCCACCACGCCGGTGGTGTCGGTCCCCCGGATATCGCGGGGGAGGTCCGGATGATCCATCTGGATGCCGTCGTCCACGATGGCGACCTTGATGGCGTGCCGCCCCATCGAGATGTCCCAGGCTTCCGGCGCATCGGTATCCATGTCGGAGGCCGATAGGTCGCCGGGTAGGGGGTAATTCAGATACCACTGATCGTTGAAATACTGATCCGTGGGGAGACTGTCTTTGCGCCCCGTGAACACCCAGTCCGGCTCCGCGAATCGGGTCCTGGGGTCGACGGCGAGGGCGTTGGCGCGAGCGAGAATCGCAAAGCCGTCGGCCAGTCCCGCGTCGACATACACGCATCGAGGCAGTCCCGCCCAGTCCGACGCGAGCACGTGGGAGCGGCCGTCCGCCGTGACGAGCGTTTTCAGAGCTTCCCGCGAGAGGTTTTCTTGCCCCTGCACGATCACGTGGCGCGTCGGCCACATCGGTCCGCCGGTCCATCCCAAAAAGACAGGGGAGGCACAGGCGATCGCCGGGCTTGCGGCGAGCTGGGCGACCTCTTCTTGTGGAGACTTCGTGGCCGATGTTTCTCGTTCGAGCAGGTACCAGTTGGGTATGGGCCATGGACGAAGGTGGGTGACGTCGACACCCGCGGCTTCCAGGGCGTCCGACGCCGCCTCCAAGTCCGGAATCTCGAGAGCCAAACGCCCGGGATCGAGTTCGAGGCTTCGAGGCGACTCGAACCAGTAGCGCACCTGTTGGGCCGCAGCCCGCGTGCTCGCGAGTGAGAGAACGAACCCGGTGACGAGAGCGACAACGAGTTTTCGACGATGAATGGTTTTCGGCATGGCTTGGATATTCGGCTTCAGATTGCCTATCGGCGGATCTGGGAGGAATCTTAGGCAATCGGGGCGGGGGGAGTCCAGGAATCCTTGCTCCCGCGCAAGATCATTCAATGGAGAATCCTTGACGTGGGGCGGGGGCATTCGCCATGATGGGCCATCATGCGTTGGTTTGCCGTCGTCATCCTTTTCTCGGTCCTTCTGCCGGCCCAACAGTTCAAGCCGAACCGACGGTTTCCGGCGCAGTTGCAGCTATCCGGCGATTGGTATTCATTGCCCGTGGGACGGTCGGAATACAGGTTGCGGACGAATCACACGCTCGCTCGCATCTCGATTCGCTTCACCAACACGACGACGTTCGGTCTCTCATGGGACACGACGTGGATTCAGTTTCCGACTCTGGTCGCCGGCGCCTTCGCCTGGCGTCTGGGGAAAGGCGCGTCTCCCGGCATATGGCATTTGGCCGAGCCGATCCTCCCTCAGCAGACCTTGGCGAGATTCCTCGATCCCGCGAACGACTACACTTTCGAACTCCTGACCACGTCCGGGCCGATCGTTGCCCCCGGGACGCCCGCGGCGACGACGTCCATGATCGAACGGTTCCGGGATTTCGCCGGCGTTCAGGGGTACTTCATCGACCTGAAAAGCGTGGATGCCGATCCCGGCGTGACATGGCTGCCGCCGCGCCCGGCTCCCTACCCCGAGATGCAGGTACTCATCCTCGGCGATTCCCTCGCCGACGGGTTGGTTCCCTTCAACGCCGCCGGAGCCGCACACCCCTACGGTGCGCTCGTCTCCTGGCCGCGACGCGCCGTCGAATTGGGATGCAGCCTCCTGCCGAATCCTCGCACGCCGCGATTCATCAATCACTCGTTTCGCGGTTGGTGGGGGTGCGAGCTGGCGCTTCCGTACATGGGTTATTCGACCGAGCAAGCCTTCCGCTCGGCCAACCCGTGGGCCCAACCCCGCTTCGATCTCATTTTCGATCGCAGCCATTTGTTCGCACCGCCCTTCGAGCTGCCGAACCCCGAACTCATCATCTACCAATTGGCCCAGAACGATATCCTGACCGGGCGTCTCGCGAATCCCGCGGCCTATCGGCAGGACATCGTCAACAACATCACGATGCTCCGCGTCAAGTGGCCGAACGCGAAGATCCTCGTGGCCGCGACCCACCTCTCGACGCCTCTCGGTCTGACGCAACGCCAGGAGATGCAGGCCGCGATGAACTTCCTGGGTTACCGCACGGACCCGAAGTTGGACTTCGTGGACACGGGCGCCATCCTCGACGTCTTGGGCCTCTCTCCGCAGCCGGCGCACCCGCTGTCTTTCATCCACGACGTGTGGACCTACTTCATCGGCATCCAACTGTTCTGGTTTCTTCAGGTCTGACCTTGGACCTCGAACTCGAACCTGGGCGGCTCTTGCGGCGGTACAAGCGGTTCCTGGCGGACGTGGAGCTCGCCGACGGCCGCGTCGTTCAGGCGCATTGTCCCAACACCGGAAGCATGAAGACCCTGCTCGATCTGCCTCGCCGTGCCTGGGTGGAGCACCGCCCCAGTCCCCAGCGAAAGCTCCACTGGACCCTGGTTCTTTTGGAAACCTCGCGTGGAGGTTGGGCGCTCGTGGACACGTCACGCCCGAACGCCGTCGTCGAGGAGGGGATCCTCCACGGAGTCGTGCCGGAACTCGTGCCCGAGAGCCCCATTCTTCGAGAGCGCGGCCCCGAAGGTGTCCGGAAACGGTTCGATCTCTTCTTCACCGACGGAGGGGGGCGCCGGGTTTGGGTGGAGGTCAAGAACGTCACCATGGATTCATCGCTGAGGGAAGGGCGTTCGGATTTCCCGGACTCCGTCACGCAACGGGGGCGGGAGCACCTCGAACTCCTGGCCCGGTTGGCCCGCTCCGGCGACCGCGCGATTCAGTTCTTCCTGCTTTCCCGGACCGATTGCGATGCGGTCGGGTTGGCCCGGGACATCGATCCCGCTTACGCGGCGGCCCTCGAAACCGCGGAGAAAGGCGGGGTGGAGGTGCTCGCGCATCGACTCGTCATCGAACCGGAACGACTCCTTCTGGGGAAGGCGGTTCCTGTCGAAACGTGAGGTCCCGGCCCTGGCTCACCGATCCAGGGTGGCCTGCGCGCGATCCAGACACCGGAGGACCTGAAGCCCGTGATGGGCGTCGGTCAATGGCTTTGCGTCTTCGTCGATGCAGCGGAGAAAGTGGTTCAGCTCCCTGACAAGCGGCTCTTCGTCGGCAAGCGGTACAGAAGTCCAACCCTCACGGCGGGTTTCGAACAGTCCTTCGGCGTCCGTGTCGATGCCCACGTCGTGAAGTTTCAGTTTCCCATCCGAGGCCAGGTCGTCGAA
The DNA here is from genome assembly GCA_964559135.1 of uncultured Planctomycetia bacterium. Classification (GTDB taxonomy): domain Bacteria; phylum Planctomycetota; family DRQF01; genus DRQF01. The sequence goes on from CAZLGG010000119.1 coordinate 6,112, forward strand.
CACGGCCATTTTGCGGCTGCCGACCACGACGAGGCGATGCTCCTTGTAGGGATGGAGCCAGGAGACGAAGACGTGCCCCTGAATGCCTTGGGGGAACTCGAGGTGAGTGACGGTCAGATCCACCAGGTCGGGGCGCAGCCAGCTGCCCCCTTTGGCCTCGACTCTTTCGGGTTCGCTCCCCAGAAGGTGCAGCATCACCGCGATATCGTGGGGCGCGAAACTCCAGAGGATGTTCTCGTCTTGTCGCACCCGGCCGAGATTCAGGCGATGCGAGTAGATGTATCGGATGTCGCCCAGCTCATCGCCGTCGATGAGAGTCTTGAGCGCCGCGACCGCGGGATGAAACAGAAGAATGTGTCCCACCATGAGGTGCTTCTTCGCTTCCGTTGCGGCCTTTTTCATGGACAACGCTTCCTGCACCGAAAGCGCCATGGGCTTTTCGACGAGCACGTGCCAACCCTGGGAGAGCACCTGGGCCGTCACGTTCGCGTGGGTGGCGGCCGGGGTGGCGATGACGGCACCGGTGACTCCGGAAAGGACGTCGCCCGAGAGGGCCTCCATATTGGAAACGATGGGGACATCGGGAAACTCGACCCTGCGCTCTTCCATCCGCGGTGAGGGATCGACGACGGCGGCCAGACGTTCCATCGAATGCAGTACTCGGAGGTGGTTCCGTCCCCAGGTGCCGGCGCCGAACAAGAGGATGTCCCGGATTGACACGGGGATCAGATCTCGTCGGTGAGCGACTTCAGGCGAGGGGACCGGATGTCGGTCACGAGGATCATGAGGAAATCTCCCACTTCCTTGATCGCGACACCGCACGAGGGACAGCCGTGGATGGTGGCCAACCCGCCGGGGATCTTCTCCTCCAGGACCCGGGCCTGCGTCTTGCAGAGCATGTAGATCGAGAGATGGTGGTCGGGCGAGTAGAAAATCAGGTGAGGGATCGCCAGCTTCATTCCGTCCACAACCAAGTCGACCACACGAGCGCCGACCAGTTGAAACCCCTTCGGGACGGCGGGGATGGGAACGTCTTTTTGCGTGCAGGTCTTGAAGAGTTTCGCGGAGTCCGCGCGGCGAGCGTCCATGTCCGTCGAGGCGTTCCAGACGCGACTTTCCGTGCGCGGGGCTTTCACCAAGAGTCCGCGGAGCGTCGTGGAGAAGTCTTCCTTGCCCCCGGCGTGGGACAAGTTCTGCATGAGGGCTTCGTCTTGGTTCAAGACGACATCGACGATGGGGTCGTGGTGATGGCCGTTCCCGTGGGGGGGGGCGTCGAAGAGGCCGCCCGCCCAAAGAGCGAACGCGATGACCGCGGCCGCCGCCGGGAGAGCCGCGGGACGGAAACGGTGGAACCATGGCCGACCGGATGCCTGGGATGATGTCGTCGATGCGGCCTCACGCCGCAGGGCGTTCAGAATTCGCTCCTTCGCGGCGGGATTCTCCGACGCCGTCAGTCGATCGCGGAGAAAGCCATCGAATCGTTGGGCCTCCGCCACGCGAGCCTGGAGATCGGGCGAAGTGGCCACATGCTCTTCGAAAGCATGAGCCTCGTCGGCGTCCAAAGCGCCGTCCAGCCAGGCGGAAAGAGTCTTTTCGAAGGCGTCTCGATTCATCGTTTCTCGGGTTCGAGTTCCTGCCCACGGCTATCGAGCCATGGAGTCTCCAACGATAGAACACGCGGGGTCGCCCATCTATTCCATCGATTTCTCATTCCTTGCCCCCGCATCCCGAGGGAAACCCCTGTTCATGGGCGTATTGGGCCAAACGCTGCTTCATGAGGCTTCTGGCCCGGTGGAGGCGAGACATGACGGTTCCCACGGGACAGTCCAGGATCTCCGCGATCTCCTGGTATTTGAACTCTTCGACCACTGCGAGCAAAAGAGCGTTTCGATGCATGACCGGGAGTTCATGCAGGGCCTGCTTCACTTTCTCGTCCATCAGCTCGTAGATGCCCTCGTCCGCGGTGGACAGCTGGTGGGGGGCCGTGGACACGTCCTTGCTTCCCAGAGCGTCCAGAGCGCCGCCGCTCTCCTCGCCCAAATCCACCTCGCGCCCTCGGCGGCCAAGCCGGCGTTGATGCGAGATCACGGTGTTCACCAGAATCCGGAAGATCCACGCCTTGAAATTGGTGCCCTCCCGGAAACGGTCAAAGAATCGCAACCCCTTAAGGACGGCCTCCTGGGTCAGATCCTCGGCGAGGGTCGCGTCGTGGATCATGCTGCCGGCGAGTCGGAGCATGCCATCGAGGTGAGGAACCAAGAGTTCCTCGAACCGCGTCGCCGTTTCGTCTCCGTCCGCCATGGGGTCGTGCTGCCCTTTCCGCAACTTGCAGGCCAAGGGCACCATGACAAAATGGGCCGATCGGCCCCAGCGAGGACCCTTCCGGACGCCGGGGGGCGTCGCAATCTGCACCACGATTGACTCTGCGAATCTGCGTTCCACTCCACGAGGGAGTCCTCCATGAAGCGCGTGAGCCTGGCAGTCCTCGCCCTGGGATGGGTGCTCTTGGCGCCCGGACTGGGGCTCAGGGACTTATGGCCGCCCGACGAGGCGCGGTACGCCCAGGTGGCCGTGGAGATGGAGGCGGCGGACACCTGGCGAGTCCCCCTGCTGAACGGCGAGCGCTACGGGGACAAGCCACCCGGTTACTTCTGGTTGGTCAGGCTCTTCGGTCGCCTGACGGGGCGCATCGACGCCGCGGCCGCCCGGTGGCCGTCGGTTCTGGGCGCGCTCTTGACGCTCCTCGCGGTCGTCGGGCTGGCGGCGCGCCCCGGACGACCCGCCGCGGGGTTCTTGGCCGCGGGGCTGCTCTTGGCTTCCCCCTGGTTCTTCTGGCAATCCCGCTTCGGCCAGATGGACGTTCTCATGACCGGCTTGATCGCGACGGGCATCGTCGCGGGTTGGAAGGCGGTGGAGGAGAGGCGCCCCTCTCGCCTCGTCGTCGCCGGCGCCGCCTTCGGATTCGCGTTGTTGGTGAAGGGGCCGCTCGCTTTTTTGGGAGTCGGAGTCGTGGGGCTCGGCGCCTGTTTGCTGCGGCGTCGACGGGAGGAAAGGGATGAGCCCCGGCGTGCTTGGGGAGCGTCGCTCGTCGCAGCGGTTCTCTTTTTCGTCTTGCCCTTTTCCCTTTGGCTCGCGGCGGCCGTTCAAGCCGAGGGTTGGGGGTATCCGCGGGAACTCGTGGGGTTGCACGTGGTGGAACGGATGCGGACGGGACTCGCCCATGTGCAACCCTGGTGGTTCTATCTCGCGAAGCTGCCCTGGGAGTTCGCTCCCGCCACCTTCCTGTCGATCACGTGGGCGCATCCCGGCGTTCGGCGCGGCCTGGAAGAGGCGGAGCGACGTCGGGCGGTCTTCGCGGGGTTGTGGGGGCTGATCTTCCTCCTCGTGTTGTCCCTCTTACCCGGCAAGCGAAGCGTCTATCTCCTTGTCATTCATCCGGCCCTGGCGATTCTCGCGGCGATTCCGCTGGCCGCCTGGTGGCGTCGCATGGGGGCCGGGGGGGCGCTCCGTGCCGGGCGGGCGGCCCTGATGACTTGCGCCGCCCTCTCGACGGCCCTCGGAGTCCTCTTGCTCTTGGTGGCGGGAGGGTTTCTCGGTCTCGATCATACGCTCGACGGCGCGTGGGGGAGCCTGCCCTGGCTCCGCGCCCTTCCCCGACCGGGATGGCCTCCCGAGGCCGCCGCCTTTCGCGCCGCGTGCGGTGCGGCGGCCGCCGCTCCGCTGCTCGGAGGTCTCGCGGGTGGCGTCTTGGCGGTGAGGCATCGCGTCCGGCCGGCCCTGGTCCTCGAGCTGGCGAGCTGGCCGGTCCTTTGGCTTTCCTTGTGCCTGGGCGTCGCACCGCTGATGAATCCTCTGGCCTCGCGCCGCCCATTTTCCCGGACCGTGAAGGAGCTGGTGAGCGAGGACGCCTCCCTCGCCATGTATCGCAACCTCGACGAAGGGCTCCTTTTCTACATGGGGCGGCCCCTCGAGGAGCTTCGGCCCGAGGGAGAGAATCGGGAGCGTTCGCGGGAAGCTCGGCGGGCCTGGGAGGCCCGTCATAGCGAGGGTCGGCTCCGTCGCTGGTTGGATCTCCCCGGGGATCGGTATTGTGTGGTCCGGGGTCCGGACTTGGCGGCTTTCCGCGAACTCGCCGTCGGGCGCGACTTTCGCATCGTGGCGACGGGCGTTCTCGGTCGCCGACGTTCCGCCTACCTGATCGCTCCGATTCCCAAGAGGGAGAGGGCCCGATGATGATTTCCGTGGTGATCCCCCTCTATAACGAGGAAGACAACGTCCAGCCGTTGCTCGACGAATTGCTTCCTGTCCTCGACGGCATGAATCTTGATTACGAGGTCATCCTCGTGGACGACGGTTCGGCGGACGCGACCGGCGCGAGGATTGCCGCGGCCCGCGAGGCCCATCCGGACCGCATCCGGCACCTTGCTCTCCGCCGCAACACGGGACAGACGGCGGCTTTGGATGCCGGGTTCCGGGCCGTGCGCGGCGACGTCGTGGTCATGATGGATGGAGATCTTCAGGTCGACCCCCGGGACATTCCCCGGATGGTGGAGTGCCTTCAGGGATACGACATGGTCCACGGCTGGCGATGGCAGCGCCGGGACACCTTCTTCAAGCGTATTCAGACGCGGATCGCGAATCGGATCAGGAATCTCCTGACGGGCTCCGACGTCCACGACACGGGCTGTCCCCTGAAAGTGATGCGGCGCGAGGTCGTGGAGCGTTTTCGACTTTTCACGGGCCTGCATCGCTTCCTCATCACCTTGGCCCGCATGGAAGGCTTCCGAACCCTCGAGGTGAAGGTGGCCCACCGGCCGAGGTTGATGGGAACGAGCAAGTACGGCCTTTTGAATCGGGTTTTTCGGGCCTTTCGGGACCTCTTCGCGGTGCGCTGGATGATGGCGCGTCACTACAGGCCGGAGGTTCGGGAGCTCGGGGCGGAGGGCGTCTCCGCGGAGCAGGGGAAGGGTGTTGAGTCCGGGGGCCGGGCGGGTTAGATTTCGCCCCACACGCACCCGTAGCTCAACTGGATAGAGTACTTGGCTACGAACCAAGAGGTTCCAGGTTCGAGTCCTGGCGGGTGTACTCGAGGCCGTCGACGCCCGTCGACGGCCTCGTTTTTTTCTGAACTCGGGACGTCCTCGTCCCGCGAAGGGCATGAGGCTGCGCCCTGGTTTTCCTCCACAACCTTCGGAAACGACTGAGATCAGCTCGCTGTCGACGAAGAATGAAATCCGTTCCCTAAGATACACAAAGAAAAACCAAGAATGGGCTGGACACGCTTGCCTCGCCTGCTGTATGCTGAGAACTCATGGCCGGGTCGCGGAGCCGAATGAAATCCGCGACGATCCCTCCCTTTGTCCTGAAAGGAG
>CAZLGG010000120.1:0-11455 GCA_964559135.1 uncultured Planctomycetia bacterium
CGTCGTTTCCACCGAGGCCGTTGTTTCGGATTCTCAAGAGAGTCGGCATGACCTCCTCCGCGGCGTCGATACCTCGTTCGACGATGGTGTCCATGTCGGCAAAGTCCGCCCAGTCCACGTGATTCACGTCCGGTTTGATGATGACGTCGGCCGCGGAGGCGATGTGTTCCTTGAAGAGGTAACACCCGATCTCTTCCATCCGATTGACGATCTCCAGTCCCGACGTGAAGTTCTCGAAGTAAGGAAGTTCCGGTGTGAGATCGACGGCGATCACGTGTGCCGGATCGTATCTCAGCGCGGTCGTCACCGGAACGCTGCAGAGAACGCCGTAGTCGGCCAGAAGTCTTCCTTCCCTTTCGACAGGCGGAAAAATGCCGGGCAGAGCCGTGCTGCCCACCACCGCGGAAAAGAGATCGCCGTCTTCGATGCGCACTCGGTCGCCCGTTCTCAGGTCCACGGCGACGATGGTGAGTGGGATTTTCAGATTCTCGATGAGGTCGGGTTGCGCCACCGTCTTCAGGCATTCTTCCATGGGCTCGTTCGTGAGAACGGCCTGCTTCATGACGAACCTGTGGAATGCGATGGTGGCTTTCATGTAGCGTTTCACGCTGGCCAGAAAACCGGAGCTGTCTTTCGACTCCGCCTCGTCGTCCGATTCTCCGTTCTCGGTGCGGCCCTTGGCCGAATCCTTCGAGGCCCGCGTCATGATTCGGTAGTAGCGGCGGAATTCCTCGCTCTCGATGTAGTCTTGGATGCGCTGTCGGTTGGCCTCGGCGTCCGGGTTCTGGGCATAGAGTGCACCAACGAACGCTCCGATGCTGACACCGACGATGCGGTCGATGCGGACGCCCGTGCGCTCCAGAACCTGTAGGACTCCGAAATGCGCGAGCCCCCGCGCCCCGCCACCGCCGAGTACGAGGATGTTGCCGCCCCGGCCCGCTCTCTCTCGCGGTAGCATCATGATCTCGCAGGGTCCTTTCTCTTGGATTGCACCGGCCTCTTGTCGAGGATGCGCTGTTCCTTCGTGAGCGTTTCCATTCCCAAGCGGTCGAGAATTTCCTCCAGCGGAACGATGACGATACGGTTGAAGCGCATCTCCGTAGCCCGGCTCACCGTCTCCTGGATCTCACGGCGAAAAGCATCCTCGTCGGTGCCGTCCGCGAGGCTGCACCAAAGCTCGATCTCGTCCACCTCGAAAGGGTCGTCGGACGGCTTGAGGATGACGAGTTGCCACTCCTCGATGGCAGGCTCCGAAGAGAGCAGGGCCGACAGGGTGTTGAAGTTCACGTAGGTCCCTTTGACCTTCGAGAGATCAAGGGCCTTGACGTTGGACTTTCGTTGAATGTGCGTGCCCAATCGGGGTGTCGTGCGGCCACACGCGGGACAGGGATCGTAGGTGACGCCGCCCTCCACGATGTCTCCAGTCCTGTAGCGGAAGAGCAGGGAGCCTCGTCCCGCCAACGCCGTGAAAACGAGCTCGCCCGTGGTCTCGTCGGGAAGCCGCTCGCCGGTCTCGGGATCGACGATTTCGACGATGCCCATGTCGGGAAAAACGTGAAATCCGGTCCCCTCGTCCGATCTGCATTCCCCCCAGCACTGTCGCGACTCGGTGAATCCGAGCACGCTCGACACACAGGGGGCGGGGCTTCCCATGTCGCGCAAAGTCGAGACGATCCTGCGCTTCAGGACGTCGGAGACCATCTCGCCGCCCAGAGCGACCGTGCGGATCTTGGACCAATTCCGCCCGTCGCGGTGCGCCTTGCGAAGGACGTGATAGAAATACCCCGGCATGCCGCAGATCGCCGTCGGCTCCAGCCGTTCGATCAAGTCCAGGATGCGCTCACCGCCCATGACCCGTCCGCCCCCGGTATTCAGGGTGAGGATCCCGGAGGACTCGGCGCCTTCGGCGACCTGCCAAAACGCGAGATGTGGAGCGTAGGGGAAGAGGCTGACCACGCGGTCGTCGCCGGCGCGCAGTCCCAGGACTTCGCTCAATCGTCGTCCGGACTCTCGCAGCAGAGCGAGGTCGAGCCGACCGAGGAAGAATGGGAGGGAGGAAGCACTCCGTCCCGTCGTGAAGAGGATCTTGATGGGCAAGAACTCGGCCTGAAGGGCCTTCTCGACGGCCGACCGTCCACCCACCATCCCTCGAGCGAGCAAGGCCAGCTTCTTCGAGATCGGCAGACGGTTCTTGATGGCGTCTGGGTCGGGGGTGAGGATGAATGCGCGGGGTCCGTCCGGGTTGTGTCTCGAAGGCAGGATGTCGGCCTTCGTCGTGAACGGAAACCGGGAGAGGTCGTCGAGACTCTTCAGATCCCGCCAGGAGAGCCCGGCCGCCCCGAGTCGCTCCCGGTAGTAGGGACTGAAGGGAAACCACAGCTCGCGCATGACCCGGCGCAACCGATGGAGTTGGAAGGTCTCCAGCTCCCTTCGACTCATATGAGCCCAGTCGCTTCGCAATGCGGGCTTGACGGTCATCTTGGCCTCTCTGACGTTGCGGATCTCATCTCTCTATCGACATATCTCACCGTCCCATGGTTTCCTACGTCTCGTTTTCCCATGTCACGAGCCCGCGGCTTGACGGAATTGCATGAAGATGCAGCACCTCGCATGCCGAAAAAAGGACGGGGGAGGGGTCTTCAACGGGATCCCCTCGCGACCCCGCACCCCGAGGGGTTGAAGGAGAGAGAGCATGACGGAGCAGGGAGGCGTGTCGACGGCGGAGAATCCCCTTCAGCGCGAAGTGGAGGACTTGGTGCGGGAGGGTAGATGGGCCGCCGCGGCCGTGGTTCTGCGGGAGCGTGTCCGGGATGTCCCGGATGACGCCTCGGCACTCAACGACCTCGGAGTCGTCTGCCACGCGAAGGGCGCTTACGAGGAAGCCGAAGCGGCCCTCGATCAAGCCCATGCCGTCGAACCCTCGAACTTGGAAATCCTTCATAACCTGGCTCGCGCCTCGTTTTCTCTCGGGATGTTCGAGCGCACGCTCCGCTTGATCGATGCGGCTCGCTCACTCGGCGGCGGATCGGATCTCGACGAACTGGCCGCTCGATCGCGCGATGCACTCGATGACATGACGCTTTACCCCCGCTTCGTCTCCATCGAGACGGCGAGCGTCTGTAACGCCCGTTGCCATTTTTGCGAGACGCCCAAAGTGCGTCGAACACCCTTCATGGAAGAGACGGTCTGGAAAAAGATCATCGACGACAATCGCACGGCCGGTGTCGAGTTCCGTTTGAATATGGACGGAGAGCCGACGCTTCATGCCCAGTTGCCCGACATCATCGCCTATATCAAGACGACCACGAACTGCACGGTGACCTTCAACACGAATGCGGAGCGCCTCACGCCCGAATTGGGGCGTGCGATCCTCGAAGCCGGAGTCGACGGCGTGCGGTTTTCGATCGACGGATTTCGCAAGGAGACGTTCGAGAAACACCGGATCGGGCTCAACTACAACGCCGTCGTCGCCAACGTCCTCTCCTTTCTCGACGCGCGCGAGAAGACGAAACACTCCTCCTTCGTCGAGATCCGCATGATCCGCTTTCCGAACAACGAGGGTGAGCGAGAAGCCTTCGGCCTCTTCTGGAGTTCGTTCCCCAGAGTGAAGGTCATCCTCACGACGCCGTACTACTGGCCCGACATCGGCCATGACGGTGTCGCACGCCCGTGTTTCCGCGGCGAGGACGACTTCGAACTCTATTACTACACCGACGGCCGGGCGACGCTTTGCTGCATGGACTGGCAGGAGAAGGCGGTCCTGGGCGACGGTCGCAAGTACTCGACGCGAGAGATCTGGAACAGCCCCTTGGCTCGATCCTGGAGGAAGAATCTGAGACAGGGGCGTCGCGACCTCATCCCTCTTTGTTCGGGGTGCAACCAGGACTTGGACCAGGACGCGGATTTCGAGATGGGCTCTCAGTGAGTCCACCGTGTGTCGAGGCGGATTCGAAACGATCCCGCGCCGCCGCCGACCCTCCGGCGCGAGGATTGCTAACCTGTTTTTGGAAGGGCGGCGTTCCTCATGGGGAACCGCCGCCCGGGATCGGATCGCCTGAGGGGAATCCATGACGCGGAGCGTTGCGAAATGATGACGTTTTGGCTGGCTTTGGCGGTGGTCCTGGCTCTGACATACTTCGGAGCTCCTTTTTACCTATTTGGAGTCCTTGGCGCGGGATGGCTCTATCTCGCGCACGCTCCCTGGTGGGGGTGGGCGATTTTCCTCCCGCCCGTGCTGCTTTTCGCCGTCCCTCCGATCCGCGCCCGGATTCTCAGCCGACCGATCGCGCGCATGTTGGGTGCGAAAGGGTTGCTCCCGAAGATCTCCAACACCGAGAGGGAGGCCTTGGAGGCCGGCACGGTCTGGATGGAAGGCGAGCTGTTTTCCGGCCATCCCCAGCTCGGAAAGATCTTGGAGCAGCCGTGGACTCAGGAGTTGCGCTCCGACGAGTCGGCCTTCCTGGAGGGGCCCGTGGAGGACGTCTGCCGGGCCACGGACGAGTGGCGCGCCTGGAAAGAGATGGATCTGCCCCCCGACGTCTGGAAGATGCTGAAGACGATGGGCTTTTTCGGGATGATCATTCCCAAGGAGTACGGAGGGTTGGGGTTTTCCGCCGCCGGGCTCTCGGCGGTGATTCAGAAGCTTGCTTCGCGGTCGTTCGCCGCTTCCGTGACGGTCATGATTCCCAACTCTCTGGGGCCCGCCGAATTGATCCTCCACTACGGGACGGATGCTCAGCGCCAGGAATTCCTCCCGAAGCTTGCAACGGGCGAGCATATGCCGTGTTTTGCTCTGACCGAACCGACGGCGGGCTCGGACGCCGGCGGGCTTCGGTCGCGAGGTACCGTTTATCGCACCGCCGACGGCGCGTTGCGCATGCGATTGAACTTCGCGAAGCGCTACACGAGCTTGGCGACCGTCAGCACCGTGATCGGCCTGGCCTTCCAGTTGGATGACCCCGAGGAACATCTGGGCCGCGGGCCGCACCTCGGCATCACTTGCGCCCTCATCCCCACCGATACGCCCGGCGTGGATGTTGGGCACCGGCATGATCCCCTTGGCGTGCCGTTCCACAATTGCGCGATTTCCGGCAAGGACGTCGATGTCTCGATCGACTGCATCATCGGAGGCCCCGATCGGGCGGGCCAGGGCTGGCGCATGCTGATGGACTGCCTCGCGGCAGGGCGCGGAATCACATTGCCCGCATCGAGTGTCGCCGTCGCCAAGATGAGCGCCCGCGTGGCGGGTGCGTACTCCGCGGTGCGCCACCAATTCGGCATGCCGGTCGGCCGGTTCGAGGGCGTCGAAGAGCCTCTTGCTCGTCTGGGTGGGCTCTCGTGGCTCCTGGAAGCCGGGCGGGTCTTCACCTGCGGCGCCGTCGACCAGGGTGGCAAGCCTTCGGTCGTGTCCGCCATCGTCAAGTACCATTTCACCGAACTGTCACGGATGGTGATCGCAGACGCGATGGACGTCGTCGCGGGAGCCGGGATTTCCCGTGGCCCGCGAAACGTTCTCGCCCAGAGCTACATTGCTGCTCCCATCGCCATCACCGTGGAGGGTGCCAACATCCTCACGCGGAGCATGATCATCTTCGGGCAGGGTGCGATGAGATGTCACCCCTACGCTCTCGAGGAGGTGGAGTCCTTGGCCGCCGGCGACGTGAAGCGTTTCGACCGCGCCTTCTGGGGACACATCGGTCATTTCTGTCGCAACACGGTGCGCGCAAGCCTGTTGTTCGTGAGTCGCGGCTGGATCTCTGTTCCGCCCAAAAGCGGCGCCGCCGCCAAGTGGTGGCGGAAGCTCTCCTGGTCGTCGGCCAGCTTTTCGGTTCTATCGGATCTGGCGATGATCGGCCTGGGTGGACAACTCAAGCGTCGTGAGCGCCTGACGGGCCATCTCGGTGACATGTTGTCTTGGATGTATTTGGGGGCGTCGGCTCTCCGGCGATTCGAGGCCGAGGGACGGCGGGTGGAGGATCAGGACGTTCTCGACTGGGTCATGGGATACGTCTTCGACCACATCCAGGCGGCGCGAGAGGAAACGATGCGGCGACTCCCGTTGCCTCTCATCGGAGGCCTCCTGCGTGGCCCGGGTGTGTTCCTCGCGCGTCTCAATCCTTTCGCATGGAAACCTGAAGACCGCCTGATTGCCTCGGTGGCCTCGGTCCTGCGCAAGCCCGGTGCGCAGAGAGATCGATGGCTCAGTGGGGTCTACGTGCCCGCCGATCCCGACGAGGCGGTGGGGAGGATCGAGCGGGCGTTCGACTTGGGCTCCCGCGCGTTGCCAGTCCTCGACATCATCAAGAACGCGATGAAGGAGGGGCGGTTGCCTCGAGGGCGGCCCGAGAAAGCCCTGGACGCCGCGGAGCGCGAAGGCATCATTCACGCCGAGGCGCGGAAGCTGGTGGAGCAGGCCCTCGACGCCAGGGAGGATACCATCCAGGTGGACGCCTTCCCGGCGGACACCCTGAGTCAACGTGTTCCAGTCCCGGGCGGGCCGACTCCGACCCCCGAATCGACGGCCTCCTGACGGCGTCAGAAGGGCTGAGGCGGCTGGCCGAGAACCGTGATGTAGACGACGGCCTCCGACTGGGGGAGTTCCAAGACATCGCAGACCTGGTCGTCGAAATAGCCGCCGATGCCGCTCACTCCGAGGCCCAATCTCACGGCCGCGAGGTTCATGCGCTCCCCGATCTGACCGGCGTCGAGTCCCAGGTACCGATAGCCGCGGTCGCCGTAGCGTCTGTCGACGCTGTCGAGGGAGGCCGTGTGGACGATCACCGCGGCGGCATCTCGGCCGAGTTCCTGCCCCAGACAGAATGCGTGACACTGCAAGGCGAAGGAGCCGGGTCGGACAAGTCGTCGCGAGGCCGTCTCCGGATCGAATGCGTGGACTCCCGGTTCGAGGTCCGTGACGTTGAGAGCGATGATCCATGTCTTGAGGAGGTCCGGTGCGATGAGCGCATCTCCCCGGTTGCGGCCCTCCGTCCGGTCGGCGTAGCCCGTCGCGAGCACCTGATCCAACTCCTCCACGGGGAGGGGACCGCCCGTCAGCCGCCGCGTCGAGCGTCGATTGAGAATCGTCTGGCAGAGATCGTCGGGGGTCCAGGAAATCGGTGGTCTCGTCAACACGTCGCCCCGGACGGTCACCGCCGCCTCGTCGCTCGGAGATGCGCCGTCGGTTTCGTCCCCGCGAAGATCTCCTGCCTGGTGGACCGCGGGAATGGAATGCACGTCGCATGTCGTGGGTGCATGGTTGCTTCGGCGCCTTGGGCCGGCTTGCAGACCCGTGTCCTCTTCGACCACGGCGGCCAGAAGAAGGGAACTCTCGGCTTCGCGATCGAAGAGCATCAAAGCATCCAGATCGGCGTCGCGGAAGTCCGGAATGGGGACGCAGCGGTGCCCCAAGACCGGGGCAAACGTCGTGGCATTTCCGATGACGTGGCCCGTGTCGAGAAGAATGCGACGGTAGGCTCGTTCGTGGTAGCGCCAACTGGAACGAAAGAAGACCGCGCTGAAAAGCATGATACAGCGTGATCGACGGACCGCCGGATGGGAGAACGAGATGTCTTCGAGGTCGTTCCAGAAATCTCCATCCAATAGCGGCGCCAGACAGTGATGCCTGACCTGATAGTTGTAGAGGCCGTCTGCGACATCCGGAAGATCTCGCAGGGCCACGTAGATCTCGGTCGGATAGAGGGCGCCGGCGGATGGGGCCGCGCGAAATAGGTGCTCCTTTCCCTCCGCCTCCTTGAGGACGGCCGTCACGCCGTTCGTGTGAAGTAGCAGCGTGGACAACGCGGCACGGTCCAGCATTCCGGCCGAGATATCGTCCAGTCGGGGAATCCCCGAAACCGGGTCGCGTCCCACGAGCAAGTCCTCGACGAGTTCCACGCGCTCGGTGGAGTGAAACGTCTTGTAGGGCTCAGGTTGCTGAGCCCAATTCAGGCTTGCCTGAGAGCCGAGATTCTCCGGGGAGTACTTGGTCGCCTCATGGTATTCTCGCGTAGGAGTCACGGAGTCTTGTAACAGATCCTCTGCCCGGGATCAGGGGACAAGTCTTCGGATGGTCGCGAAGAGCGCCTCGGGACGAATGGGCTTCGTCAGGTAGTCGTCCATCCCCGCGTCGATGCACATGTCTCGGTCGCCGACGAGGGCATTGGCCGTCAGGGCGAGAATGGGAACGCGAACTCCCAGGGCCTTCTCCTGTTCGCGGATTTCTCTCGTGGCTTCCAGGCCTCCCATCTCGGGCATCTGGACGTCCATCAACACAAGATCGAAATCCTCTTCGAAGCGCTTCTCGATGGCCTCCTTGCCGTTGTTGGCGACCACCACGGTGACGCCCTGTCGCTCGAGCATCGCTCGAGCGAGCCGCTGATTCACGGGGTTGTCTTCGGCAAGCAGGACGCGAAATCCCTCGGTCACATTCGCGATCTCTTCCGATCCTCCAGGTCCGGCCTCCTCAATGGCCTCCGGACTCTTGCCGAGGATCCTCGAGAATTGGAGTTCGAGTTCGGAGAGCCTGAGGGGGAGTCCGATTACGGAAAGATCCACTTTGCTCTTCCATTCCTCGCAATGGGAGTCGCCTATGAACGAATGAAGGCCGATGACATGCAGATCTCCCGTATCGACCTTGGAATCGATGGCCGTGTCCCAGTCGTTCGGATCCAGCGAGCCGGTATCCAGAATGATGGCGCGTGTCGAGCAAGACTCCTCGATCCACCGAGGGAGCTCGTCCAGCGAGCTGATCGCCTCGGCCCTTCCTCCCATGGCCTCGATCACGTCGGAGAGGGAACGTCTCAGGAACTCGTCCGGCACGACGACGGCTACGGGCGTGTCTCTCAGGTCAGGCCCTGAACTCTCCTCGGAATGTGCAAGTCCGACTTCGAAGGTGAACGAAAAGACGCTCCCTCGGCCCTCCTCGCTTTCAACCCGAAGCGTGCCGCCGAAGAGCGACACGAGACGTTGGCAGATTGCCAGGCCGAGGCCGGTTCCCCCGAAGCGACGCGTCGTCGAGCCGTCCGCTTGTCTGAACGGTTCGAAAATGGACCTCTGCTTCTCCGGTGGGATTCCGATCCCTGTGTCCTCGACGCTGCATTCGAGAAGGAGTTGGTCCTCCCGCTTCTCCGCGACTTCGATCGAGACATGAACGTGTCCCTCGGAAGTGAACTTCAGAGCGTTGCCGACGAGGTTGGCGAGGATCTGGCGAAGTCGAAGTTGGTCGGAGAGGACGCGGCGAGGGACATCCGAAGCCAATCGCCACGCCAGCGTGATGGGGCGGCCTCGTGTTGTCGCGGCCAAACTCCGAGTCAGGTTCGACAGGAGTTCCGCGAGGGAGAAGGTCTGATCGTTCAAATCCATCTGGCCGGCTTCGATCTTGGAGAGATCGAGGATGTCGTTGATGATGTCCAGCAGACTCTCCGCCGATCCGGAGACCGTTTCCAAAAGGTCTCTCTGCTCGACCGTGAGTTCGCTGTCCATCAGCAGCGTCGTCATGCCGATGACACCATTGAGGGGCGTCCGGATCTCGTGACTCATGTTGGCGAGGAATTCGGATTTCGCCCGCGCCGCCTCTTCGGCGCGCTCCTTGGCCGCCCGGAGGGACGCATTGGCCTGCATGAGGTCTCCAGTGCGTTCCATGATGAGACCTTCCAAGTGTTCGCGATGCTCGTCGAGTTCGGCATCCCTCCGGCGAATCCGCTCGATCATCGAGTTGAAGGACCTGGCCAACTGGGAGAGTTCATCATCCCCATCGGAGACGGGGGCCCTGAGGTCGTAGTTTTGGCGCTCGCTGATCTCGGAGGTGACCTTGACGAGCTGCCGAATCGGATAGGAGATCGTCCGTTGTAGGCGCCAGGCGATCAATGCTGAGAATGCCAGCACGGCCGACACGACGAGAACCCCGACCTGGATGAATTTCTGCATGAGCCTTCGTTCGCGCGCGCGATCGTGGGAGAGAATGAGTGTCCCAAGGCGCCGATTTCTCGAGCGGATTGGGACACCCACGAGGATGTCGTCGTCGCGAACCAGGACTCCGCCCGTGGGCGTGCGGGCCGGCTCTGGCGTCACCAGGCCGGATTTGTCCCAGCGAGCCATGGGGACGTCACCGTTGGGTGTATACACCCACGCTGCGAGAACGCCTTGCGAACCCTCGAGGGTCGAAAGTGACAACTGCGTCTCGTCGATTTGTTCGAATTCGAGGGAGGGAGCGGCGGCCGCCGCGAGGACGCGGCCAAGCGACAGCGATTCGAAGACGATGCGCTCTTGGGCTCCACGGACGAGGATTCCGTACACCGTGGCCCCCGTCAGGACGATCCCGAAGCACGTGGTCAACGTCAGCATGACGATGAGACGAGACCGAATCGAGTGTGATGGTGCCTTCAGGAATCTCAATGGGATTCCTTTGCGCGGATGACCGTGTCCGCGAGTTTGAGCAGGCGGGCACTGATCGTAATGCCCGATTTCTTGGCTGCTGCGAGGTTGACATCGAACCGAAGTTTCTTCTTTCTGATCTTGAGAGCGATCATGCCTCCGGTCTTGGCAAAGTTGCTTCGGTCAGAGATCGTGAAGGCCTTCATCGCGTGGGCTTTCTTGAGCGCCGATCGGAGATCGGCATCGCCCAGCTGAGGGCTCATGATGAGAACTTGGCAGTTTCCGATGGAGTTCACGGAACGATATCTTTGAATCTGTACGACGCGCCCTCCCGAACTCTTCTTGCCGGCGAGGGCGTCCAGTGCGGCGCCATAGGGGTCGGGTCCTACGATTCCGATGACGTACGTCTTCGATCCGGGGGGAAGATTCGACGAAGGCAGGGTGACGTATTGGCATATGCGATAGATGAATGCTGCCTTCAGGCGATACTCCCGCTGAGTTTCGCCTTCCTCGGTGTCGTCATGAAGGACGGTTCTATAGACCGTCGCCGTTGGATGACACAGGAACACCATCCAGACGCCGACAGCCGCGACAAGGGCAGGAACCCTCGATGCCGCGGGTCGGGGACGACGGCCTATGGGTGCATCAGGTGTCACGGATTCAAGACCTGTACTCGGCTGAGATGTAGAAGCTGCGTTCGATTTCCGACCGACCGCGACCGAGGAAGGGAGTCCCCACTTCGTTCGTGGTGAGGTGTTCGTAATGGTTGTAAAAGAGGCTCAGTTGGAAAGAAAGGTTGTCTTCAGGTCTGAAGCGCCACCCCAGCTCGTAGGCGACGACCTCCTCTGTACGGGCGCGGCGTGTCGCCGAGATGCGGGCAACGATGGGCGGAGCGCCTGGAGGAAAGGTTGTTCCGGAGAGGACCGTGACGTCCTGGTCGGAGCGCTGCGGCACCTTGACGGCACGGGAGACCGCTCCCCAGACAGTCGTCTTGGCGCTGGGCGTCCAGAGCAGACGCAGCCCCGGTTGCACCTCGAACCCCGAATAGTCGTTGTGTTCGAACTTGCTGCCGACAATGAGATGG
>CAZLGG010000121.1:0-11447 GCA_964559135.1 uncultured Planctomycetia bacterium
CCCCCCGAGCCGTCGAGCGATGAAGCGTGGAGACGTTGGTCCAAGCTCGCGACGTCACCGACGCGGCCTCCGCGGGTGCGAGCCCTTGCTCTTTGGTTGGCCGCGCGGGAGGTGGCGAAGCGTGGCGTTCCCTCCGCGGTTTTCAGGGTCGCTGCCTTGGCCGCCAGCCGCGCCGCCGAAGCCCTCGTTCGCGAGGCGGCGGCCCATGCCCTGGGAGAAAACGCGCGTCTCCTTTCTTCTGCCGAGGCCGGACCGCTCATCCGTCGGCTCATGGAGATGGCGGCAGGCGACGAGTCCGAGACCGTCCGGGCCGAATGTTACCGATCGCTCGCTGTGTTGGACCGTCGTGGATTCGCGGCCTATTTCGCGAAACGCCTGGTCGTCGAGCTGGCCGGCGCCGCCGGCATCATGCGTCGATTCCTAGGCGTGACGCCGCCTTCGCGAAGCCCACTCGCGAAGCTTCTCGATGACCTGCATCGGCCTGCGGCGAGGCCCCGCCCGGGGGGTGACGCCGCGGCCCTGGGCCTCCTCGAGGGATTGGCGGAGTTCACCGGAGTCGGCCAAGCAAGCTCTTCTCTCCGCGCGAAAATCACGGGAACGCTCGTCGCGGGCTTGGCCCGATCCGGAAAGTCTCTCGCACTGACGGTGCAGCTCATGCGGGCTCTTTCGCGCTGGGAGCTTCCGAACGCCGGAACGCGGAACTCTCCCCCCCAGGGCGTCACCGGCGATCAAGCGTTGCTCTGGGCCGGAATTCGCGCCGAATTCGGCAAGGCGGCGGCTACGAAGGCGTTTCTCGACCAGGCGAAGCCCCTGGGCGCCGAGGGCTACCTCGGCCGAGCCAGGGCAAGGGCCGCGCTCGGCGATGAGGAGGCCGCCCTCGACGACCTTGCACGCGCCGGCTGTCTCGGGCTGGAATCCCTGTGGGTCGTGGCCTTGGACCCCGTCCTGCGGGCCCTCGACGCGAGTCGCCGCCGAGGGCGCGTCCCGATGCTCTCCCGGTTCGCGCCATTGACCCCGGAGCCTGCACGGCGCTAACCTCGCCCTCCCTTGCCCCTGGAGAAATACCTTGCGTCTTTCACGACTATTCCTGAAGACCTATCACGAAGATCCCGCGGACGCGGAGATCATCAGCCACAAGCTCATGGCCCGCGCCGGCTACCTGGTGAAGACGGGAGCGGGCATCTACACGATGACTCCCCTTCTCTGGCGCGTCGTGCGCAAGGTCATGCGCGTCGTCTGCGAGGAGATGGATCGGGCCGGCGCCCAGGAGATCATGATGCCCATCCTCCAGCCCTTCGAGCTGTGGGAGGAGTCGGGGCGTTTGAAGACGTACCTCCAGGCGAAAATCCTCTTCCACCTCGAGGACCGCAAGGGAGCGAAGCTCGCCCTCGGGCCCACCCACGAGGAGATCGTCACCGATCTCGTGAGACGGAGTATCTCGTCCCACAAGGAATTGCCCGTCATCCTCTACCAGCAGCAGATGAAATTCCGCGACGAGATCCGCCCTCGGTTCGGCCTGATGCGCGGGCGCGAATTCATGATGAAGGATGCCTACTCCTTCGATGCCGACGAGGAGGGACAAAACGCATCATACGAGACGATGCGTGATGCCTACCACCGCATCTTCAAGCGGCTCGGTCTGGACTACGTCGTCGTCGACGCCGACAGCGGGGCCATTGGCGGCAGCGGTTCGCAGGAGTTCATGGTCACCGCCGACGCCGGAGAAGACGAACTTTTGCTCTGTGAGGAGGCCGGCTACGGCGCCAACGTCGAGAAGGCGGATAGCCTCATCCCCCCCGCCCCCGACGGAGGGGAACCGCGGCCTTTGCGCAAGGAGTCCACGCCGGACATCCGCACGGTCGAGCAGCTCTCGGAATTCTTCGATCTGCCCTCGACGCGGATGATCAAGACGATTCTCTACGCGGCTCATCACGACGACCGCCGCGAATGGTGCGCGGTCTTGATGCGTGGGGATCGCCAGGTGAATGAAGTGAAGCTCGCCAACGCCCTCGGCGCCTTGTCGGTCGAGCTCGCGACCGACGACGAAGTGCGGCAGCTGACCGGCGCGGAGCCCGGATTCGCCGGCCCCGTGGGTCTGCCCGATTCGATTCGTCTGCTCGCCGATCGCAGCCTCGAGGGGATGACCAACATCCTCTGCGGCTGCAACGAAACCGACGTCCACGCTCTCGACGTCAATCCCGGACGGGACTTTCCCATGCCCCCGATCCTGGACTTGAGAACGGCGGAGGAGGGCGATGCGTGCGTCCTCGACCCGTCGAAAACCCTGCGCAAGGTGCGGGGCATCGAGGTGGGGCATGTGTTCAAGCTGGGGACGAAATACTCGGAAGCCATGAATTGCCTCTATCTCGGGAAGGACGGAAAACGTCATCCCATGGTGATGGGGTGCTACGGCATCGGAACGACGCGCATCGCCCAGGCGGCGGTGGAGCAGAACTTCGACGAGAAGGGGATCATCTGGCCCTGGGCGATGGCTCCGTATCACGTGGTGGTCACCTGGGCCGGCAAGAAGGACACGGAGGCCATCAAGGCCGCCGAGGTCCTCTACGAGGACTTGGGGGAGATCGGATACGACGCCTTGCTGGACGATCGTGACCTGGGTCTCGGCGCCCGACTGAAGGACGCCGAGTTGCTGGGGATTCCCTTCCGGGTTCTCTTCGGTCGCGGCTTCAAGAACGGCCTCGTGGAGATCCAACATCGCCGAAGCGGAGAGACCGAGGAGATCCCGCTCACCGCCGTGAAGGGCTGGATCGCGGAACGCGCGGGGTAAGACCGCGCTGCGCCGTGAGGCGGTGAGAAGAGGCGAGCACGGGCGCCGTCCGCCTTCCCCTCTTCCGAGGCTCATGGCATGCTGCGCCCAAGCAGCCGCCCATGGTTTTTTCTTCCTACGTCTTTCTCTTCCTGTATCTCGCCTTCGTCTTGGGGGCGTATTACGGCCTGGGGCGTCTCCTCGGCGGAGTGCGGTTGAACAGGGCGCGCCTGGCTCTGCTTCTCGTGGCGAGCCTTTGGTTCTACGGCTGGCAGCGGTTCGACTACATCGCCCTGATTCTCTTCTCGACGCTCGTCGATTTCTACGCGGCCTCCCGCATCGCGGCCGGCGGCGCGCCGCGAAGGCGACGCGCCTTTCTTCTTCTCAGCCTCGTCGTCAACCTGGGCTTGCTGGGATTCTTCAAGTACTTCAATTTCGGCGTGGAAACGCTCAACGATGCGATGGCTCTCTTCGATGGGAAGCCCGTCGCCTCGCCGTTTCCGGATCTCGTGCTTCCGGTCGGTATCAGCTTCTACACCTTCCAGTCGATGAGCTACACCATCGATGTCTACCGAGGCGTCGTTCGCCCCTCCAAGGGTTTTCTTCCCTTCGCGGCCTATGTGTCGCTGTTTCCCCAGCTCGTGGCGGGCCCCATCGTCCGCTATCGCGATCTGGCGGCGGAGCTGGAGAAACGTCGACATACCCTTGAAGCCTTTGCGGGCGGAGTCTTCCTTTTCATGCTGGGCTTCGCCAAGAAGACGCTCATCGCCAACAATGCGGGCATCCTGGCGGCTTCTTGGGGAGAGACGGTTCACCCGGGGCTCCTGGACGCCTGGTCTGGAGCCGTCGCGTACACCGTTCAGATCTACTTCGACTTCTCGGGATATTCCGACATGGCGATCGGTCTGGGTGCCATGCTGGGGTTCCATTTTCCGGTCAATTTCGATGCGCCCTACAAAGCCGCGAGCATCACGGACTTCTGGCGACGATGGCATATCTCGTTGTCCACGTGGCTGCGGGACTACCTCTACATCCCCTTGGGGGGCAATCGAGGAGGACCGTTTCGGACCGCGCGCAATCTCATGCTCACCATGTTGCTGGGCGGGCTGTGGCACGGGGCGGCGTGGAATTTCGTGCTCTGGGGAGGGTGGCACGGTTTGTGGCTGGGGATCGAGCGAGCGATCGGAAAAAGGTCGCCGTTCTCGTCGCGAATTCCAGGCCAGCAGTGGGCTGGAACGTTGGTCATCGTCATCTTCGGGTGGATACTCTTCGCCGCGCCCGACCTCGGTGTGGCGGGAGACCATGTGTTGGGGTGTCTGGGTTGGTACGGCGTGGGAACGTTCACGCTGCGGGCTCCCCATCCCGCCACCCTGCCTGTGCTCATGACGGGGATCGGGGGCCTTCTTGCTCTCGCGTTTCCCACCTCGACCGCGTTTTCCCGGCGCGTTCCGGGCTGGAAAGCGGCCCTGGGATGTCTGTTTTTCGCCCTCGGGGTGGCGCAGATGCTTCAACAAGGTTTCAATCCCTTTCTGTACTTCCGGTTCTGAAGTTCCGCTGACGGAGATGCATGCATGCGAGGGGTTTGGAAGGACATCAAGAGTCTGGACCCCCGCGCCACCGCGGCTTTGCTCGTGACGGCGGTGGTGCTGCTGTTGCTCGAGTTCAAGGGACAGGCGTCCGCCTGGCGGATGCAGCCGTGGCTGCGGGAGCGCTATCCCTTCCCCAAGGACCTCGATTGGGCGAGCCAGGTGGCGTGGGCCCTTTCCGCCGCCGTGTTGTTGGGCCTCGGGCCGTTTCTCTTCGCGGTTCTCGGCATGAGGATGAAGCCCCGGGACTTCGGTTTCCGGTGGCGCGGATTCGTCCGACATCTGCCGCTCTACATGGCCCTTTACGTCCTCATGGTGCCCCTGATCTGGTGGGCCAGCACGCGACCGAGCTTTCTGCAGACCTACCCGTTCCCCCACTTGGCTCGTGAGAACGCTCGAGCTTTTTGGATGTGGGAGGCCGTGTATCTGCTCCAGTTCGCGGCCCTCGAGATGTTTTTTCGGGGGTTCCTCGTTTTCTCCCTGGAACGGCGATTTGGGCTCCACGGGATCTTCGTGATGGTCATCCCCTATGCGATGATTCACCTCCACAAGCCGATGCCCGAGGCGTTCGGAGCCATCGGAGCGGGCATCCTGCTCGGATATCTGGCTCTCAGGACGCGTTCCTTCTATGGGGGGATTCTGTTACATTTCGGCGTCGCATTGACCATGGATCTCTTGGCCCGCGGCGCCCGGGGCCCCTGATGATCGAGGAATTGATTGCATGAGTCAGACCACGCTTTCCCATCTCGCGATCGACCGTCTGCGCGGCCAGCGTCGCGTCCTCGTGGAAGTTTCCCTGCTGACGGCGGGGGCCACCCTGCTGTGGGCCTCGAGCTGGGCTCGTATTCAACTGCCCTTCACCCCCGTTCCCTTCACTCTGCAAACCCTCGTCGTGGTCCTTTTGGGCATGACGCTGGGCATGCGGAGGGGCGCCGGGGCCGCGGTGCTCTACGTGGCGGCCTGCTTTGCCGCTCCGGGTGTCTTCCTGGCCTCGTCAGGCCTGTCGCTCACCGGCGGGTATCTGCTGGGCTTCGTGGGCGCAGCGGCACTCACCGGCTTTCTCTTCGAACGGGGATGGGGGACGCGCTGGAGTTTCGCGCTCCCGGCCATGGCGGTGGCCCAGCTCTTCGTGCTGATGACCGGCGTCCTCTGGCTGTCGCGAGCTCTCGGCTCCTGGGAAGATGCATGGGTGTTCGGCGCCGAGCCCTTCTTCGCGGTGGAAGTCGCGAAGATCCTTGTGTCGGCATCGCTTCTCAGGGGTACGACGGCCCTGGGCCGGCGGTTGCGCTGACCGGAAGCGTGACCCGGATCGTGTCCAGCGATTGGCGTTGACGTGGCGGGGTTGAAGAGCCTGGGGGCCCTGTTTTCCCCGGCCCCCGGGGGAACTCTGTCGATTCTGGGCTTCCACAACCTCGCGCCCACCTTCTCACAACCCTTCGTGGAGCCTCGGTTTCCTGAACGCTTTCGCCGCCTCATCCTCCGTCTGGGCGCGCACTTCGAGTTCGTCACGATCTCCGACGGTTTTCGTCGTTTGGCGAGCGGCGAGTCGCCCGCGCGACCGTTCGTCGCCGTGATCTTCGACGACGGGTATCGGGACGTTCTCGAGACGATCCTTCCGATCCTTCAGCCTCTTGGCGTCCCCGCGACGTCCTACGTGGTGGAGCGATCCCTAAAGACCGGCGCGATCCCCTGGTACGAGGAACTGGGGCGCGTTCTCTTCGCGACTCCGCGCGACCGTGTGTGCGTGAGGGTGGGCGACCTCGCATGGGAGGTGGATCTCCCGTCCGAGCCGCTGAACAGGGAACCCGCATTCTGGGATCTCGTGCGCCGACTGAAGGCGGACTTCCGACCGGGAACGCTCGAAGCCGTGGCAAGACTCGCGGCGGCCCACGACGTGGCGCCTCACGATCCCGGGAAAGAGCCTCTCATGCTGCGTGTCCCGGACGTCCCGCTCCTCCTCGATGCGGGGTTCGAGGTGGGTTCCCATTCCCTGACGCATCCGATCCTGCCCAGTCTCGAGGAAGGACAGATGCGAGAGGAGATCGTGGATTCCCGAACTCGCATCGGAGCGTTGATCGGTCGGAAGGTGACCAGCTTCTGCTACCCGAATGGCGACAACGACGATCGTTGCCGGAAGCTCGTCGAGGAGGCGGGCTACGATTGCGCCGTCAGCATGACCTGCGGGGCGAACGCGCCCGCGACCTGGGACCCCCTGCGGTTGCGCAGGACGCCCTTGTCCGAGAACATCGGGCGGCTGTGGCCGCTGCATTCCGTCTATCGCATCCGAGCCACCCTGAAGGATCTGTCGCCCTGATCACGTCGCGGCTGCGCGACAGGTCGCTTCGAGGAGAGCACGCATGACCGAACCCCTTCTCCGAGCCGCGCAGTCCTCGGACCTTTCACGGATCATCGAGATCTACAACCACTACATCGCGAACACGGCGATCACCTTCGATCTCGAGCCATACACGGAGGAGACCCGTCGGTCTTGGTTCGAGTCCTTCGCGATCGAGGGCCCTCACCGGCTCTTCGTCCTCGAGGCGCGAAATGTCGTGATGGGTTATGCGTCGAGTACGCGGTTTCGCAAGAAAGCCGCTTACGACACCTCCGTCGAGACCTCGGTCTACCTCGCCCACGATGCGGTGGGGCAGGGGTTCGGGCGTCACCTCTACAAGAGGCTTTTCGACGCCCTCGAGGCGGAGCCTTCACTCCACCGCGCCTACGCGGGCATCACCCTTCCCAACCCCCGCTCCGTCGCGTTTCACGAATCCTTCGACTTCCGTCTCATCGGTACCTACCACGAGGTGGGCTTCAAGTTCGGCGTCTATCACGACGTTGCGTGGTTCGAGCGGGAGCTCTGACCTTCGCTTCCTCCGTCAGCGCTTCGAAGGGGACTTCGTCTTCGGTGCGTCGGGATTGGGAGCGCCGTAGTGCAGATGAAGCAGGGTGGGGCGGTTGTTGCCGTCCAGTCGGACGATGAAGAGGTCGTCGTAGTCCCCGTCGTCCAGGCGCACCTTTTTCTCGAGACCGAGGTGCTTCAGCAGGGCCGGCACGGTGTTGGAATGCCCCGCCACCAGGATGTTCTTGCCCTTCACTTCGGCGAGAAGAGTCTTCACGAATTTCGACTCCCGGCCAGCGGCGTAGCGCTCGATGTCCAGTCCCGCGGCCTTGGCGGCGGGCTGCACCGTGTCCTGCGTGCGCCGAAACTGGGTCGCGAAGCAGTGGTCGAGCTTCACCGAACGAAGTGCCCGCGCGAGAGCCTGGGCCCGCTCCTTTCCCGCACGGGAAAGCTCCGGGTTCCGTTCTCCCGGTTTCACGACTTTCTCTGCGTGCCGGACGATGTAGATCGTCCGTTGAGCGGCAAGCGGGCCCCCGCTCAGAAGTCCAGAGAGGAGGAGAACAACAAGAAAGCGTCGGGTCATCGGATCGGCTCCATGCGGGTTTGTTTCGTTCGGGGCCCAGCTTGCCATGCTTGGCACCGGAAGACGACTGCGCCGTGAATCAGTCCTTGAAGACGCTGCGGCCGAAGGTGCCGTCTTGGCGGACGGACCAACGCTGGCCGGGGCGGCGCGGAAGAGTGGCGACGCCGGTGGGGAGGAAGAGCTTCACCGTGCGGGCATCGTAGGCGACGCGGAGACGACCGATCCGCAGTCGCCCCTCGTCGACCTCGAGGTGGCCACTCCAGCTGCCGTGGTCCGGAAAGCGGAGGATCATCCCGTCCAAATCCAGCTCCGTCGCGGCGCTCCGGACGCGGATGGCCGCACGTTGCGCACCTCGGGCGGCCTCGGCGGAGTTCTTGGTCTCCGGACGACGGGTTGGTGTGTCTTGATCGAGGGTCACGCATGCGGGGGCGACCAAGCAAAAGAGGGCCAAGAGGAGACGGAGGGGGCAGTTGCGAGCGTGATCCATGGGGAGAGGATAGGGCCGGTCCCCACCTCGGCAAGGGGGCTCTTGTCCGGTCCACCCCCTGGAGTATCCTGAAAGTTGTCGCAAGGGGTGCCTCCTGGGGGAGGCTGAGATGAGACCCTTCGAACCTGATCCGGGTCATGCCGGCGCAGGGATGGCGACCGATCCCGTCATCCCGTACGCAGGCTCGCCCGCTGGAGATTCTCATGAGCAGCCAAGGCGATCCGTCCGTTCCCTATTCCCTCCCGCCCATCGGGAGCAATCCGTCCCTCCGCAGTGAAGGGACGAACCCGGGTGCATTTGCGCTGCCCCCCAGTTTGCACCCCGGTGCCGGCGGTCGCTCGACGTTCTCCTCGCCGGACTCCCCCGGAATGCCTCCGCCTTCCTCCAAGACGGCCTGGGACTTCATGCCCGAGGGTTGGGTCAAGGAGGGCGAGACCTGGCGCCCGCCCGCCGGATTCGAACCGAGAACCCAGCTCGATTTCGCCCGACTGGGCCGCATCACGCCCGAGATGAAGCGGGTCGCAGAGCGCGAACCCCATCTCACTGCCGACCAGGTCCGCGACGAAGTGGCGGCAGGCCGCATGGTGATTCCCGCGAACCGGGTCCACTTGGGGCATCAGCTGGACCCCATGGCCATCGGCCGAGCCTCCCTGACCAAGGTGAACGCGAACCTGGGCGCATCGCCTGTGGCCTCCAGCATCGAGGAAGAGGTCGACAAAATGCATTGGGCGGTCCGCTGGGGAGCGGACACCGTCATGGATCTCTCGACGGGCGGGCCCCTCGACGCGTGCCGCGAGGCCATCATTCGCGAGAGCCGCGTCCCCATTGGAACGGTTCCGATCTACTCCATGATCATCGGCCGCAAGATCGAAGACCTCGACATCGAGACCGTCTTACGCGTGCTCGAACACCAGGCCGGCCAAGGCGTCGACTACTTCACGATTCACGCCGGTGTCCTCGAGGAGCATCTTCCCTATGTCCGCGATCGGCTCATCGGCATCGTGAGCCGCGGTGGGTCGCTGCTCGCGAAGTGGATGATTCATCACGACCGCCAGAACCTGATGTACGAGCACTGGGAGGATATCTGCGACGTCATGCGTCGTTACGATGTCACGTTCTCCATCGGCGACGGCCTTCGACCGGGTGGGCTCGCCGACGCCACCGACCGGGCTCAACTGGCCGAATTGGCGGCGTTGGGCCGACTCACCGAGCGCGCCTGGAAGAAGGGCGTCCAGGTCATGGTGGAGGGGCCGGGGCACGTTCCGTTCGACCAGATCGAATACAATATGAAACTCGAGCGCCAACTTTGCCACGGCGCGCCCTTCTATGTCCTCGGGCCTCTCGTCACCGACATCTTCCCGGGCTACGACCACATCACGAGCTGCATCGGCGCCACGGCCGCGGCCTATCACGGTGCGGCCATGCTCTGCTACGTGACGCCGAAGGAGCACCTGGGTCTTCCCAAAAAGGACGACGTCAAACAGGGATGCGTCGCCTACAAGATTGCCGCCCACGCGGCGGACGTGGCCTTGGGCATTCCCGGATCGCGGGACCGGGACGACGAGCTGACCAAGGCTCGTGCGGCCCTGAACTGGGAGCGTCATTTCGAGCTGTCCTTCGACCCGGATCTCGCCCGTGCTTTTCACGACGAGGATTTGGACGTCGATACCGACTTTTGCGCGATGTGTGGGCATGACTGGTGCAGCGTGAGGATCAGCAAGGAGATTCAGGAGTTCGCCTCGGGCAAGGATCCGAAATTCGCGGTGGGCAAGGCCAAGATCTCCGCCGCGCTGACGCCGGAACAAAAGAGCATCCTCGAGCAACGGGGAGTTCTCGCCCCGGAAGAAATCCATCGATTGGCATCGAAGACCCGCGCCAAGGTGGGGGCGGCCGAGGGGAAAAAAGCCGCCTGTCACAGCGATCTTGCCGACGACGAACGTGCCCGGGTCCTGCAAGAGAGGGCGGTCGAGGCGGACGACTGAAGTGGCCTCAACCGTTGCCGCTCGCCTCCTCGAGGAGACGGGAAAGGAAGGTTCGGCGCTTCGCGTCGATGTTCCGCGCGCGGTGTTCGGGCGATTCGGTGGGCAGACCGAGAGCCGTCCGAAATCGCGCTTCGAAGTCGCCCCACTCCGTGACCCCGGGGGATTCCCTGCGGAGCTTCCGCACCTTCCGAAGGCCCTCCTCGAGATCCTCTTGCAGGCCTCGGGACCGCAAGAGACCCAATTCCAAGGCTCGGGCCGCAACGGTGCCGCGAAGTGTCGGCGGCGCCTCGGCGAGACTCCGCAGCCCGCGCGTCGCGAGGTCCGTCCGCGTTGCGCTCCCCCGTGGCGCGAGGCCGGCGAGGATATGGAAACTCCTCGCCAAGTGGAGCCGTACCTGGGGATCATCCGGTGCGATGTCTCGAGCCCCTTTTCCCAAGGCGAGGATTCTCCGAGCGAGCGCATCCGGGAAGACACCGGATTTCTTCTTTGCGAGAGCCGCCTTTTGGCGAAGGAGGGAGATGAGCAAGAAGAGATCGTCGATGTCCTTGGGGTCCTTCGCGCGGAGTCGCTCTCGCGCCGTCACGGCCTCATCGACGATTCGCATGGCTTCCTCGATGTCGCCGCGTGCTTCGGCGCGGCGGATCTGAAGCATGCGGATGGCTTCGATGCGGGCAAGCTGTCGGGGGTCCTCTGGCAAGCGGTGAACGAGCTGTCGTGTCAGAGCGACGGACTCCTCGAGAGCTCGATCGATCCGCGGGTCGTCGATTCCGAATTGGGTGAAGAGTGCCGCGAATTGCCGAAGGGCCTCGACGCGATTCTCCATGGAAAGGACACGGCCGGGGTCGAGGTCGAGGAGTTTTTTCGAGAGCTTCCAGCGCTTGATGACGTGGCGGGCGTAGTCCTTCCAGCTTCCCATGTGAAGCCGGAGATGCGCCACCCGCTCATGGCTCCAGTTGAGATCGTCGAGGTAGCATGGGACTTTCGGATGCCGCGCATGGAGAGACGCATCGATGGCCATGGCGCGCAGGTAGAGATCCATGGCCGTCTCTTGCCTTCCTTCTCGCAAGAAGATGTCACCGAGCTGGACGATGGCGATGGACAGTGCCTGTTGGTCCCGGGCGTTGGAGGGATGGGCGCCGGCCAAGGCCTCGCGGATCTTCAAAGCCTCTTTGCGGAGCGGGAGCGCACGTTCGAAGTGCCCCG
>CAZLGG010000122.1:0-9469 GCA_964559135.1 uncultured Planctomycetia bacterium
GTAGGTCCATTGAGGCGCCCGTAAGGGCGCCAATTGAAACCGCCATGATCTCGAGAGATCGTAGCTGTCACCTGGTCCATTGAGGCGCCCGTAAGGGCGCCAATTGAAACTCCTTTCACTCCTTAAAGACAGTAAAAGCGTCCATTGAGGCGCCCGTCGGGGCGCCTCATCCCTTGACGCACCTCGAGAATCTTTGAACCGGAAAGCATCCCAGCCGTCATGCGCATCATGGAGAACGTTGTTTGAGTCAGGCGTCCCGGCACATCCTCATGACCGTGTTGGGGACCAACCCTCAAAACGCGCGGTACGGCCTGGGCGACCGGGAGGCGCAAGCACGGATCGCCGTGCTGGCTCTGCTCGATCTTTTGCCCGAAGACGAGAAGCCCGACCACGTGGTCGCCCTGTGCACGAGCGAAGCAAGAAAGGAGACTCTCCCTTTTCTGCTGCAGGGACTGCCGCATCGCTACACCTTGGAATCCGTGGAGATCCCCGCGGGACACACCCAGGACGATCTCGACACCTTCTTGACCCGTGCGGCCGAAGTCGTTCCGGAAGGACCGCCCGTGGAACTCTCCGTGGACGTGACCCACGGCTACCGCCACTTCTCGTTTCTCACCTACACCGCCGTGCTTTATCTTTCCGCACTGCGTGGCGTCCCCATTCGTGGCTTCTATTACGGCTTGCTACGCCGCGACGCCGTGAGCCCATTTCTGGATCTGAAACCCCTGCTGGCGTTGCCCCACTGGTTTCACGCACTCAAAGTGCTGGACGAAACGGGAAGCGCCTTGCCCATCGCGAAACTCCTGGGCGACGGCCCACAGAGCCCGTTCTCCCGCGAAATCGGTCACGCATTGACCCGGCTGTCCGCCGCCTACCTGTCCGGTCTGCCCATCGAACTCGGCCAACAGGCGCGGCGATTCTGCGAGCAGAAATCCAGGCCCCTGACGAGGCTGCTCCAAAACGAACATCACCTCCCGCTCGCCCGCGAACTGGTTGGGTCGCTGACGAACACTCTGGATCGCTTCCGGCTTCCCGGCCCCGTCGACGGCCACGGTTGGAAGCGGCGGGTTCCGTTGTCGAAGGAGGAGCTGGAACGCCAAGCCCATCTCATCGACGCCCTCCTCCAACGAGAGAATCTTGCCACCGCGCTCGGCCTGATGGACGAATGGACCGTCTCGTGGGCTGCATGGTGCATCGGGGACGAGGACCATTGGCTCGACTACCAGCGGGTTCGTCGTCGCGCCGCCAACCTGCTCGGAGCCATCGCGGCCGTCGGAAAAGATCCCGACCTCGGGCCCATCGCAACCCAGGAGCAGCGAGCGCTCGGCGCGTTCTGGGACCTCCTCTGCGAGCTGCGCAACGGCTATCATCACCATGGGATGCGATGGAAGTCCCTCGTTGGCAACCGACACCACGAGTCTCAGCTCGAGAAAGTCCAGCGCTACTGGGAGGAGACACTCCGTCAGGTCCCGAAGGACATCCCGCTCGCGCTCCGAGGCGCTCGGGTCGGGCGGCTTCTCGTCAGCCCCATCGGGAGACGCCCCGGTGTTCTCTTCAGCGCTCTCCAAGTGGCGCGAGACGAGGGCGACCTCGCACCCGCCCACTGTCTGGTGATCTGCTCTCCGGAAACGGAAACGCTGATCAAGGAGGCGATGGAGCAGGCCCAATACGCGGGGCCTTGGAAATCCCTCGTCCTCGAGGATCCCTACGGTGGCCGCACGGAGATCGAACGGGTGGTCAAGACGGCCCGTAAGACCCTGGTGGAGGCGGATGAGGTACTCGTGAACGTGACCGGAGGCACCACCCTCCTGGGGCTGGTGGCCCATGAAATCGCCGCAGAGGCGAGACGCTTCGCCCGGCCGGTCCGCCGCTTCGGACTGATCGACCGCAGGCGCCCGGAACAACAGGATAAGGATCCGTACCAAACCGGCGAGGCTTTCTGGCTGGACACGAAGGAAGGTGGCGATGAGCAGGGTGATTGAAGCCAGGTTTGAGGTCGTGACACCCCTGTTCTGCGCCGGAGCCGATCCGAAGCGCGCCGAACTCCGCTTGCCCAGCTTCAAGGGGGTGCTGCGGTTTTGGTGGCGCGCCCTCGCCTGGTCGAGATTGAATGGCGACCTGAATGAAATCCAAAGCCAGGAAAGTGAGATCTTCGGCAGCGCCGATGGGGGGCAATCGCGGGTGCGGATGCGTCTCGTGGTGAATCGGGCACCCGTGACAGTGACGAGCGGCCAGGTTCTCACCAAAACCCCACGGGGGGATGACGTCGTCGGGCAAGGGGCCCGCTACCTGGGCTACGGGGTCATGGAGGCCTTCGCGAGGTGTAAGAAGAAGACGCAAGCCGGACAACTCACCCAGAAGAAGACGCAAGCCGGACAACTCACCCGAAGCTGTCTGCGAGCGCCCATCGACTTCACCGTTTCCCTCCAATGCCGAGATCTCGACAACGCGGCCCTCGACTCCGTGAGGGACGCTTTGAAGGCCCTCGGATTGCTGGGCGGTATGGGAGCCAAGAGCCGCAAAGGGTACGGTTCCTTGGTGCTGAAATCCCTCAAAGAAGAGGGTAAGGAGACGTGGTCCGCGCCGGAGTCGTTGGACGGGCTGCAAAAGGCCATTCAGGGGCTCCTCAAAGGCGCCCGCGAAGATCTGCCCGACTACACCGCGTTGTCCGCGGACACCCGGTTTGTGCTGCTCACGGCTGACGCACGCGACCCCCTGGTGATGCTCGACCTCATCGGCCGCGAGATGGTTCGCTACCGGAGCTGGGGCCAGAACGGGAAGATCTTGGGAGGCGGCATTCCATCGGAGATGAAGTTCAAAGACGACCACGATCTGATGAAAATGGACGCCCCCCATCGCCACGCCCATCCGCGACGCATCGCCTTTGGTCTCCCTCACAACTACTACGGCAAGAGGAATGACCAGCAGGTCCGTCCCCACGACGCGCGCCTGGATCGACGTGCGAGCCCCCTGTTCATCCATGTTCACCAGTGGGGTGACACGCCTGTAGCCGTCCTTGCTTTTCTTCCCGCTCGTTTTCTGCCTAAAGACAGATCCGCAATCTCCGTGGGTGGAACGACGATCGCATTGGCAGACGAAGCCCAACTCTATGAGCCCATCGTCGAATTTCTCGATCGTCTCCTGACCCCCGGACAGAGGAAAGAGCATGTCACGCACGCGATCGAGGTGAAGCCATGAGCATGCGTCTCGACATCTCCATCGGTCCTGTCCAAGGCTTCGTGGCGCAGTCGCGTCGCAGCCGGGATCTGTGGGGCAGCTCCTATCTCCTCTCGTTCCTGTCCGCCCACGCCATGCAGGGTGCACAGCAGGCCCGCGGCCGAATCGTCCGCCCCCGAGTGGACGACGACCCCTTGTACGGATGGGTCGCGGGCCAACCCGACGGCGCCGACGCCCCTTGGATCGGCTCGCTGCCCAATCACTTCGTCCTCGAGATCGAT
Organism: uncultured Planctomycetia bacterium; assembly: GCA_964559135.1. GTDB lineage: Bacteria > Planctomycetota > DRQF01 > DRQF01. The sequence continues at coordinate 3,459 of CAZLGG010000122.1, forward strand.
GGGGACGCCCAGGAGGCCGCGCGCGTCGCGAAGGCCGCGCTCCAGTCGTTCACCGACGCCTGGGAACAAGTCTGCACGGCCGTCTGGGAAAAGTTCGTCGCCCATGCCGCCCAAGCCGGCAGGGGGACCGCGGCGATCTGGAAGCGCCAGGTGAACTCGTTTTGGGAGATCGTCTGGACGGCGGCCCCTGCGGATGCACCGGGCCTTCTCGCGCGCCGCAAACACTGGCGCACTCACCGTTTGCCCGACGAGCCCGGCGACAAATGCACCGTGATGCACGACTTCCAAGAACTCTCCGGCTACGTCCGCGCGATGAGCCAAGAGACCCGGAAAAAGCAGGATGAGTTCTGGGCGCGGGTCCGTGGTCGACTGGGCCCCCTCGACCTGCGCAAGGACGAGCGACTGTGTGCCCTTGCCCTGGTGAAACGGCTCTTCCCGAAGGTCGGGAATGAGGCTCTGGGCTGGGAGGTCGACACCGCTCACTGGCCTTCCACCGTGTACGTGGCGGCCGTCCCGTGGATCCGCCATGTGAACGACGTCGCGCCCCAGCAGGCGAGCACCTACGCCGGCGCCGTCCAACGGGGTGCGCCTCCAGGCGTGTTCCATGAATGGCGCTCCTGCTTCCCCAACCTGGATCGGCCCCACGCAGGCTTGTTCGCGAAACTGGACGCCAACTATTTTCAAGCCGGCTTCGTCGAGGATGAACGGTTGTGCCCCCTTCGTGGCGACGCCCCCGACGACACACGTGTGACGTTGAGTCGTCTGCTGGCAGAGGTGTGCGCGTGCCAAGACGAATCCGGCCGCGAGGTGGGTCCGCCCCCGGTCTTTTACGCCCTGCTCCTCGCGGACGGCGACCGGTTGGGCCAACTCGTGGGCACCCTGGGCGGCGAACGGGTGGGCCAGGCCCTGTCGAAATTCACCGCCGCGGTTCCACAGATCGTGAAGAGCCACGATGGGGTGACCCTCTACGCGGGAGGGGACGACGTGCTCGCGATGCTGCCCGTACCGGGAGCGCTGTCGTGCGCCGATAGGTTGGCGGAGACCTATGCGCAAACGTTCGCCCAGGTCGACCAACGTGCGGCCGCCACCCTTTCTGCGGCAGTCGTCTTCGCCCACGTCCGACTCCCTCTCGGCGCCGTCATCAACGAGGCCCATCGACTTCTCGACGACGTCGCCAAAGAATCCAACGGGCGGGATTCTCTCGCAGCCTGCGTGATGAAACGGGGCGGATTGCACGCGCTGTGGACGACGACGTGGACGCGGAATGGTCCACAGGGTAACCCCGCGAAGGCGGTCGAATCGCTGCTGGGTCTCGCGAACCGCCTGGGGGGCGACCTGGGTGAACCGGGGCTGTCGTCGGCGCTCATCTACCGAATTCGGGAGACCCTCGGACGCCTCTTTGGCTGGTCCCGGTGGGTGCCAGGTTCATGGGGCGCCGTGCCGGCGGATTTGAACTTGCGCGCCTATCTTCTGGCCGAAGTCCAGCGGAGTCTCACCCAAATGAGTGGGACCGACGCCGATGCGACGGCCGGCGAACTGGCCGACATCGTCCACCTTCTCCTCGGTCCTTCGCGTCGCACACAGGAGGGGGAGGATGCGGGGGACGGCGCCAGGGAAGCCGGTGTGGATGGGCTGCTTCTCGCACGGTTCCTCGCCCGCGGCGGACACGAGGAGAACAACCGGTGATCGGCATGCTGATCGAACCCATGGACACGCTCTTCTTTCGTGATGGCACACCGTTTTCATCCGGGAGTGCCTCACAAGACGACGTGGGGGGCTTGTTTCCACCACATCCAGCCACCGTCGCGGGGGCCGTGCGTGCCTTCCTTGCCCGCTGCCAGGGTTGGAACGGCCGAGGCCGGTGGCCGAACGAACTCGACGCGGTGCTCGGCGACGGCCCCACGAGTCTAGGGAAACTCTGGTTGTATGGCCCCTTCGTGGTGTGGAACGAGCAGCCGCTGTTTCCCGTTCCCCGCCATCTGATGGGTCTGGTCGAGCAGGGCCAATGGCGTCCCCATGTCTTCCTGCGTCCTGGCCCGGCCCAGCCCTGCGATCTCGGCCAAAGGGTGCGATTGCCCGAGCCCTCCCGCGGTGCCGTCAAGGCGGAGGAACTCGAGACCGGTGACGGGCACTGGTTGACGCGGGACGGCCTGGAAGCCGTGCTTCAAGGTCGCCTTCCCGATCCTGACACCGTCGTATCGGCCGCCACGCTTTGGGCGGAAGAGCCTCGGGTCGGCATCGCCCGCGACAGGCTCACGCGGACGGCACAGGAGGGCATGCTCTACAGCACACGACATGTGCGTCCGGCTCGGGGCCTCGCCCTGGGGGTCGGTCTCACCGGAGTGCCCAACCACTGGAAGATCCCCGACCACGCGCTCATCACTTTGGGGGGCGAGGGCCGTATGGCCGCGTGTCGGCCCTGGGATTGGGGCACGTGTCTCGACGTGCCCGAGCCCGAAACGTGTCGAGAGGGACGGGTGACGCTCATCGCGTTGACACCACTCGACCTCGGCGAGGCGACGCCAACGGCGGCGCCCTCCTGGGAGGGGGCTTCGCTGGTGTCTGCATGTACGGATCGACCGCAGCGAATCGGGGGCTGGGATTCCCTGAAGCGACGGCCGCTCCCCTTGCGAAGCGTCTGGCGACCGGGGAGCGTGTTGTTTTGCGAGATCGACGATGACGATCGATTCCGCGCGTCTCTCGAATCCCCCACCGGGTTGCAGCAGGTGGGATCGCAGCGCCCCCTTGGATTCGGGGGGGTGGCGCTCGGGGTCTGGCCCGACGACGAACCGGAGGTGAATTGATGAAGGTAGCGATGCTGGGACTCCTCGCGGAGACCCCGATTCACGCAGGAACAGGGAGGAGCATGGGAGTCGTGGACCTGCCCATAGCCCGGGAGGCCGCCACCGATTACCCGGTGCTCTTCGGGTCGGGTCTCAAGGGCGCACTGCGGGACAAGGCGGAGGCGGTGCGCAACCAGGCTGTGGACGCACGTTTCGGCACCCAGGATCACGCGGGCGATCTGCTGGTCTCCGATGGGCGCTTGCTCCTTCTTCCCGTCCGCAGCCTCACCGGGGCGTACCGATGGGCCACCTGCCCACACATCATCGAGCGGTACCGTCGCGATCTCCGTCGTGCGAACTTGCCCCCTGCCCCCTCGATTCCGTCACCGGCTCCCAAGACCGTCAGGACGCAGGGAGAAGGGGCCCTGTTCCTCGAGGAGCGACAATTCGAGATTGTCGGCCAAGCGCCGGAGGACCTCATTGAATCGATTCGTCCTCTCGTGAGGCACGAAGAGACTCAGGAACGTCTGGCTTCGCGGATCGCCATCCTTCACGACGGCGACTTCGCCTGGTTCGTCCGCTATGGTCTTTCCATTCAGGCACGCAACGTCCTGGAGGATGGCACGAAAAAAAGCACGAATCTGTGGTACGAGGAGACGCTGCCTCCCGACACGATCATGTACTCGCTCGTATTGGGCCGGAGCCAAGACGCGCTCACCTGGATCGAGACAGAACTCTTCCCCGAGACCGCTCCCTACCTGCAAGCGGGGGGCAATGAGACCGTGGGACAGGGCTGGTTCGCAGTCGCCGTTCGGCGGCCCGAAGAGGGGGACGCACCGTGAAAACCGTCGAGCAGGAGCGGGCGGACAATGCCCTTTCGAGGCTCAAGAGGTTCGACAGCGAATCCGACACCTTCAAGAAGCGCTACCGATCCTACGTCGACCGCCTCGGCCCGAGCATCGTGATGAATGGCCTCGGACAGGCGCTGGCCACCGAACGCGCGGCCGCAGGAATGAACCCGGACAAGGACGACGAGAAGGCGCACCATGAGCTCTACGTGAGTGTTCAGCAGTGGCTCTGCCGGGAGAATGCCGGCGTCTATCCGAAGGCGAAGGACCTCCTCGAGGCGATCATGACCCACGACGCGTCGCTCTACCTCCGCGCCCAGGCCGAGGCTTTGGCGTGGATCGAGTGGCACAAGAAATTCTGCCGCGCCTCGTTCCCCAAATCGGAGGGTGATTGACGTGACACGCCCCCTCTACAAAGGTGCGACCGAACAAACCGACGTCAGCCCGGACCACGCCAACATGGGCCTTTGGTTCGACAAGTTCTGTGACACGTGGACCGTCGACAACGGGCTCTGGACGATGTCCTCCGACACCCCCGATCGGAACCCGAAGCTCGGCTGGCTGTCGCAAATCACTGCAGGCGGAAGCGTCGGGGCCGGGAGACAGATCCGAGAAACGGCTTTCCGCATGATCGCCTTGGCCCAGACACAGGGCGGTCAAGTCACTGTTTTTCAAACGGAAACCCGGTTCGTGACGGGGCTCGGACGCAGCCATCCCGTCGAAAACGGCTTCGCCTGGCACCCGACCCTGGGCACCCCCTACCTGCCGGGTAGCTCCATCAAGGGCCTGGTGCGCGCCTGGGCGAGGGAGCAAGGGGAAACGGAAAGCACCGAGGAGATCGACCGCCTTCTCGGAAGCCGGAATCAGGTCGGGGTCCTCTGCTTTCTGGACGCGATTCCAACCCAGCCTGTGTCACTGGAGATCGACGTCATGACGCCCCATTACGGAGGATGGACCGAGACCAAGCCCCCGGGTGACTGGCGTTCCCCAACGCCGATTCCGTTCCTGGTCACGGCGCCCCGCACGCGTTTCCTTTTTTGCATCGTTCCTCGCGGAGCGGATGGCAAGTCCGCCATCGCAACCGCTTTCGAGTGGCTGACGTCCGCCCTGCAATGGGCCGGCGCCGGCGCCAAGACCTCGGTCGGCTATGGCTACATGGCCCCAGACGACGGGGCGACGGCGAGCCTGCAAGGTGAATTCGAAAAGCTGCAGCAGCAACGCGCCGAGCGACAACGGGACGCCGAGCGACGGGCCGAGCTGTCTCCCTTCGAGCAAGCGCTGGACCGCATCGCAGGAGACAAGAAGGATCTGCCGCGGTGGCAGGCTTGGTTTCAGGCTGTCTTCGATGACAAAGTTTGGGAGCAGACGCCCGACGACGAGCGAGGTGTCTTGCGACGCATCCGGGAGGAGATGCAGACGCAGGGCAGGTGGAGGTCCAAGTCACAAAAGAAGCAATCAAGCAAGGACAAGGACTATCAGCGCACCCTCCGAGTCATGAAGCGCCTCGAGGAGTTGGGTGATGAGTGACGGGCGCGCTGCCACACCACCGATGGATGTCAGGGGCTCTGGGGACCGCCCTCCCCCCATCACGGCGCCCACTTGGTCACGTCGCGTTGGGGTGGGTGGAGAGGCCTGAATGGATGCCGAATCCGAATCTGAATGAGTTCCTGCCTCTTTGTCCTCGGACCGAGGGCCATGACGGCGGGCGCGACAAACCCTGGCCGGCCCCCCTCGAGGATGCCCTCGACCATCTGCGGGAGTTTCTCCTCGAGGATGATCGACGACCCGACGCCGGCCACGCCCGGACCGCCGCCCTCTATCTGCGGGATGCCTCCGAGATCATCGTGCGCATCGCCTGGACGACCTTGGAGCACGACGTCCTCCGGTGGGTGTCGACCCTGGAGACGACGGCGACGTTGCCCGCGGAGATCAGGGAGGCCCTCCAGGCCTTCGCCGGATGCGCCGCGGGGGATTTCACCTTGGGTTCAGGACTCATCGGTCTCGGGCCGGATGTCCTCGGTGTACTGGCGAAGCAGTGGCTCGGTAACGCCGGGGCGCAACCCCTGAGCTGTGAACTCGCCCAGTGCCTGGCGAAGAAAAGCGTCCGGGCCGCTTTCAACGACCTGCGGGATGTGCGCAACCAGGCGCTGGCCCATGGCGTCATGGGGATCGACAAATTCTGGAGCGAGACGCTGTCCAGCTCCGCCAAGAACGCGCCTCTTCCCCGCTTGGTCCTTGTTCTGAAGCAACTGGCGCCCTGGTTGGAAGCGGTCCAGACCTGGCTCACGAAGGACTACGGCTGGCCCCAGAACCTGCCATCCTACCGCGACGCTCGTCCCCAAGGAGACGACCTCGAAGGCGCCCCCGAACCGGGTGCCTA
>CAZLGG010000122.1:9479-11435 GCA_964559135.1 uncultured Planctomycetia bacterium
GGCCGAGGGGCTCCCATCTGGCACCGCGAGAAGATCCGCCGGGGCGGCCCGGTCCTGCGCGATCTCCGCGGCAATCGCATCGAACGCTACCCTGCGGGGAAGATCCCCCAGGCGTTGTTGGAACACCTCGAGGGCGCCCCCGTGGCTCTTGCCCCTTTGCACCTCACCGCCAGAGAAACCGAGCGCGTCGAGACATTCTGGGCCGATCTCGATCGCTCCAAGCGATTCCTCGAGACGGGCTTTCGTCGGAACCTCATCGACGCCGTGGCCCAGGGCCCCGGCCCCGTGGCCGTCACCGGCATCGCTGGAACCGGCAAGAGCGTGGCGGTGACCCAACTGGCCCAGGCCGCCCGCAAGGGCGAGGTATTCGGGCGCGATCGTGAGGGAGCCCCCAAGCGTTGCCTGCGCCTCCACCACCGGAGCACCCCGGGGCGGCCGTTCACGGCCGAGGGCCTGGCGCGCGCCCTGGACGAGCAGCTTCGCCATCTGGGCGACGATCAACCGGACCTCCACCTCCCGGAAGACGAGAGGGGGAATCCCTGGCCCCTTCCGGCCGACTCCGAGGCGGCGGCCCGATGGTGGTGTGCCCTGGCGCGAAGCAACCCCGATCTTGGCGTCCTCGTCATCGTGGATAGCCTGGACGAGATGGACCGCTCCGCGGCCCCACAGTCCGCCCGTGACCCCTTCGGCCCACTCCCCCTGCCATGCCGCTTCACTGGGGAAAGCAACCCCTCGAGCCGTTTCCGAGTGGTGTTCGGCTATCGTGGCGAGGAGCACCTCACGGAGCCCGTCCGGCAGGCCCTCCCAACCATGTCCCACACCCTGGACGCGGGCGCTTACTTCGAGACGGACACCGGTCAGGAGGACTTCCGCCGATATCTCGAGAAAGCGCACACGGTGCCGGGGCTGGAAAACGCCATCCTGCAGCGGGCGCAAAATCGCTTCCTTTGGGTCTTTCACTACGCGCGGGGCATCGAGAGAGGTTTTCTGGAGGCGGGAGAAAAAATCACCCAGTGGCCCACCCCGGACGAGTACTACGCGCGTTATCTCCAGTGGCTGGAGGCCCGCATGGGCCGACACGCGGGCTACGTACGGTGCCTGCGCCAGTTTCTCCTCCTGCTGTCGGAGACGGAGATTCCCCTCAACGAGCGCACCGTCCTTTGGCTCCTGGATCAACCCGGCGAGAGCGTCGCAGACGAGGTCAAGGCGAGCTATCTCACCCACCTCCTCCCGGTCCTCATCGACGTCAGCGACATGCTGGTCCGCGTCCGGGCCGAGGGCGGCGGCGATCCCGCGATCTCGGAGGAAAACCTCCGCCGGGCCGCCCTCATCGTGAAGCCCGATGCCGATCTGCGGCCCCGCGAGGGCATGGTGCTCGCCCTGGCCCACCAGACCCTCTTCGACTACCTCCGCTCGGACCAACTCGACGGGGATTGGGCCGCCGCCCGCGACGATCTGAGACGCAACCTGGCGGAGCGCATGTTCGATGCGCTCGATCTGTGGCCCGAGCCCGGCCCGAGCCATCTTCCCGTCCCCAGCGACACCGACCGCCTGGCCCCGGTCCGCTACGTCCAGCAGCGCGCGCCCATCCACTGGCACCGGGGGGGCACGGACCTCGCGTCCTGGGGGCCTTCCTGGTTCAAGCGACTCAATACCGACGTCCAAACCGCGGCCCCCATCCACCACTGGGTGTTTGGCCGGCAGGACACGGTGGATGTCCTCCGGGATGTGGCGCAGCTCCCCGAAGAGGCTGGCGAGGAGGAGATCGGCAGGGCGTGGGAGCAAAATAGTGGGGCCACCCGTGCCCTCGCCATCGCCCTCGGCCGCCTCGGTTCCGCCATGGCCGATGCCCAGCGTCCGGCAGAGGCCGTCCCCCTCCACGAGGAGGAGGTGCGGATCAAGAGGCAGCGCGCGGGCCTCCCACCGAACGCCCCCCCCCAACAGATCGATCGGGCC
>CAZLGG010000123.1:0-11406 GCA_964559135.1 uncultured Planctomycetia bacterium
AGCTCGTCCTTCTCAGCGAGTTTGCGGAGCGCTTCGACCGCCGCTTCCTCCCCGTGGCCGAGGTGCGCCTCTGAGGAGAGCCGTCAGACGACCCAGCGCCAGGAGTTCATCCAGGAGAGCCACAGGGCGACCTGGAGGAGAGCCGACACGGCGAGTCCGACGCGGAAACGACGGGGACGAGCGAGGAGGAGCGCCCACCCCACGTACGCGGGGGCGGACAAAGCGGCGTAGCGCGCCATGGAAACGGCGGCGCCCGCGAGCAGGGTGACGGCGAGGACGACGAGAGGCCACGCGACGTGAGCCCAGCGAAAAGGAACCCGGGGACGATGACGGAGGAAGGCTCCCATGCCCACCACAGCCGCGGCGATCCCAGAGAGTTGCACGACATTGCGGATCACGTGGTGGACCGTCTTGCCGCGAGGGTCGAAGAGATCCAACACGCTCGCGAAATTGGGGAAGTGGCTGTGTCCGAAAAAGTACGCCTGCTGGTCCACGTAATGGAAGAAACTCCCCGAAAGTTCCGCCATCCAGAGCATGACACCCAGAAGCGCCAGGGGTACGAGCAGGTAAGCCAGCCAGCCGTAACCCCAGCCCCGAAACGACCACTTCACGCGCTCCCATTGAATGAGGAACAAGGAGACGAGCACCGCTCCGCCGAAGGACTTGGTCGCGGCGGCGGCCGCGCCGGCGAGACCCGCCTTCAGAAAACGCCCCTGCTCGGCCATCACCAGGGCGAGAAAGGCGGTCATCAAAAAGAGCGCCTCGCTCATGATACAAGAGAACAGAAACCCCATGGGCGACAGGATGACGAGCAAGCCCGTCCGCCAAGCCACGTCCGGATCGAATCGTCGACGGCACCAGACATGAAAAGTGAAGAGGAAGATGAGGAACGCGAGGACGCTGACCAAGTGCCCCGCGTGATGCCACAGAAGAATGTCCTTGCGCGACGCCGGGGGTGGCGCGTCACCCGGCCACAGCGCACGCAGCCCGTCGTAGGCGGCACGAACGACGAGGGCGTAACCGGGGAAAAAAGCGGTATTGAGCTGCCGGTCCTCGCCGGCGGCGTAACCGTAGGAAGCGATCCACAGGTAGCCCCGTGAATCGTTGCGATCGAGGGAATCCAGGAGGCGGTCATCGATGACCCGATACCGGAACCCGGCTTGTGAGACTTTCCAGGACTTTGCCGAGTCGCCGTAGGGCAAACGTCCGTTCAGGAGCACCAGAATCGTCATCACCACGCGCGCCGCCAGATAGACGAGGAGGAGACGGCCGAACCCGGGAGCCGAAGAGTGCGACGCCGCGTCGGTTTTCATTGCGCCTTTCTCCACAGGAGAACAGCGCCGAATCCCGCCAACAGAAGGGTCGCCGCGGCGAAAACCCAGCGGTCGAGAGGTCGGCCGGAGGCCGCGTCAAGGACGTCCTCGTCCCGCGCGGCGAGACGCCACGGGCGGTCTTCCCACCCGGGAGGTTCGGCTCGCGTCGCCGCGGGGTCCGCCGACGTGAACCACCACAGCCCGGGAGGATTTCCTTGGGCGCGGCCCAGCCAAGCTCTGAGGATCAGGGGGAACACGGGCTCAGCATCCCAGGCCGCGGCCACCGGGTCAAATCCGAGAACGATTTCGTTGCGGAGCGGAAACGCCATCGCCACGGTCTTGCCGCCCACGCGTACGAGGGGCTCCCCGGACCCCGAAATCTCTCGCGCTTCAGGCACCTTCAGTCGAGCCAACGGCAGTGCGGCGAAGCCCTCCCCCTCGAAGACGAGTGGGCCGGCGGTGTGGGGCACGACCTTGCCCAATCGTCCCGCCCCGCCCTCGGCCGGAGGGAGGAGCAGGGCCCCTTCGACTCCCGGAGGACGGTGGCGGCCGACCGTGTACGTGGACTCGGGTCGGGAGCGCTCCCGCCCGATGCTCACCCTTTCTCCGAGCGCCTCCAAGGCGTGCGCGAAGGCCTCCTCGCCGGGTTGCACGAGAAAACGAGGCCTTCGGGCCTCCCTCGAGAGCGTGGCCCCGTCGTCTGCCGGGAGATCGTCGTTCCACCGCCCCTCACCGTCGCCCAGAAGGTCGAGGCGAATGACGTCGCTCCTCGCGATGGCACGGGGCAGCGCGAAGACCCGAACCACCTCGTCCGGATCGAGAGGGCCCAAGACCCGGGCTCCGCCGTCCCATTTCACCCGCAACCGGGGCCGCCTCGACGCTCCCCCCCGAGACGCCCCGAGGGCCACATGGAGCCGGATCTGCGTTCCCGTCGGTTCCGCCCAGGCAGCGACGACCCCGACGTTGTCGAGAGGAGAACGCACGCCCCGCAACCCCACGGATTCGAGGAGGGAGAGGGGCAGTCGACGATCGGTCACGAGGACGCGCGGCGTCCCGGGTCGGCGAGCGGTCAGCCAGCGCACCAGATCGGCTCCCCCGGCCCTCGGCCTCCCGGTGAACTCGCCGGCATCGGCCGGGGGCCGAATCGAGACGTCCCTTCCCTCGGCCCGGGCGGCGGCGCTCAGGTCGTCCAGGATGCGCCGCCATTCCGCCCGACGCTTGGGCGCCTCCATGCTTCCGCCCCGATCCACGACGACCAGGAGCGGTGCGGGCCGGGAGATTCCACGAAGCACGGGTCCCGCCAACGCGAGGATCATCGTGCCCGCCACCACCACCTCCCCGACCACCTCGAGGGGTGGCAGCCAGCGACGCCGCCTCCTCGACGGAAGTCCGGCCGCAACGTTTCGCCAGAGGGGAAGCGTCGCCACGAGCCTGCGATCGCGCCGGCCCACGAGGAGTCTCAGGATCACGATCAGGGGTAGGGTCCAGAGAAGGACCAGCCATTCCGGGCGCGCCCACGTCACCGGGCGAGTCCCACCCGACGGAGCGCGCGAACGAACACCTCTTCGAAGGCTTCCTCCGCCGCGGCGTCCACGAACGTCGCCCCGTGCCGAGCCGCCTGGAGTTCGAGTTCGCCGCGCTGGCCGGCCAGGACCTCCTGGTAGCGCTCTCGCGTCTCCCCATCGATGGCGAGATCCAATGTCTCTCCGGTCTCCGGGTCCTTGAGCCTGACGCGAGTCCCGAGGGCCGGCTCTCGCTCCTCATGGGTCGTGAGCCCGAGCAAGACGAGGACGTTGCCCGCGGCGCACTGCCCCGCCCAGACCGGGAGCGGCGAGGGATCATCGAAGAAATCCGAGATCATGAGAATGAACCGAGCCCGCGGCCCCCGGGCCAACAGAGGTCGGAGAGCATCCGGGACGAGACGCCCCTCGGGGCGAGGAAGCCCCTCGAGGACAGGCAAGCAACGAGCCGCCGCAGGACCTGCTCGCGTCAACGTGACCAAGGATCGCAGCTCCCCGGACATGACCTGCACGTCCAAGGAACGGCCCTCTCCGGGGAGGGTGAACGCAGCCGCCGCGGCCAATCGCCTGGCCAGGCGATCCTTCTTGCCGCCATCGACACCCATGGACGCGGAGACGTCGACCACCACGTGGATGTCGAGTCGGGTCTCACCCTCGAATCGCTTGATGAACAGCTCGTCCAAGCGACCGTAGAGATTCCAGTCCACCCCACGAAAGTCGTCACCGGCCGTATAGGGGCGATGATCGCGAAACTCGAAGCGCCCGCCCCCACGTCGAGACCGCATCCCTTCGCTCCTCTCCCCGCTCACGAGGCCGGAGAGACGGACGCGAAGGGTCTTCAGTCGGGCAACGGTCTTGTCATCGAACACGTGGGCCATGGAATGCCATGCTAACCGATCCCGGGATACCCCCGCGGAATGGAAGAGACGCGACCCACTCAGCCGGGGGAGCGAACCCACTTCCGATAGAGGTGGAGCAATCGATCACTCAGCCCGGCGGGGTCCAACCCATGGCGACGCAAGAGCTGTGAACGACGTCCCCGACCGAGGGGCCCTTCGGGCAAGGCGATGGGCACGATACGGTCGGCGCCGACTCCCCACCGTGCCGCCTTCTCGAGGATCATGGATCCGAAACCGCCGGAGAAGCGATGCTCCTCGACGGTGAAGACCAAGCCGTAGCTCTTCACGAGGGTCTGGAGAAAATCCGGGTTGAAGGGCCGGACGAACCGGGCATTGACCACGGTCAGCTCCACACCCTGTTCGGCGACGGTTTGGGCGGCCTCCATGACCGGATAGAGCATCGACCCCAGGGCCAGAACGCACGCATCGGCGCCCTTGCGAAGGATCTCGGAGCGTCCGCGATGGAGTTCCTCCTTCTCCGGCAGGAGCCTCGCTGCATCCGGAGCGAATCCGTGGGGTACTCGGATGGCGGCGGGGCCGTCCTGCCTGAGGGCCAACGCCACCATGGCGTCCAACTCACACCCGTCGCGCGGCGCCATCACGTCCATCCCGGTGACGCCGCGGAGAAATGACAGATCGTCGGCCCCGTGGTCCACCGTGGTGTCCGAGGCCACGAGACCTGCGTAGGTGAGGAGAAACACCACGGGAAGGCCGCGGCTGCCCACCTCCTGCGTGACCTGATCGTGGGCGCGTGCGAACAGTGCGGCCGGAGTGATGACCAAAGGCCGCTTTCCCGCCTTGGCGATGCCGGCCGCGAACGCGACGCCGTGTTGCTCGTTGACCCGCATGTTCCACAGACGGTTGGAATAGATCGTTCTCAGACGGGAGACCATCCCTCCCAACGACTCCATCTCGGGCGTCGCCAGGGCCACGACCGTCGTGCGCGGATCGTTCTTCAGCTGGCTCTCGACGCACTGGACGACGAGGGCGTTGTACCGCTCGTCCCCCTGCAAGGCATACTCCTGGTCGTCCGACAGAACCGGGTCCTGGACATGGAGGGCCACCCCGGACGGTTCCTCGGGCGGCGCCTGTCGCTGGGTGACGACGTGAAGGAGATAGAATCCCCTTTGGCGTTTGGTCTCCTCCAGCAACTGGACGAGGTGGGCGAGATTGTGGCCGTCGACCGGCCCGAAGTAGCGCGGCCCGAGCTTCTCGAAGAGAGCCCCTGGAACGAGTGCTTTCGTCAGGGCGTCGCGAAGTTGCTCGGCGGCCTTGTCCAGGCTCTCACCGACGAAGGGAATCGCCTGGAGCAGCTTGTGAGCATCTCGCTTCAAGTCATTGTACGCCTTGCCGACACGGATCTTGGACAACACCTCTCCCATCGCGCCGACGACTTTCGAGATCGACATCTCGTTGTCGTTGAGAATGATGAGAACGTCCTTGTCGGACGCATCGCCGCTGTTCAAAGCCTCGAGGGCGATGCCGGACACAACGGCACCGTCGCCAATGACGGCCACGGTCTTGTTCTCGTCGTCGGCGCCCGCCGCCAAGCCCAGCGCCTTCGAAATCGACGCTCCCGCATGGCACGAGAAGAATTGGTCCCAAGGTTCCCGCTCCTCCCCGGGGAAGGCCCCTTCGATGAACGAGGCCCCCTCCGCGCCCGCCAATTCCGGCCGCGTGAGTACCAGATGGGCGGCCGCCTGATGGGCCAGATCGAAGACGAGGCGATCGTGCGCGAAGTCGAACACGTAGTGCAGCGCAGTGGTCAAGTCCACCATCCCCAACGCACTGGCCAGGTAGTCCCGTCGCATGGCGAACCTGCGGGTCACCGCGGCCCGGATCTCGTCCGCCAGCCTCGGGAGCTTCGAAGGAGGGATCTGCTTCAGGTCCCTCGGATTTCGAATCGACTGGAGCAGTCCGCCCATGAACAGTGTCCTCAGTTGACGCGATCGTGAATGAATGCAGCCAGAGCCTGGAGATCTCCGCGGGGGTCCTGAGGAGCAATCAGCTCTTGGGCCTCGCGAACGAGTCCGCGTACGCGGACGCGGGACTCCTCCAATCCCACGCAGGCCGGCCAAGTCATCTTCTTCTGCTCGAGATCCTTCCCCGCGGTCTTGCCCAAGGTCTCGGCATCACTGACCAAATCCAGAATGTCGTCCATGATCTGAAACGCGAGCCCGACCTTGCGACCGTAGAGGGTGAAGCGTTCCAGGGTCTCGGCGGAAGCCCTCGATCCGACGGCTCCGAGACGAAGCCCCGCGATGAAAAGCGCCCCGGTCTTCATGCGATGGATCTCCTCGACTCTCTCGAGTCGCGGTTCCTCTCCCTCGCTGATGACGTCCAGAACCTGACCGCCGATCATCCCCTCGCAGCCCGCGGCACGGGCCAGTTCGAGAATGAGACCACGTACGAGGTCCGCATCCTTCGTGTGCTCGGCGATGACGTGAAAGGCGGCATTGGAAAGGGCATCCCCCGCAAGCGTGGCCAATCCGTCCCCATACTTGACGTGGCAGGTGGGTCGGCCTCGCCGAAGATCATCGTCGTCCATGCAGGGCAGATCGTCGTGGATGAGGGAGTAGGTGTGGATCATCTCGATGGCGCAGGCCGCGGGCAGGACGTTCCCGGTCTCACCACCGAGCGCATCCGCCGTGGTCAGGACCAACGCGGGACGAAGGCGCTTGCCCCCGCCGAGGAGACTGTACCGCATGGCTTCATCGATGACGCGGGCCGACTCCGGACAAGGAGGGAGCAGATCCAGGAGCGCACTCTCCACGGTTTCCCGGTGACGTGCCAGGAGCGCCTTGACGTGCTGCTCGCTCACTGGTCGTCGTCCTCGCCGGTCGTTCCCTCGAATGCGACCTCCCCCCCTTCTTCGGTGAGCATCCGCACCCGCTTCTCCATGCGGTCGAGGTCGGCCTGCAACTCCGCATGGAGCCGAACCCCCTTTTGATACCGATCGACCGCCTTCTCGAGAGCCAGTTCCCCGTTCTCGAGAGATTCCACGATGTCTTCGAGCTTTTTCAGCTTCTCCTCGAAGCTCAGATCCACCTTCTTCGCCATGGCCGTCGCGGCTCCTTTACGCTTCAGGACTCTTCGACCCTGGAGACGATCTCTCCGTCGGCCAGCAGGGTCACGATCTCGTCTCCGGGCGCCATGTCGTTGGCGGTCCGGAGTATACGTCCGTCGCTCTTCGTCCGTGTGATGCTGTAGCCCCGTGAGAGCACGGCCAAGGGCGAGAGGCTCTCCAGGAGCGGGCCCGTCCGGTCCAACTCGGCGCGGGCCCCTCGCAGACTCCGTTGCATCGCGGCGTCCATCGCCTTGCGAAGCCCCATCACGTCCTGCCTAGCCCGAGCGAGTCTCGCGACGAGCAGCCTCCCCGAAGACAGACGATCCAGACGATGGAGCCGATCTTGGAGCCTCCGGTGGGCTCCCTCGAGGGACCGGGCCAGCGCCGCGCGGAGGTCCTTCAAACGTCCGGCCGCCCGCTCCACCATGCGTCGCGGTTCGCGCAGCGCCCAGGAGCGGCCGAGGGCGTCCACCGTGAGAGCCGCGTTGCGGAGCAGCCCCGTCACCTCCCGATCGAGTCGATCGCGGAGGATGCGAACGCCCTCCACCAGGGCGTCCAGCTCGGGCACGACCACCTCGCCGGCGCGGGTCGGCGTCAGCGCGCGCACGTCCGCCACCCGGTCGGCCAGCGTCACGTCCACCTCATGGCCCACGGCCGAGATCACGGGAGTGCGGGCCTGTCGAATCGCTTCGACCACCGGCGCCTCGTTGAAAGCCCAAAGGTCCTCCAAGCTTCCGCCGCCGCGCCCCACGATGAGGACGTCCACGTCATCTCTTCCGTCGAGAAGTCGGATCGCCCGAGCGATGTCCTCGGCCGCCCCATCGCCCTGCACCTTGGCCGGCGCGAGGAGGACGGAGGCCCGCGGATGACGCCTGAGGAGCGTCTCCAGAATGTCGTGAATCGCCGCTCCCGAGGGCGACGTGACGATGCCGATCACGCGGGGCAAAAAAGGCAGCGGTTTCTTCAAAGACTCGTCGAACCAACCCCTGGCCTCGTACTCGGCGGTCAGGGCGCGGAATTTCGCCTCGAGGAGCCCCTCCCCGGCCAAAGTGAGCTTCTGGCAGATGAATTGGAATCGCCCCCGAGGGGCGTAGAGCGTCAGGTGGCCGCGGGCCACCACCTCGACACCGTTTTGCAACCGGAAATCCAGGGACTTCGCCGAACCCTCCCAGAGCACGGCGGGGATTTGGGAGTTGGCGTCCTTCAAAGTGAAGTAGACGTGACCCCTCTGAGACCGGGAGACGTCGGTGATCTCACCCTTGACGGAGACGCGGCCGAACTCGCCTTCCAAGAGACGTCGGGCGCGCTGAGCCAATTCCGTGACGCTGAGAGGGCCGTTTCCGGCACCGGAGCGCGGGGGTTCGTAGCCGAAAAGGGAGCGACGTCTGGGAGGAGGAGAGTCCATGGTGCGCAGGATAACAAGCCCCCGGAGAGGGACGACATCACGGGCGCCGAAGGTGCCCGCGGCGCCGAAGGATGCGAACGAGATGGGGCTCGACCAGATCCCGGATGGCGGTGTTGGCGTAACCCGCCCAGGACACCGGGGTCGTGCAGTCCATGGGGAGGTCCAGAGGCCGGCCGCTCGGATGTCGAACGATCACGCCCAGCTCCTCCGCGATGAGCAGGGTGCATAGGTCGTAGGGGTGGCAACAAATCCCCGGATCCTCCCCCCGTCTTGCGAGGAACGGCGCCATCAGGGGTCTGAGGTCCGCGAGGAAACGGTCCTGCCCGGACATGAGCCCGTGGAGCTGGCCGCCCGTGGAGAGGTATTGGTCCTCGAACACCCGAGCCCTTCCCGCCTCCACCGGTCCGAGAACGGCCTCCATCAGCTCGTCGTCAATGGCCGCCAACTCATCCCGCGCCCCGGGGAAGAAACGGGAGATCGCCGCGAAACCGTGAGCCAACGTCTTACTTCTCGTCGGGCGGACAAGGAGACTCGTCATCCGGCCATCCAGCCGGTTCCATCGCCGGGCCCTCGCGCCTTGACCTCTGACCGCCCAGATCTGGTCGGCCAGATGTTGCTTGTCCAACGGGACCTCGGTCTGCACGGCGAGAACGGCGTCGTGCAGACGCGCACCGTCGGGCGCCTCACGAGCGGCGGCCGTGAGAATCCACGCGGGGCGCTTTTGGACCATGAGTTCCCGCGTTCCGTCCAGGGGATCCATGAGGACGCGCCACACCACCTTTGAGGAAGAATCGTCAGCCGGGATGACGAGGCCGCGATCCGCGATCCCCTCCGCGAACAGGCGCACGGTCTGACCGGTCTCCCGGACAAAGGCCTCCAGATGCCCGAGGACGAGTTCATCCGCCACGGCGTCCAAGGCATAGACGGTGTCGCTCTCGGCCTCTCGCTCGACATCCCAGACCTCTCCACGCTCCGAATGCGCGATGCGATCAAGGAACGCCCGCCGCATGGCATCGTGCAGGGCGATAAGACGATCGAGAAGGAGATCCGGAGTGACGTCGGCCATCAGAAACGGAATGTCCATCCCACCTTGACCGTGATCGCCGTCGACGTGGATTCGAAACGGCTCCGGGTGACGACGAATCCCTGGTTCACGACGAAGAAGACCTCTCGGCCCGGTTCGATGATCCAACGGAATCTGGAGTTGATACCGGCTTGGTCCGAGACGTTGTCGTACTGGATGAAGTTGTTCCAGGAGATGTCGGGCGTGAAGAAGATGTTGATTCGAGCGCGCCCAATATCCGTGTGAAAACTGCCGCCGGGAAGGTCGATGGCGTTGCGCTCCCATTGCAGGGAAAAGAAAAAGTGGCGTGACGGTCGGAACTCGATGGCGGCGGAAACGTCCAGACGGGTCCCGTCGAAGAAATCGCCCCACTCGACCGAAGCATTGCCACCCACGACCCAGCCGGACGACGTCTCGAATGCCACCTGCCACCGATCGAACCTGAAGTGTCCCTCCGGAATCGTGACGCCATCCGAGATCTCAAAGGGCTCCGTCAGACGCTCGGCGTTGATGATGTAGTTGAGGGTCAGCTCGTCCCCCTGCTGGTCCTCGATCTGGAAGATCTCGAATTCGAGATTCGCGGTCTCCACGTCGTAGCCGAGGTCGGTGACGAGGAACCCTCTGAAACCCGAGTCGATGCGCCGGATGAAACTGCCTTCCTCAAAGCGATACCGGTAGCGGGCGTTGGCGAAAAGCTCGCGAATACCTCGCCGACTCACGAATCCCAGTGCGGGATTGAAACTCCCCTCGATCACCGAGAAGCCCAGTCCAGCCCGCCACGCGTCATTCGGATAGTTCAGTCGTCCTCCGTAGGCCCACTCGCCGTCCTCGGAATCCGGCGTGAAGGATCGCTGCGCCCAGCCGATGGCCTCGAAGATCTGGTCGCCGAACACGTGACTGTTGCGGTAGCGGAAGTCCGCACCGCCGAGAGCATTGCTCTCGTTGGAGCGAGGATCGCCCACGGTGGTGATGATTCCCACCTGGCTCTCCTCGAGGACATTCAAGGCGACGCGGCCGACGGCGAGGTTTTTGCCGTCGATGTCACCCGAGGCGTCGACCTGCACGTCGAGAAGGCCGACATTGAGGCGGCCGACGCGGCCCGTGACCTTGACGCCGGCCAGAATGTCGACGGGCGCCCCCCCCGGCCCGATCCCGATGCGACGGGAGAAAAATGGAAGAGGGTTCCTGCGGATGCCGCCGAAGTCGAAAATTCCGGCGTCCTGAAGGAAGAAATCCCGCTTCTCCGGAAAGAAGAGGGGAAACCGCGTGAGATTGACACGCCTGGCATCCACCTCCGTTTCCGCGAAATCCGTGTTGATCGTGAGAGCGCCGGTGAGCTGCGGCGTGATCTTGTAGAAGACATCGAGACCGGGCTCTGGATTGAAGACGTCGCGATCATGGACGCGGTCGTGGGTGAACTTCAAGGAAACGAACGGCTTGACATCGAGACCCAGCCCCTGCTCAATGTCCCGAATACCCTCGATGACGCCGGCCTCGGCCATGCTCTGGAGGCGCACGTTCTGCCTGGGCGCCGCCCAGCGATCCGTCTCGTTGAGACGTCGAATGAATCGTTCGATGTTGAAACCCCATTCCATCCCCGAAGGATCGAACGAGATGCTCTTGAAGGGGATGCGGATCTCCGCCACCCAACCCTCCGGACCGATTTCGGCCTTGCCGTACCAGATGAGATCGAAATCTCGATTGACACGACCGCTGTTTTCCACGAGACCGTCGCCTCGGGCCCCCACGGCGTTCATCTGGAAGTAGAACGCGTTGCGTCGGTCGTGGAAGGTGTCCAGCACGAAGGAGATCCGATCGTCACTTCCCAAGTCGCCGTCTCGCAGCATCTGGGTGGCGATGATCTTGTCGGGGTCGTCCTCGAAGCATTTCACTGCAATGAAGAGGTTCTCCGCATCGTAGGCCATGAGGACTTCGGTCTTCTCACTGGGTGACGCGCCCTCGATGGGAACGACCTGCCGGAATCCGTCGATGCGAGCGGCTTTCTTCCAAACATCCTCATCCAGGACGCCGTCGATCTTGGGCGGCGTCTCCAGACGCGACAGGGGCACGCCCCTCGTGTTCAGTCCGGATTCCTGGACGGCCTGGAGCAGTGGGTCGGGCGTGGACACCGGGTCCTGA
>CAZLGG010000124.1:0-11310 GCA_964559135.1 uncultured Planctomycetia bacterium
GCAGCCATGAACAGCCTATGCGCGACCCCGTATCGCCCCATGGTCGAGGCCGGAGCGAGAAAGCCCAGGGCGAGGCCCGGCAAGAAGATGCGAAGGGCCCAGACGAGCGAGGAGACCGAAAGGGGCAAGCTCTCAGAAAAGACCTTGCCCACTCCGTGCCAGATCCCCAGAACCGGAAACGCCCCCACCCCACGGCGGAAGAACCACCCCTGGACGAACACGGCGACCGCCAATCCGGTGCCGTCGATGAAGGGGAGCCTGAGGATGTCCTCGCGACCATGCACGAGTAGGGTCACGCCCACCGCGAAGACGATCTGTCTCGAGAGATTCGTCATGGCGACGACGTGCATGGCCCGCTTGGCCTCGAAGGCCCAGTTCAGCGCGAAGACACCCGGCAGGAGAACGAGGGCGTAGAGGGCGGTGAGCCGGGTCGCATCCGGCGCCCCGCCTCGGGCCCAGCCAATGAGGACGAGCGCTGGAATGGCCACGCAGGCCAGCATGAAGCGGAGCGCGACAATGCGTCCGGCGAGCGTCGACACGCCCTTCGGATGATGGGAAGCCTCGGTGACTCCATACGGGGCAAGGCCGGCATCGAGCAGCAAGGCCGCCACGAACAAGGCGTGGAGACTGAACTCCAGGTCTCCCATCCCGGCTTCCAGAAGAACCCGTCCCAAGTGCCCGAAGGCGTACAAAGCGAGGATTTTCCCCAACGCCTCCGCTCCGTAGAGCCAAAGGAGTCCGGATCTCATCCCCTGCGCACGCCCGCCGTCACCTTGCATGTTCACTCCTCGAGCACTCCCCCATCCTACTTCGGACCCTCCCCGTCGAATCCTGTGACCAAGCACAACAAGAAAACAACAATTTTCCGGCCGACCTACGCGGAGTTTCTCTCCGCACGGCATGAGAAGGAGGCGAAATCGAGAATCGAGCGGGTTAGCATGTTGTCTCCAGCCTCCCCCCGGGCTCCAGCCGATTGTAGAGATGTCGGATTCGCGGCAAGGCGCGGGGTGAGGCCCACGCGATGGCCCCGTCAGTTCACGAGTCGCAGCTGGACCGAACCTTGACTTCGAGAATCGAGCAACAATCGGCGGATCGGGAACGAGTTTCACCTCGCCTTTCCCTGGTCATGCCCTGCTTCAATGAAGAGGCGGTGGTCGGATTCACGCTGCGGGATCTCACCGATGCGTTTTCCGCCGAGGGCATCCCCATCGAAATCGTGGCGGTCGACAACGGCTCCCGGGACGGCACAGCGGGGATTCTCCGAGAGCTCCGCGCGAAGGGCCTCCCCATCGAGATCATCACGGTTCCCGTCAACGAGGGCTATGGGTCTGGAATCCTGGCGGGACTCCCCCGGTGCCGCGCCCCTTGGGTCGGAATCATCCCGGCGGACGGTCAGGTGGATGCCGAAGACGTCGTCCGCCTGTTCAAGATCCTCGAGGCCGGCCCGCACCCCATGCTGGGCAAAGTGCGGCGTCGGTTCCGCATGGACGGATTCCGACGGAAGGTGATTTCCATCGCCTACAACGCCCTGATCGGACTGTTGTTTCCCCGCCTGGGGTCGATCGACGTGAACGGCCTGCCAAAAATCATCCCCGCCGAGGCGCTTCGAGTCATGGAGCTCTCTTCGCGCCGCTGGTTCCTCGATCCGGAGATCATGATCAAGGCCAAGGTGATGAAGCTTCCCGTCCTCGAGATGAACGTCTTCGCGCGCATGCGTTCGGCCGGCATGAGTCACGTTCGGGCATCCACGTGTTGGGAATTCCTCACGGGACTCGCTCGCTATCGCGTGGGAGGCCCGTTGCGCGACTGGAAGCGGAGCTATCTCGCATCCCGTTCCAGCAATCCGACTTCACGGGAAGCCGCCATCGAGGAGGTGCGATGACGTGAAATCCGACGCGCGCCAAATCCGTCCCCTCCAACCCGGAGATCACACGGTCGTGATCGGCGGAGGCCCCGCGGGCCTCACCGCCGCCTACCTCCTCGCGAAGGACGGTCATGCGGTCACCGTCCTCGAAGCGGATCGCAAGGTGGGCGGCATTTCTCGCACGGAAGACTACAAGGGCTACCGATTCGACATCGGTGGGCACCGATTCTTCACCAAGATCGAACCCGTTCAGCGCCTTTGGGAAGAGATCCTCGGAGAAGACTTCCTTTGCGTCCCACGCCTCTCGCGCATCCACTATCGCGGGCATTTCTTCGACTACCCGTTGAGGGCGAGAAACGCTCTGACCGGATTGGGAATCTGGCGATCCGTGGGCATCGTGCTCTCCTACCTCAAGGCTCAATTCAGGCCTTCGCCCATCGAGGAGAACTTCGAGCAGTGGGTGTCCAATCGCTTCGGCAAGAAGCTCTACGAGATCTTCTTCCGCACCTACACGGAAAAGGTCTGGGGTATCCCCTGCACCGAGATCCGCTCCGAATGGGCGGCCCAGAGGATTCAAAACCTCTCTCTCGGCCGCGCGATCCTCGATGCGACGTCCCTCAACCGGCGGTCGAAGAAAATCAAGAGTCTCATCGACGAGTTCCACTACCCTCGGCTTGGACCGGGTCAGATGTGGGAGGCGTGCAGAGATCGCATTCGCAAACTCGGCGGCGAAGTCCTGATGCACCACGAAGCCCGGGGGCTGGTGCTGCGGGACGGACGCGTCACGGCCGTCAAGGCGCGGCACGGTGACGAGGACGTGATCATCGAGTGCGATCACGTCATCTCCAGCATGGCGCTCAGGGACCTCGTCCGCACCTGCGGAGACCAGGCCCCCGAAGAGGCCAGAACCGCGGCCGAGGGGCTGCGGTATAGAGATTTTCTGGTCGTCACCCTCATGGTGGACGAGCCGCACCTTTTCCCGGACAACTGGATCTACGTCCACACTCCGGGCGTCAAGGTGGGGCGCATTCAGAACTTCAACAACTGGAGCCG
The DNA here is from genome assembly GCA_964559135.1 of uncultured Planctomycetia bacterium. GTDB lineage: Bacteria > Planctomycetota > DRQF01 > DRQF01. Next base: position 2,918 of record CAZLGG010000124.1, read on the forward strand.
GGCGATGGTGCCGGACAAAGACCGCACCTGTCTGGGCATGGAGTACTTCTGCTTCGAAGGGGACGGCCTTTGGAATCAGGACGACGCGGATCTCATCCGGTTGGCGTCCGAGGAGATCGGCCGGTTGAATCTGGCCCCCGTCGAGAAGATCCGAGACGGATGCGTGATCCGCCAGCAGCGAGCCTATCCCATCTACGACGCCGCGTATCAGGGACACATCGACGGGATTCGCAACTTCATCGATCCCATCGACAACCTCCACACGGTGGGCCGGAACGGAATGCACAAGTACAACAACCAGGACCACTCGATGCTGACGGCCATGATGGCCGTGCAGAACATGAACGGCGGGTCGTATGACATCTGGTCCGTCAACACGGACTTCGAATACCACGAAGAGCAGCGGGTGGACGAGACGGTGCTCTCTTCGGAGAGCACGTCGCGAGCGCGGTGACATGCTCAGGTCCCGAAGAATCGCCATCGACGCGACCAGCCATGCCAACGGTCGGGGATACGGCCGTTTCCTGAGGGAGTTCCTGCCGGAACTGCTGAACGCCGCCTCCCATCATCGGTTCGTCCTTCTCGCCGATCACCGACAGCGAGACGACCTCGCCCGGTACGCGGATCGCGCCGAGGTCCAGTTCGCGAATCTGGCGGCGTCGCCGGTCGAGGCCGCCTCCGCGGACGGAGCCCGCACGCCCAAGGACCTCTGGCGCATGCGACGTCTGCTGAAACGAGCCCGCGCCGACATGGTCTTTTTCCCCACCGTCTACACCTGGTTTCCGCCGCCTCGTTCCGTTCGGAGCCTGGTGTGCATCCATGATGCGATCCCCGAACGGTTTCCCCGGTATTGCTTCGCGAACGGGCAAGCCCGCCGGCTCTGGTCGCTCAAGGTGAAGTGGGCCATCGCCCGGGCCCAGCTGATCCTCACCGTCTCGAACAAGGCCGCGGCCGACCTGGCTCGAGTTCTCGGCATCCCGAAAGATCGATTGCGTGTCACCTCGGAGGCGGCCTCCCGGGTTTTTAAACCCGCTTCCGCGGAGGAGGTCGCCTCCGTACTGGAGCGGGTGGGCATCCCGACCTCCTCCCCCTACCTGCTCTACGTCGGGGGGCTCAATCCTCACAAGAGGTTGGACCTCCTCCTGGAAGCCCTGGCCGCGCTGACGAAAACCGTCTCTCCCCCACGCCGACTCATCGTGGTGGGCGGAGAGGGCGACGTCTTCCATGAGGAGTCGAAGCGATTGAAGACGCTGGCCCACGAATTGGGACTCGACGAGCAGGTGTCCTGGCTGGGGCGGATCGACGACGACGACCTCCGGGCGGTCTACACCGGAGCGGAAGCCCTCGTTTTGCCCAGCATGTGCGAGGGATTCGGTCTCCCGGCGGTGGAGGCGGCGGCGTGCGGCACCCCCGTCGTCGCCACCGAGGAAAGCCCGCTTCCGGAGATTCTCGAAGGCGGCGGGTTCTTCGTTCCCCCCGGAGAGAAAGAGCCGCTCACGGCGGCGCTCGTGCGGATCACCGAGGATGCGTCACTCGGGGAGTCTCTCGGGAAAGAAGCCCTCCGACGAGCCTCGAGGCTTTCCTGGACCCGCACGGCGGCGGACGTCCTTCAAGCGATGGAGGAGGTCCTTTGAACCGTCTCCGCATCGCGATGCTCACGACGTTCTATCCCCCATGCAATTTCGGCGGGGACGGGATCGGCGTCCAACGGCTGTCCCGCGGCCTTGCCCGTCTCGGCGTCGAGGTCCATGTGATCCACGACGCCGGCGCCTACCGTCTTCTGACGGGATCGAGCGCGCCCCCCCATGCCGATGAGATCGACGGGATCACCGTGCACCGGATCGACAGCCGGCACCCGCTCTTGCAAAATTTGGTCACGCAACAGACCGGACGCCCAGGCCTCAAGCGAAACGCGATTCGAGACGTCCTGGACACCCACACCTTCGACGTCATCAATTACCACAACGTGTCGCTCCTCGGAGGCCCCGGACTTTTCGCGCTGGGGTCGGGTCTCAAACTCCACATGGCCCACGAACACTGGCTGGTGTGCGAGAGCCACGTCCTGTGGCGCCACGGCAGGGAACTCTGCACACGCCGTCAGTGTTTTCGCTGCGTCCTCAGGCACCGCCGCCCGCCACAGCTCTGGCGACGCACCGGGCTTCTCGAACGCATGAGTCGACACGTCGATGCCTTCATCGCGATGAGCGAGTTCTCCCGCGCGAAGCATCGGGAGCTGGGCTTTCCTCGAGACATGGAGGTCCTCCCCTACTTCCTCCCTGACCGCATCGAAGAGGCCCATGCGGGCGACGCGCCCCATCACGGCGCCCGTCCCTACTTCCTCTTCGTGGGCAGGCTCGAGCGCATCAAGGGTCTGGACGAGGTGATCCCGCTTTTCCGCGACATTGACGCCGATCTGTTGATCGCCGGGGAAGGTGAGTACGGCTCCGTGCTGAAGGACCTGGCTCGGGATGTGGAAAACGTCCGCTTCCTGGGACGACTCCCCCATGAGGAACTCGTCGGCTACTATCGGGGGGCGCGGGCGCTGATCGTTCCGTCCGTCTGCTACGAGACCTTCGGGATCATTCTCATCGAAGCCTTCCGCGAGGGGACGCCCGTGATCGCACGCCGACTGGGGCCCTTTCCGGAGATCGTCGAGGCCTCGGGCGCGGGATTGCTGTTCTCGACGGGAGACGAACTCCGGTCCGCCCTCGATAGATTTCTCGGCGAGCCGGAGCTCCGGGACAAGCTGGGGCGGGCCGGACAAGAGAGCTTCGATGCACACTGGTCCGAGTCCGTAGTGGTTCCGCGGTATCTGGAACTCATCGCCCGCACGGCGACGCGCAAGGGGGAACATGAACTGGCGGAGCGGGCGCGAGTGCACGCGAAGGAGAGGATTCCGACATGAGGGTACTCGTCACCGGAGCCGCCGGATTCATAGGCTCCCATCTTTCCGAACTCCTGGTCGCCCAGGGGCATTTCGTCGTCGCCTTGGACGACCTTTCCACGGGCCGTATCGAGAATCTGAAGTCACTCGACGACGACGAAACCTTTCGCTTCGTGGAGGGCGACTGCTTGGACAAGACGCTCGTTCGCGAGCTCATGAACGACTGCGACGCCTGCGTTCACCTCGCGGCGGCGGTCGGCGTCAAGCTCATCGTCGAACGACCGGTTCACACCATCGAGACCAACGTCAAGGCCACCGAGATCATCCTGGAAACGGCGGCCGAAGACGGGTCCCCGGTCCTGCTGGCTTCGACCTCGGAGGTCTATGGCAAGAGTGACAAGGCCCCCTTCCACGAAGACGACGACATCAGCCTCGGCCCCACGACGCATTCCCGATGGGCCTACGCGTGTTCCAAGGCCCTCGACGAGTGGCTGGCGCTGGCCTATGCGCGGGAGCGGGGCCTTCCCGTCACGATCACGCGGTTTTTCAACACGGTCGGCCCCCGACAGACGGGGCGCTACGGGATGGTGCTCCCCACGTTCGCATCCCAAGCGTTGAAGGGGGAGCCCATCACGGTCTACGGCTCGGGAGAGCAGACGCGTTGTTTCGCTCACGTCCGCGACGTCGTCAAGGCCGTCGTTCGGCTGCTCACCGAGCCCGCGGCCGTGGGAAGAGTCTTCAACGTCGGAACGTCCGAGGAGATCAGCATTTCCGCGCTCGCCGAGAGGGTGAAGACGAGGGCGGACTCGCCGTCCCCCATCGTCTTCATCCCCTATGAGAAGGCCTACGCCGAAGGGTTCGAGGACATGCCCCGGCGTGTCCCCGACGTGACGCGCCTGCGCGATGCCCTCGGTTTCGTGCCCGAAACCCCTCTCGACGAGATCATCGATGACGTGCTCGCCGATCAACGCAAGCAGTTGCAGGAACCCCCGGCGTGAAAGCGATCCTGACGTATCACTCCATCGACGAGAGCGGGTCGGTCATCTCTACCCCCTCCGAGGACTTCGTGCGTCACCTCGACCAACTCGCCGGAGCCGGGGTCGCGGTCGTCCCCCTCGCGAGGGTGATGGAGGTCAAGGCTCCCGCCGTCGCGATCACGTTCGACGACGGGTATGTGAACTTCGCGGAGGCGGCCTGGCCGCGGCTTCGCGATCGCGGATGGCCGGCCACGGTCTTTGCCGTCGGCGACATGCTGGGGCAGGTCAACTCCTGGGAGACCGGTCCCGCCTCGGGACTCCCCCTTCTCGGGGCGGACGACCTGCGCCGCCTAGCACGCGAAGGCGTCGACATCGGTTGTCACGGCGCCCGCCACGTGTCGCTTCGCGGTGTTTCGGCAGAGGAGTTTCAGCGAGAGACGGTCCAAGCTCGGAAACGGCTCGAAGAGGTCCTGGAAACCTCGGTGACGAGCTTCGCGTATCCTTTCGGGCATCGACACGGCCGGTTGGACGACGCCTTGCGCGAGACCTTCGACCGGCTCGTGACGACACATTTCGGGCTCATCGAGGCCGACACCTCGGCGTGGGATCTTCCCCGGTTAGACGCGTTCTACTTCCGGGGAAACGACCGTTTGTCCGGCATTCTTCGCCCCGGATTCGCGAACTGGGTCCACCGCCGGAGAACCTTGAGGGCGCTCGGTTCACGCTTACGTCGATGGAGGAGGGTATAATGGTAGTGGGAGATTCGGCCATGCCGAGGAATCGTGAAAAGGAACGACGGGACGCGCTCGCGGAACTGCCGCCCGAGTTACGCTTCGCGTTCGCACCCTTGGTCAAACGAGCCATGGGAGCCGCGTTGGGATTGACCTTCGGGCTCATCGTCGCCCTCCTCACGACCTATCACCTCCTCTTCGACCCCGACCACGTGGTGCACCTTCAACTTCTCGGGCAGTACTTCTCCGGTTTCGATCCGGAGTCATGGTCCGGTCCCTTGGTCGGCTTTCTCTGGGGCGCATGGTCCGGGTTCGTCGCCGGGTGGATTCTGGCGGCCGTCCGCAACACCGTCGTCGGAACTTGGATCTTCCTCATCCGCGCCAAGGCTAACCTGGAGGCGAATCGAGATTTTCTGGACCACATTTGAGAGTAACGACGGCATGAGCGGCAACGACTCGGAATTCTCGACGTACGTCGTTCGGTTGAACGGCCGGGCCTGGGGCGTCGCCCTCGGAGTCCTCTTCGGGTTGGGACTCTTCGTGGCCACGATCGTCCTCGTCATCAAGGGGGGCGAGCACGTCGGGCAACACCTCTCGCTGTTGCGGGTGTACTTCCCGTTCTACTCGGTCTCCTGGGGAGGCGCCTTCATCGGGTTCGCCTACGCGTTCCTGGTGGGGTACGCCCTCGGACGTATGATCTGCATCTTCTACAACTTCGCGGCAAAAGGCAGCGACCCGTCCTGACCATCGAGGGGGCGCGGCGATTCAACCTCCGCGTTTGTGCATTTCCAAGCGGGGGTTGGCCTCGAGTTCCCGACGGGCCGCCAGAGGAGCGCGCTCGCGCAGGCTAAGGCGATCCTCGGCCCCGGCGTTGTCCCTGAGATTCCAGGCCCGAGCGATCATGTCCCCGATCTCCTCGTCCGCCGCCCCGCCCCTCACCTGAGCCCGAAGATCCAGCCCTTCCTTGGCGTAAAGGCAGAGGAACAGATGCCCATCGGCCGTCACGCGGCAGCGATCGCACGTCGCGCAAAAGGGCGCCGTCGTGGAAGCGATGATCCCGAAGACCGTGCCGTCCCCGAGTCGATAGCGGGTCGCTGGCGCGGAGGACTCCTCCCGAACGGGCTCGATGGAGCCGAACCGGCGCGTCAGACGGGCGAGGATCTCATCCCTCGAAACCACTTTCTCCATAGACCACTGGGTGGCGCCGCCCACGTCCATGTATTCGATGTACCGCAGCTCGGCGCCGCGTTCGCGAGCGAAGGCGAGCAGATCCTCGAGCTCGTCGTCGTTGGTGCCGCGGAGCGCCACCGTATCCAGCTTCAGCGGGAGGCCCGCATCGAGCGCCGACTGGATGCCTGCGAGAACGCGGGGAAGGTCGTCTCTGCGGGTGTGCTCGCGAAACCTGTCCGGCTTCAGCGTATCCAGGCTCACGGTGATGCGGTGAAGGCCGGCCGCCTTCAAGGGTGCCGCCATATCCGCGAGCAAAAGCCCGTTGGTCGTGAGAGCCAGATCTCGAATCCCCTTCTTCGCAGCGAGGCTCTCCACGAGACGAGGGAGATCCCGCCGGAGCAGGGGTTCGCCCCCGGTGAGTCGCACCTTCTCCACGCCCAGGTTGAGAAATGCGTCCGTGACGCGAGACAGCTCCTCGAAACTCAGCAACTCGGGCCGAGGCATCCATTGATAGGACTCCTCCGGCATGCAGTAGTTGCACCGGAGGTTGCATCGGTCCGTCACGGACAACCGCAGGTTCTTCAAGGGGCGTCGTCGGAGGTCGAAGGGGGCCATGCCGCCAGCATATCCGCCGCCCCGCGCCGGAACCAGGAGCCCGACTTTCTCCTGGACCGATGGCAAGGCTCTGCCCATAATGAGGGTCACCCGACCTCGCTCGCCCACCCTCGTGTGTTCATTCTTGGAGATTGTTCCCATGCTCCTTCGCATCACGCTGGCTGCCGCGCTCATGGTGGCGGCGCCTGTCGCAACCCGTGCCCAGCAGGCCAACTCACCCCTCGCGGAATTGTCCATCAACGGAACGGGCCTCGTCGACGCCACGAGCCAGCCGATCTTCACGGAATCGGAAGTCATCCCTTCGCCCCCGGGGAGCGCACCCCGACATCACCGCGCAGCCGCCGCATCGCATCTGCGATTCCAGGTTCGCGGCGCGCCCCAGCGTCCGTTGGTCCTCCTGAGTTCCCCGAGTCTCGCCCCGGCCCCGTTGCCCGTCGGCAACGACGTCTTCGATCTGAATCTCGCGACGACGTCGGTCGTCCTGGACGGCATCACGCCCACGAGTCTTCTCGACTTCGGAGCGTTCACGGATGTCTCGGGCGTTTGGAGCATCGACTTGAACGGCGGCTTGCCCCCGGGATTCCCCTTGACCCATTTCCAGGCCATCCTCTCGGACCCGACGGCCCCCCCCTTCGCGCTTCGCTTCACCGGGGCGGTCACGCTGGACGTACGGGACGACATCGAGACCGTCCTTCGCAACTTCATCGATGGGGCCACGCAAATCCTGGACAACCCGAACTACTTGCCGTCCCTCGTGAGCCCGACCTTCCTCCACGATGGCGCCCCGGCCAGTGCGCTCATCGCGGAGGTGGCCCAGGACCGCTTGCCCATCCCCGGGGGCTTCACCCATGTCCGCTTCGACGGGTTCGGTCCGGACACGACGACGGCCCCGCCCCTGCCGACGGGCGCACCCGCGGTCGGACAGACCGAGGTCCTCCACTTGGACACCACGTCGTTCACGACCTCCATCTGTCCCACCCTCCCCGAGGGGACGGAGCAGGTGAGCCTGCACCGAATCCAAGTCGCCGAAGAGGCGGGAGTGTGGAAGATCCGCGGAAATCAGGACCCCCTGGAATTCACGGTCAAGCTCAGCTTCTACCCGGACGCGGGTCTCCCGGCGGGCTTCCGCACGATTCTGGAGATCAAGGCCAGGGATCTCATCGGCCAGCACGGCGGCGTATTGGGTGTCGTCGTGACGGGCCCTCAACTGCTTGCCGTCAATGCGGCCGGGCAGTCCCTCTCCGCGGCCACGGGAACAAAGGTGCTCACGTTGACCGAAGGAGCCGCACCCGGCCCCACGAAATGGCTGCTCACGGTCGCGCTCGGAGAAGCCGGTTTCTCCAGGCAGCCCCAAGTCGAGGATGCCACCGGGCCTCGGGACGTGTATGTCATCACCGTGACCTTCAACGACGGGACGATGGTGGGGCCCTTCTCGTTCCCGCTTCGCGCGGCCGTCGATGCGGATGCGAGCCCCGCCGATGTCCTGGCAGCCCTCCCGGGCTTCAACGCAACCAGCGGCCTCCTCACCAACCCCGGTCTCGCCGGCGCCATGTTGAATTTCACTTTCGACGCCGGCCTCGTACCCAACCCTTCTCTCGACGGGTCCTTCGAGGTCGAATTCTTCCAAGGCCCCTTGGAAGTCGACTACGACGACCTGCCCTACGACCGCACCCTCTCGAACCAAAACCTCAATCTCTGTGCGCCGTTTCTCCAGTCCGCAATCCCCACGCAGACGAAGCTCCACCGCGTTGACCTCTTCGGCAACAACTACAGCGCCGAATCCAGCCTCGTCTTCTGATCGCACCGCCGGCACGCGGGTGCCGGCGGAACCTCGACACCTCGTCGCGCGACAAAAAGGCGTCGTCGTGCCGAGCAAGGAAGGGTTCCTTCACAGAGAGCGGAGACCCTACGATGCAAGGGGGATGAGCAAGCGAGCGACGCGCGATCCGCGACGTCCTTCTCTGTGACTCCGTGGCTCCGTGAGAGAAAAATCAGAACGTCATGGAAGCTCCGAGC
>CAZLGG010000125.1:0-290 GCA_964559135.1 uncultured Planctomycetia bacterium
TCGGGAGTTCTCTCGCCCTGGAGAGAGAACTCCCCGTCTCACCCGCGCCACGGCTTGTGGGAATGGGTTTCGTGCCTCTTTGACGTTCAGCTTCTTCTCTCACGGAGGCACGGAGCCACGGAGAGGAAGGAGAGGACAGGTCGTAGGCCGCTCGTCCCATGCCTCTGTGTGCCTCGGCGTCTCCGTGAGATGTCCTTTCTTCCGGGGCGCAGAGCTTGGTGCGCCTAGGAAGGATGGCGGAGTGACCGATGCCCCGGGAGACGGCAGGAAGAGCAAGCTCGGCTGTCCAT
>CAZLGG010000125.1:300-11215 GCA_964559135.1 uncultured Planctomycetia bacterium
CGTTGGGGTTGGGTCTCGACGGGGGCGTCGAGGCCCGATCATGCCTACTCGGGAGCGGCCTCCAGGGCGTCGGACGAGATCACTTCGAAACGGATCTTGCCGTCGTCGGCGTCGAGGGCGATGAAGTCGCCCTCGCGGATCTCCTCGTTGATGAGCTTCTCGGTGAGAGGCTCTTCGATGAGTTTCTTGATCGTCCGGCGGAGTTCACGAGCGCCGTGTTCCGGCTTGAAACCCTGCTCGGCGATGAGCTCCTTGGCCGCGGGGAGGGCGGTCAGACCCAGGCCCGCTCGTTCCGCGATGCAGGTCAATTCGGCCATCATCTTGTCGACGATTTTCAAACTGTCGTCAAAGCTGAGAGTGTTGAACACGATGACATCGTCCAGGCGATTGATGAACTCGGGGCGGAAAGCCTTCTTCAACGATGCGAAGATGGTTTCTTTCATCTCCTCGTAGCGCGTCTCATCCTTCTTCGCGACATCGAATCCTATTCCGTCTCGGCTGGCGTTGGCCTCGCGAACGCCGAGGTTGCTCGTCATGAGCACGAGGGCGTTCCGGAAGGAGACCTTGAATCCCTTGCTGTCCGTGACGACCCCCTCGTCGAGGAGTTGCAAGAGAATGTTGTGCATCTTGCTGTGGGCCTTCTCGATCTCGTCGAAGAGAACGATGAAGTCCTTCATCTCTTTCGCCGCTTCGGTGAGATACCCACCCTCGTTGTGGCCGATGTAGCCGGGGGGGGATCCGATCAACTTGGCGTACTCGTGGGGGAGGGCATATTCGGAGCAGTCCACGCGAACCAGCCGCGATTGCGAACCGTACATGTATTCCGCCATCGCCTTCGCGAGTTCGGTCTTGCCCACGCCCACGTGGCCCACGAATAGGAAGGCTCCCACGGGCTTTTCGGGGTCCCGAAGACCCAGCGCCGACTTCTTGACCGATCGGGTGACGATCTCGACCGCGTGCTCCTGTCCGATGACCCGGTTGCGGATCTCTTTCTCCATGTTCGCGAGTCGGCGGAGGTTGGCCCGCGTGCGTTGACGCAGCTTTTTCTGGAGAGCGGGGTCGTCGTCGATGACCATATCCGTCGAAGTGATCTGCACGGACACCTGGTGGATGTCCAGCGACGGATTCACCTCGACGCAGAGGAGATAGAGCATCTCTTCGATGTCGACGGTTCCGAGAGTTTCGAGTTCCGCGTTCTGGAGAGACTCGTCGTTGTAGTCGCCGATGCAGGCGTTGACGATGACCCGCTGATAGCTGGCCTTGTCCGAGCCCGTGGCCCGCTGGACCACTTCGCGAGCTTCCTCGTCCGAGAAGACCCGGATCTTGATGAACTCATCCAGCACCTCGCAGTACTTGAGGACAAGATTGAAATCAGCGTGGATCATCCCTGGCAGTCTCCCAATTGCGGCCCTTCGCCAGATACATCGACCAACGGGGGGCCAGAAGTTAGATGAAATCCCGGTCCGCACCGCCTGCCTTGGGGCCGTTCGGTGCCGGAGGCGAGGGATGTCCCGCGGACGCGTCCAGATGATTCAGGGTTGCGAGACCGATTTCCAACCACGTCGAGCCTCGGCGGATGTATCCGCGGAGGGGACGGTGGCCCGTGCCCAAGAGAAGCAGTGGTAGATCCTCCATGCAGTGTTTCATGTCGCGAAGGGATGGGAGAGGGGCTTGACCCGGATGGGAATGGTAGTGCCCTTCGACCCGCCAGCCCGATGCCCGCGCCGCATCGAACGCTCGAATGAGGGCCTGGACGTCGGCGCGGAAGTGCTCGTCGGGTCGTCGCGCCGCGTTGGGGAGGGGGATAAAGCGTCGCACCCGTCGAGGTTCCCGTCCGAGGAGCAGCCCGCCCATCTCCCGAGGGGAGGCCGCTTCGGCCTCGGCGGCGAGGGCCGAGAGGAGCCCGGCGGAGAAAAACAGGCGATCGGGGACTTTCCTCATGGCATCATTCATGTTTTCCTGCGCCCCGGGGCGATGGCAGGGGTTAGGATGCACTCTCGGAGACAATCGGTGAAGCCCAAGGATCCATCCGACATGCAGTTCGCGGCGAGACTCGTCATGGACGGTCTCATCGATCGGTCGCTCATGGAGCGCGTCTTGCAGTCCCAGTCGGAACTCATCGAGCAGGGGAGGCCCATGACGGTCGCCCAGATGTGCGTGGCCAAGAAATGGATCACCAAGTCGGAGGCCCGCCTTCTCATGCGCCCGGAGCTTCCCTTCGCGGCATTGGTTCCCGGATACGAGATTCGGAGCCTTCTCGGCGTCGGCGGCATGAGTTGGGTCTATGGGGCGCAGCCGGCGGGCGAGAGCGACGAAGTGGCGATGAAGATCCTCAAGCCCCATCTCGTTCGCAATCAAGTGGCTCTCCGGAGATTTCGCAAGGAGGCCCAGCTCCTCATTGCGCTCAATCACCCCAACATCGTCAAGGGCTTGAATCTCATCGAGCATGACGGACTCGTCGCGTTCACGATGGAAAAGGTTCCCGGCCGCATGATTCTCGAGTACATCGACGAGGGCGGCCCCTTCCAGGAGGACGCCGCTCTCTACGTCATCGTGCAGATCGCGAAAGCCCTGTCCCACCTCTACGAGAACGGCGTCGTTCATCGCGACATCAAACCCGGCAACATTCTGCTCACGCCCGACAACACGGTGAAGCTGTGCGACCTCGGACTGGCTGTCGATCGCAATGACACGGTTGAAGGTGAGTTCACCGTGGGAACCGTGGAGTACATTTCTCCGGAGCAGGCCATGGGGGAGGACGATGTGGACGTTCGATCCGATATCTATGCTCTCGGTGTCACGCTCTACCACATGGTCGTTGGGGAGATCCCATTCCAGGGTTCCGACGATCAAGAAACCATGGCCCAGAGGTTCGTGGACAGCCTCAGTTCCGTCGGGCTGAGCCGCGTCTCGCCTCACGTCCACTACTTCATCCAGAAGATGATGGCTGCCGATCGGGCCGTCCGCTATCAATCGCCGAAGGACCTCATCGAGGACATCGAGGAGTCCATTCGGGGTAAGAAAACCCTCACGCTGAATCCCTTGGCGGCGGAAAAGCAGTCCCTGGAGCTGCAGCGCCCCTTCGAAGAGACCGATAAGAAAAAGAAGGCCCCAACGCTGAAGCGGGGTCGAACCGCCAGCGGAAGGCGCCGCCGCCGTTGAATCGATTCACGCGTGTCATCACATTTGGCCTCGTCTTCGCATTCGCAGGGACCCTCCCGGCACAGGACCCGCCGAAGACGGGCCGGGACCTTCTTGCGGCCAACGAGGCCGCCGTCAAGCTCTACGGAAAGGGCAAGTTCGAAGATGCCATTCGGATCCTGACGCAGGCCCTCGGCGAAGAGAAGGGCCGGGGGGGGGAACTGCCCGACGTCATGGTCACCAATCTCGTTCGGTCCTACCTCTCGTCGGCACGCCGCGCGTTGAGGAATCGGCGACCCGACCAGGCTCTCCGCATTCTCCGCGAGGCGGCCTCGTGGGACGATCGAAATGCCGAAATTGCGGCGTTCCGAGGCATGGTCCTCATGGAGAAGGGATTCCTTGCCGCCGCGGCGGAGGCTCTCGAACAAGCCCTGCGATGGGACCGGAATTGCGCAGCGGCGCACCAGTATCTCGGGCTTCTTCAATACAGACAGGAAGCTCTCGAGCCGGCTCTTGCCAATCTGACGAAGGCGGCCGAACTCGATCCGGCGCGACGCGAGGCGTTGGGAAACGTGATCGCCAAGATCCGTCGGGAGCTGGCGATCGAAGGCGCCATGCGCACCCGCTCGTCGACCCATTTCCTTTGCAAGTATTCCGGCGAGCAATCGACCAAGGCGGCCGATCAGGTCCTCGATTGGCTGGAAGAGGCCTATCGGGAGATGGGGCTCGGCCTGCACGAATTCCCTTCCGATCTCCTCACCGTCATTCTCTACTCGGACAGGGACTTCAAACGGGTCACGGGTGTTCATTCCTGGGTGGCCGGTGTCTTCGACGGGAAAATCCGTGTGCCGATGCGTAACTTCGAGGCTCGCAAACGAGAGATTCGCCAGACCCTCCGGCACGAATTCACCCACTTTCTCGTCTCGGAAATCACGACCCATTGTCCGGCATGGTTCAACGAGGGGTTGGCGCAGATCGGTGAGGGTCGCTCGCTCGAGGCGGCGAGGATTTTTCTCCGTCGATCGAAAGAGGCCAAACGCTGGGTGCCTCTGAGGCGTCTCCCCCCGTCGTTCGCCGTCATCTCCGATTCCCGCACTGCTCAACTGGCGTACACGGAATCCTTCGGTTTCGTGGCCTACCTGAAGGATCGCTATGGGATCGGGCGCATCGAGGAACTACTCCGCGCGCTCGGTGGGAAGAAGAAGGATTTCTACGAGGTCTTCTATGACGTGTTTCGCCGACGCTTCGACGAAGTCGTGCTGCGATGGGAAGACTCTCTGTGAGGAAGACCAGCGACCGCGGCTGAGCGGCGCCGCTTCAGCGTGTGATCCAGAACGTCACCACATCGGACTCGCCTTGGGGGAGGGCTCGCGGAGACTCGTCGCCCCTCAACCCCTCGACCATCCAAGAAAGAGGAAGCCGCGTCACGCCCAACGCGCCCAGAAGATCGATGCGGCCGCCGGGACGAAGATCCTCCCAGTAGACGGGGATCTCACCCGGATGGAACCCGGGAGTATCCAACCGAATCCGAAGAGCGCCGTCGTCGCGCACGTCGAATCGTGTCCGTGGAAGGGTCCAGGTGAGCGTGCGAGGCTCGATGAACAGCCGCACCCGATACCAAGGGAATGCGTGGGGGTCGCGGAAGATGAGCCAGGGGCCTTCGCCACCCACGGGAACGTCGACATCGCGAGGTGAAAGGGCCTCGATCTTGGGAATCTCACCGTTGCAACGGATCGAGTCCACTCTTGGAGCTTCTTCTCCCGATGTCGTCACGCGGCAGCTCACGATCCTCCCCAAGGTCACCCAGTCCCATTGCCGGTGGACCGCGGCCTGAAACCGATCCGCCACGCCGTAAAGGACCTTCCAGTTCCAGCGGGCCGTGAACTCTCCGGCATGTTCGTCCGTGAACGTGATCTGCAAGCCGAAATCCTTGGTGGGCGTGCGATCCAGATGGATGTCGAGGGCCTTGACGCTGCGAGGGGCGAATCCACCGGGAACGGGGAAGGAGATGCCGGGGGCGGGGGACTGAAGGGTGGGACGTCGGTTGTCGGGCGCCGGCAGGAGTCCCGTGAGGGCCTCGAGCCGGCCGTCCTCGGCGCTGCCCGTCCACCGGAGGATGCGGATGGGCACCTGGGTCTCGTAGAGGGCATCCTCTCGGAGAAGGAGTTCGCGGCTGAGCAACGCTCGCACTTCCAACCCCGTGCCGTTGTTGAAAAGGGGCCGGAACGCATAGCTCATGAAGGTGCCGTAGAGCGGAATGTGGTCCACGTCCGAGGGCACGTTCATCACGAGCCAACCGCAGGGCTCGGGCGCAATGTTGGCCATGGCGTTCAGATCGTGGCGGATGCGCGCGATCGTCCGAGCGGCGGTTCCCTGGGACCGCACCTGCCTCACGGTGGCGATGGCCCACGAGGCGGCGAGGAGGGCTGCGAGCGCAAAGGCGGCGATCCGTCTCACCTGGAACTTCGCTCGCCATCCCGCGAGCGCGAAGACGAGAAGAGGAACCTGCAGAAGGAAGGGGAGATAGAAGAGCCTGGAGACGTCGAAGCCCGCAGCCTCTCGATAGAATCTGAGGCTGGGCGCCATGGCGATGAGTTGGAGCAGAAGCAAAAAGAGAATGCCTTTGCCCCTTCGGAGGGGTTTCCGCAGGACGAAGAACACGAGGTTGATGAGGAGAAGAAACGCGACGGCTGCGGTCAGCCAAGCGAGAACCCCTCCCGGCGTGCGGTAGAATTCACCGGCCAACGCATTCTCGAAGGCGGGAAGGAAATCGCCCAGCATTCGTCCGGCGATCGGCAGGGAAAACGACCTCACATGTCCGGCGTAGTAATTCGCCATCTCCCCGAACATCCAGTGACGAATCAGAAGATAGACAGGAGCGAGGAGCAGGAAGGGAATGGCGAGGCCCCAGCGCCGTCGGGCCCCCGACTGCTGGCGAGGCTGGATCCAGAAGAGATCGATGAGGGCCAAGAGGACCGGAATGACCAGCGCCCCTTCCTTGGAGAGCATGCCCGAGACCGTGGCCGTGACGAGACCGACGAGAGCCCACTTGCTTCGCGTACGTCGCCAGCGAAGAAGAGCGAGGACCGCCCAGAGGAAGAAGACGCCCGCCAAAAGATCGCCCCGGGCCGCAACCCAGCTGACGGCAGACATCTTTCCCGGTGCGACGAGGAAGAGCAGAGCTCCGAGCGCCGCATCTTGGGGTGACGGTCCGAAGTCGAGTTTGCGGAGCGTCATGAACAGCAGAAACACGGCGAGCCAGTGCCAGAACACATTGACCCAATGAAGAGCGCGGGCGTCGGCCCCGAAGAGGAAGACGTCCAGGACGAACGAGAGGTGGAGGACCGGGCGGAAATACTTCACGAAGGAGGGGCGGGAGCGAAGACCTATCTGTCCAGGAGAGTCTTGACCGAGAAGAACTGCGGGGCGACCGAGATCCGCGGCGTCGTAGATCTGCTCGTAGTCGTCCAGCTGAAACTCCAAGGACGCCATCCATCCATGAGTCAGCAGGCACAGCAGGGCCGACAGGAGAGCAAAGCTCCAGGGGCGAGTCCAGCGAGATTCCGTCGTCGATCCGTTCATGCCGTGGGTTCCCGAGGGCTGGAGCAGTATGGTATGGGGCTCCGACGGCGGGAAGACCCCTGTTTCGTCCCGTCGATCTCGCATGCAGGAGGAACGCGTGGACGACATGGCCGAGGTCGAAACCCAGGCGCAGGAAGGTGCGCAGCCGACGGGGCGAATCCGTCCTCCCGTTCGTGTTCTCTATGTGCTGGATCGCACTCCCAGGGATCGATCGACGATGGACCTGGTGAAGCGTTTGGGCCGACTCGGACGCATGCAGTTTCACGCAGCCGCCGTCGTCCTCGAGCCCCATGGGCCGGGCACGGAGAAGATTCAGGGGAAAAACGTTCGCGTCGTGAGTCTGGAAGCGCGAGATCGGGCGGGCGTTTCGGGATTCGCGGCCGACGTGAAGGCCATTCTCGGACTTCGATCGGTGGTCGCGAAATTCGATCCCGATGTCGTTCACGCCATCGGGCCCCGTTCCCTCGTCATCGTGGGACTGGCTCAGACATCGTTTCCTCGCACACCCGTCGTCATCGAGGGCCTCGAGGCGCGAAGGAATCGGGGGTTTCGGGGGATCTTCGAGAAACTCGCCCGACGGAGTCTCACGGCGCCGATCATCGCCCAGACCGACGGCGACGCGTGGGACCGTCCGTGGCTCGCATGGGCTCCCGAGGACGCCAAGATCCATATGGGGCACGGAATCGATCTTTCCGCCGCGCGTTCGGCGCCGCTTCTCGGGCCGGATGACCTTCCCCTCGAGCGCCGCTATCTGGGCCTCGTGTTGAACCCGGGGGAGGTGGGCGCGCTCCGCCCGATGCTCGAGGCCTTCCGCGTGGTCGCCGCGGACGAACCGGATCTGGACCTGGTCGTTTTCACCGACGGCGCGGTGATCTCGTCGGCGCGCTGGGAAGAGGATCTGGATCTCCGGGGGCGGGTTCGGTTCCTCGAGCCTCCGGCGGAATGGGCGAGCCTCGTGCGACGATTGGAGGTGCTCTGGGTCCATGGCCGCCCGCGCCCCTCGCAACGGGCGATTCTCGAGGGAATGGCGGTGGGCGTGCCCGTGGTGTGCGACCCCACGACCGGGTTGCGGCCGCGCATCGAAACCCTCGGGGGGGCCTTGATGCGGGATGGGCATTGGCCCGACCAATTCGCGGAAGCCACGCGGGAACTTCTCGCATCCCAACAGTTGCGAGCGAGCGTCGGCGCGGCGGGCAAGAAGCTGGTGGAGATGGAGTTTCCCATGGCCGCCCACGCCGAGCGCTGGCGGGATCTCTACGAGAAACTCACTTCCGCATCTCCACCACCAAACCCTGGTTGATGACGACGCGCGGGATGAGCACGCCCTCGTCGTTCAGGAAGAACCAGGTCTGATTGGCGGAGGCATGGGAGATCTTGTCCGGATGGCCGAGTTCGGCGATCACGGCCGAGGCCGGCGAGCCGAGCCCCAGTTCCGCTTTTCTCCCACCACCCAAGGCCCAGGCCCCGGCCACGACGACGACCGCCAAGACCCAGCGGGCTCCCCAGTGTTTCATGTTTTTCACGGTGCTGACTCCCTTATCACGGCGGAATCCGTCCCGTCACCCCAATGGCGCGGACCCCTTAGCCAGGACGACTCATCCGGCGAAACGTCAAGGCGAAAGCGACGAGACGGCTTGGTTCCCATCGATCTTCACTCGCGAGGCTCCCCACGTCGCGAGGGGATGGGCACGGGTTGCCTGTGCTCATCGACGTTGACGTAGGTGACGATGGCCTCGGTCACGCGGACGCATTGGTGGGGCTTTTCGAAGCGATCGGCCCAAACCTCGACATCGACGGTGATGGACGTGCGCCCGATGCGCATCGTCTTGCAGAAGAAACTCACGAGATCGCCGACGAAGACGGGCTCTTTGAATTCCACTTCCTTCATGGCGATCGTGACGCAGCGATCGCAGCCGTCCTGGCGGCAGTGCGCGGCGCCCGCGAGGTCGATGTAGGAGAGGATCACTCCCCCGAAGATGGTCTGATGGACGTTGGCGTCCCGGGGCATCATCGCCACCTTGAGGGCGGGGGGGCTCCGGAAGTCCTTGGGTTGGCATGGGGATTCACTCATGCCGCCGTCTTAGCCTCACGCACCCTGTTGTCAACCCGGGGAGCCCGCCCCCATCGCAAGCATTTTCCAAAAAGGGCGTCTCCTCGACGCCCGCGGTTTCGTCTTCGAGGATGTGAAACGGACCCATGGAAGTAACGGCACCGCGCGGGATCGGGAAACCGAGGATCTGATCGCCCGATTGATCGGAGGTAAGACTCCGTCGCTCGGATTGGCCTCGGACCTTCTGGCAACGTTCGGGGGGCTCAGGGATCTGGCCCGCGCCGAGGTGCACGAACTCGCAAGTGTTCCGGGCATCGGCCCGGCGCGCGCCGCGAGAGTGCGAGCGGGGCTGGAACTCGGCCGAAAACTCGCCGGAGAGACCCGACCGGACAGGCTGCCGATTCGAAGCAGCCGGGACGTCTTCCAACTCGTCCACCAGGATTTGCGGGATCTCGAGAAGGAAGTCTTCGAGATCCTGCTTCTGGACGCGCGACACCGGCTCTTCCGGAGGGAGCGGATCAGCGTCGGGACCGCGACGGGGAGCCTCGTGCACCCCAGAGAAGTGTTCCGTCCGGCCATCCGCCACTCCGCGGTGTCCCTGGTGATGCTGCACAATCATCCGAGCGGCGATCCGAGCCCGAGCCCCGAGGACCGCGACGTCACGCGGCGCATCGCGACGGCCGGAGAGATCCTCGGTATTCGGGTTCTGGACCACCTCGTGGTCGGGGAGGGAGGTTACACCTCCTTCGCGGACGAAGGGCTTCTTCCCGGGGGATTCTGATCGAGAAAGGCGAGGGCATGACGAGGAGACCATCGACTGAAGTCGCCTATCGCGTCGTCCGTCTGAAGGCGAAAGGAACGGCATGGTTCGTGGTGGGACCACGGGGCCTCCTACGCTCGGGCCTCCCCGAGCCCACGGTGGCCGCGGCGCGGGAAAAGGCGAAACATGAGTTCCCGGACGCCGTGGAAATGGCCGACCTCTGGCCGGAGTTCGTTCGGCAGCTGGAGGACTACTTCCGCGGCGTACCGGTGAGGTTCAACGTGAGACTCGACTGGAGTCGTCTCACCGCATTCCAACGCGACGTGTACCGCCGATTGCGAAGGGTCCCGTTCGGTCGGACGATCACCTATGGCGAGTTGGCGACGGCCTCGGGGCATCCGGGGGCGGCGCGCGGCGTAGGCATGGCCATGAAGCGGAATCCATTTCCTCCCGTCGTTCCCTGCCACCGGGTGAAAGAGGCCGGGGGAGGGCTGGGGGGGTTCTCCGCATCGGGGGGGATCGCGCAGAAGAAGTCGCTCCTGGCGATGGAGTCGCAATCCGTTTCGCACCATTGACTTCCGCGTGAACGCACGCCGAGGAATCGCTTGCCGCGACATCGGGCGTTTGCTACCAGAGGCCCCGTCACGAATGGAGCCGCTCTTGTACGCCCTGATCTCGGATCTGCACAGCAACCTGGAAGCCGTCGAAGCCGTGTTCGAGGACATGGCTGCATTTCCCGTGGACGCGGTCATCTGTCTGGGGGATGTGATCGGGTACGGACCCAATCCCCGGGAGGTCCTCGAGGCGGTGCGCGAGGTCGATCTGATCCTCATGGGCAACCACGAGGAGGGGCTCCTTTTCTACGCCGAGGACTTCAATCCCAAAGCCAGGCAGGCTTTGGAATGGACGAAAGATCAACTCAACCTTCCGGAATACCCCCGGGACGAGAACTATGGTCTCTGGGAACTCCTTGACGGACTGCCGAAGTCGGAACGCAGAGCAGGCGCGACCTTGGTGCACGGTTCTCTACGCAACGAGACCAAGGACTATGTCATGCCGTCGGACATCGGCGACGCGAAGAAAATGGGAGAGATCTGGGCCGCATTGGAGGATCGGGTCTGCTTTTTCGGGCACACCCATATCCCAGGCGTCTGGACCGAAAGCGGCCGCTTTCTCCGGCCCGCGGAATTGAACGACGAATACGTTCTCGGCCGTGAGAAGGTCCTCGTGAACGTCGGCTCCGTGGGGCAGCCCCGGGACGCCGACACACGATCCTCCTACGTCTTGGTGGATGGGGACCGAGTGATTTTTCGCCGGGTGGAATACGACTACATGTCCACGATGCGGAAAATCCTCCAAACCGGCGTCTTGTCGGACACGCT
>CAZLGG010000126.1:0-11188 GCA_964559135.1 uncultured Planctomycetia bacterium
GTCCCATGGGCGGGCTGCCTGACGATCCGCAGGGTGACGGGATCGCCGTTCGCGTCGGTCGCGATCAGGGTCACCGTCACGGGCGTGGTCCCCGCGGTGCTTGCCGACACATTCTGCACCACCGGTGGGATGTTGTTGTTGTTGTCATCGTCCGTGGGGCCGTCGTGGCAGGCGTAGCAACCGATCTGATAGCCCTTCCAGAAGACCTTCGTCCCGAACTGCGTGCTGTACACACGGGGTCCGAGCGCCGCGGAGAGAACCGTACCCTTGTAGTCGGTGCCGTGACAGGTTCGACACTGGAGGTGATTCCCGTCCTCCGCCACATCCTCGTGATCGTCGATCCAGTCCGGTCCGATGGGATGCATGCCGTGGGGGCCGCCCACGACGGTCTGAGGCGAACTATCATGGCAGGCGGTGCAGTCCGCGATCGTGCCTTCATGCCCCTGAAGCGCGTTGGCCTGAAGGTTGTCATTGCCATGACTCGCCGGATAGATGGCGTGGGTCGAACCGTGGCACGATTCACAGCGAAGATCGCCATGCCCCTCGGAGAAGCGATAGAGGTTGAACCCGGCCGCCGGAGCATTGGCGTTCGTGGCGAAGACGTTGCTGGCCGGGAGACGCAACTGACCGCTTGCATCATGAGCATCCGTGAAGCGAATCTGGCCGGAGTTCTGAAGGGCCGTACCCGTGTGGCAGTTCTGGCAGGCGGGCTCATTCAGCCAACCTTCGCGAGCGGGTGCGCCCACGGCGCTCATGTTCCCGTGGCAGCTCTGGCATTGCATGGCGAGGCTGCCGTCCGAGGCGACCGCCGACCCCATGGCCCCGCGAAGGCAACGGGTCTCGGAGCCGGGATGACACCGGTAGCAGGACGAACGGTTGGCGCTGGAATCCAGAGTCATCCCGTTGGTCGGATCGTTCACGTTGGCATGCCCGCCATGGACGGCCGTGGTGAGGGGGGTGACACCCATGACACCCGTGCCCGGCAGAGCATTGGACCGGTGGCAGGACGCGCAGAGGATCGATTTTCCTTGATTGGTCACGGTCGAGTAGAGACCCGCCGGATCCAGCCCCGTCGCAGCGAGCGCCGACTGGAAGAGCGGATTCGTCTGCTCCATCTCGTCGTGGAGACGGAGGATGTTGAGCCGAAAATCACGCTCGGCGTTCGGGTGGTTCACCCAGCCGGTCTGGGGCTCGGCCTGGGGTCCCGAATTCGAAGCATGGCAGGTGCGACAATCCATCTCGTCGGAGATGGGAAGCACGACGTCCGTCGTCGCGAGCACCTGTCCCCCCTGATCCCGAGCCGTGATCCGCATGAGGGGGTAGTAGCGCTTCCTCCCCATGTCGTCGTAGGGCGTCAGAGGCACTCCCTCCGCCGTCCAAACCTTGTCGGCCGCCTCGAAGGTCATCGTCTGAGGCTGGTTCATGGAACCCGGCATGTCATGACCGGCCAAGCCCGTGTCCGGCACCGGCGAGGCGCCGAACAGGTCGCCCGTGAACTGCCAGTAGTTGGTCTTTCCCATGGAGGTCGTGTTGATCGAGCCCTCGGGGTCGGCGACGGCTTCATACGTCACGACGACTCCCGCCGAAGCATCGACGAGATCTCCATTGGCATCGATCACTTGGGCCTGAACCGTGTTGTAGGGTGGCAGGATGGAGAACACGGAATAGTCCGAGTCCATGCAGTGCATGCCGAGGTCGTTCCAGGCGACGACCGTCCAGGTTCCAGGGGGTGGCGGAGGCGGATCGGCGCTCAATGAAAAGTAGGCGGCGGCCCATGTCAGGCCGCCCATGAGAAGCGCGGCGCACGCAAGAACGCGGAGATACATGATCTTGTCTTCCCGTCAGGGGCGCGACGCGGAAGCTCGGCCATCACAACAGAGACATGCAAGGTCGGCGGGTTCCCGAAAGCGCGCGTGGCATCGTGTCGCAGGCACCATCAATACGCCTCGGCGGCGAGGGAGAGTTCCTCCCTCACCCGCCGAGCGATCTCCTCGAGCCGACGCAGAGGAACGGCGCGGATCTTCCGGGAAGGGGGCGGTCGGCTCACCGAGTAGATTTCGACTTTCCTGGGCCGGATGAACTTCAACGCTTCGAGCCAAGCCGCGAGCGCCGCCTCGCCGTGGTTCGACACGGCCCCGTCGACGAAACACGCCTGGATGACGGGATGAGGCAGGGTCTTCACGGCCCTCCCCAACGCGAGCAGGTCGACGGGGCCCCGGGGCATGTTGACGCGACGCAGTCCCTCGTAGGCCCCCGCATCCAGTTTCACTGCAACGCTGTCCAGGCGGCTGAGTGCCCGCCGCACCTCCTCCTTCGAAAGGCGCGTGCCGTTGGTGAGGCAGATGACCGGACAGCCCGGCATCCGGGCATCCCGCTCCGCCATCAACGCGTCCACGAACTCCTCGAATCGGGGGTGCAGCGTGGGCTCACCGTTGCCGCAGATCATGAGGGCGTCGACATCCGTCAGGGACGAAGGGGGCGCCTTCGCGAAGGCCTCATTCAGTTCCTCTTCCTGAACGAAAAGATCCAGGTCCGAAGTCCATCCGGTTTGCTGAGCCGGTGTCCAGCCCAGTTGGCAATAGACGCAATTGTAGTTGCACAGCTTCTTCGTCCTCGGCATGGGGTTCACGCCGAGGGTGACCCCGTAGCGTCGCGAAGACACCGGACCGTAAAGGACGGTATCCGTCGAGGAGTGGCCGTCTTTGTTCATCAGGTCCGCAAGGTCTCCTCATCCGCAATATGGCCGGGCGCCGCCACGTCGTGACCGAAGGGGACCGTGATCTTCGACAGCTGCTCCAGCACCGCCCAGTGAGCGTTCACCTGATGGCGAACGGCACCCATGAGCGTGTCCGCAAGAGGAGAATGCGGGTCGACCGCCAAGCGGAAGCGTCGCTCCTTTTTGAAGACTTCGATCGGGTCCAGCGAGGGTGCCGAACAGTCCAGCTGCAGCGGGGGCTTGCCTTCTTCCAGGCGCCGGGGGTCGAAGCGATACAGCGGCCAAAGACCGGCTTTCACCGCCTCCGCTTCATGCACAGGGCCCTGCCCCAAGTCGTAACCGTGAGCGATGCAGGGGGAATAGGCGATGACGACGGAGGGACCGGGCCAGCTCTCCGCTTCTCTGAGGGCGCGGACCGTCTGGGCGTCCTTCGCTCCCATGGAGACGCTGGCCACGTAGACGTGACCGTACGTCATGGCGATCATGCCCAGATCCTTCTTGCCGATGCGCTTGCCCGCCGTGGCAAAGCGCGCCGCCGCCGCCAGCGGCGTGGCTTTCGACTGTTGGCCTCCCGTGTTGGAATAGACCTCGGTGTCGAGCACCAGGATGTTGATGTCGCGATCCTGAGCGATCACGTGGTCCAAGCCCCCGTAACCGATGTCGTAGGCCCAACCGTCCCCTCCCACGAGCCATACGGTCTTTCGCACGAGGACATCCGCAATCTGCAAGAGCTGCCTCGCTTCCGGACGGTCGATCTGGCGGAGTTTGGGCTTGAGAATCTCGACCCTTTCTCGTTGAGCGGCAATCGCAGCTTCGTCCTCCTGGTCTGCACTGAGAAGAGCCTCCACGAGATCTCCTCCCAGCTCGGGGAGGAGCGTCCCGAGAAGGCGCTCCGCGTCGCGGCGGTGGGTGTCCAAGGCCAAGCGGAACCCGTATCCGAATTCCGCATTGTTCTCGAAGAGCGAATTGGACCAGGCCGGCCCACGTCCGTCGGAGTTCTTGCACCACGGCGTCGTCGGCAGGTTCCCACCATAGATCGAGCTGCATCCGGTGGCGTTGGCGACGAGGAGGCGGTCTCCCCACAGTTGGGTCAACAGTTTCAGGTAGGGGGTCTCACCGCAACCGGCGCACGCGCCCGAGAACTCGAAGAGGGGCTCCAGAAGCTGGGTTCCCTTGTTGTCGAGTTTGACGCGGGTGCGATCCAATTCCGGCAGGTGGGTGAAGTAGTCCCAGTTCTTTCGTTCCTCCTCCACGAGGGGGGCCTGCGGCCGCATCTCCAGAGCCTTCCGCTCGGGATTCGTCTTGTCCTTGGCGGGACAGATGGTGACGCAAGCGTGGCAGCCCGTGCAGTCCTCCGGCGCCACCTGGATGCGATACGCCCAATCCTTGAAGTCCTTGGAACGCCAAGGCACCGTCTCGAAGGTGGGCGGAGCGTCGCTCACGAGGGCCGGTTCGACGACCTTCGCCCGGATCGCCGCGTGCGGGCAGACGATGGCGCACTTGTTGCACTGAATGCAGAGGTCGGCGTCCCAGATCGGAATCTCGTCTGCAAGGTTTCTCTTCTCGAAGCGCGTCGTGCCCACGGGCCAGGTGCCGTCCGGAGGCAAGGCGGACACGGGAAGGGCATCGCCCTGACCGCGTAGCATGGCGGCGGTGACCCGCTGAACGAAGTCCGGCGCTTCCTCGGGAACCGGCGGACGAATGTGTTCATGGCCTCGCACGGAGGCCGGGAGTTCGAGCTTGACCAGACCCGCGATGGCGCGATCCACGGCTTCCATGTTCTTGGCGAGGATCTCGGCACCCTTGACCGCGTAGGTCTTTTCGATGGCGGATTTGATCTCTTGGATGGCCTTTTCTTCCTCGAGGACTCCGGCCAGGTGGAAGAAGCAGGTCTGCATGATCGTGTTGATGCGGGGCCCCAGCCCGATCTCCCTGGCGAGGCCGTAGGCATCGATGGCCCAGACGTCCAACTTCTTCGCCAGAATCTGGTTCTGAGTTTCGACCGGGAGATGCTCCCAAGCGTTCATCGGATCGAAGGGAACGTTGAGGAGGAACGTCGCTCCTTCCTTGGCGACCGAGAGCACGTCCTGAGTCTCCAGGACGTGGAACGAGTGGCACGCGACGAAATCCGCGCCGTCGATCAACCACGGCGCGCGAATGGGCTTCGGGCCGAAGCGAAGGTGCGAGATCGTCTGCGCCCCGGCCTTCTTGGAGTCGTAGACGAAATAGCCCTGGGCGAAGTTCTCCGTCTTGTCGGCGATGATCTTGATGGTGTTCTTGTTGGCCCCCACCGTTCCGTCGGAACCCAGAGCGTGGAACACCGCGTGGTAAGTCGACTCGGGTTCGATCGAGAAGTGTTCGTCGAAGGGCAAAGACAGCCCCGTCACGTCATCGACGATACCGATCGTGAAGCTGTGCTTCAGGCGATCCTCCATCAAGTGGTCGAAGACGCCCTTGGCCATGCCCGGCGTGAACTCCTTCGAGGACAGTCCGTACCGACCTCCGATCACGCGAGGACGGTTGCCGGAAAGGAGGCCCTCGGCCTGAGCGCGGTCCAGAGCCGACGCCACATCCAGGTAGAGGGGCTCACCCAGCGCGCCCGGTTCCTTCGTGCGATCCAAAACGGCGATGCTCTTGACCGTGGAGGGCAGGGCATCGAGGAAAGCCCGCAGAACGAACGGTCGATAGAGGCGGACCTTGACGACACCCACCTTCTGCCCTCTCGCCGCCAGATGCTTCGCGGTCTCGGCGGCCGCAACGGCGCCCGACCCCATGGCCACGATGACCCGGTCGGCATCGGGATGCCCCTCGAATTCGAACAGGTCGTAGTGGCGACCGGTCATGTGCCCGAAGGAACTCATGAAACCGCGCAGGGTCTCGGGGCAGACGTCGTAGAAGGGATTGGCGGCTTCTCTGGCCTGGAAGAACACGTCCGGGTTCTGAGCGGTTCCACGCAAGACGGGAGCATCCGGGGTGAGCGCCCGCTTGCGGTGGGCCTCGATCGCGGTCTCGTCGAGGAAACGGAGCAACTCCGCGTCGGTGAGTTCCTCCACTTCATTGATCTCATGGGAAATGCGGAATCCGTCCATGAAATGCATGAAGGGCACCCGGCTGGCCAGAGTGGCGGCCTGCCCCAGGCATGCGAAGTCGTGGGCTTCCTGGACCGTCGCCGAGGCGAGCATGGCGAATCCGGTCCCCCGAGCCGCCATGACGTCGGAATGGTCGCCGAAGATGGACAGCGCATGCGTCGCGACGCTGCGGCTGGCCACGTGCATGCAGAAACTGTTGAGCTCCCCGGCGATCTTGTAGAGGGTGGGGATCATCAACAGGAGGCCCTGGGACGCGGTGAACGTCGTCGTCAGAGCGCCGGCCTGGAGGGCACCGTGAACGGCGCCCGAAGCTCCGCCTTCCGATTCCAACTCACTGATCTCGGGGACGTTCCCCCAGATATTGGGGCGTTTCTCGGTGGCCCAAGCGTCCGCCAACTCCCCCATGGGACTGGCCGGCGTGATGGGATAGATCGCGATGACCTCGTTCGTCCGATAAGCCACGCTTGCGACGGCTTCATTGCCGTCCATCGCACGACGTCGTGAATGGCCCATGACCGTTCTCCCCAGTGCACCTTTTGGAGGTTGTCTTAGAATCCGTAAGGAGGGGATTCCGCAACTGGCGGGCCAGTCGCTCGGCCCGGTCCGGAATGCCCTTTGCGACGGATCATTGAAACATCACTGGAGGAGTTGGAACGATGTCGGCCTTTCACAAAGTCCTGGTTGCGCTGAGGGGAGCCCCCGACGAGGAGGAATATCTCGCACTGGCGCGGGAGTTGTGCCCGGAGAATGGGGAAATTCGCGCAATCCATGCGATCGATATCCCTCGGTTCGGGATTTTCAGCCAAGACGAAATCCGAGGTCACGAGCGTCTGATCCGTCGCGTCGCGGACCGTATCGAGGAGAGTTTTCGCTCGTCCTTCGACCGACTCCAGCCCGATTCCCGGTCGTTCAGCGGCGTTTTGGTCGAGGGACGGCCTCACGAGGAGATCCTGAGAGAGGCCGAATCCTGGAACGCGGATCTCATTCTCACGGGAGGGGCCCGCCACAAGGGTCTGGAAGCCACCGCCCTCGGCAGTGAAGCCGTAGCGCTGGTGGAACACTCTCGCAGGCCCGTCTTCGTCGCGGCGAACGCCCATCGACCGAAGATCCTGGTCGCCCCGGTGAACTTCGGAGATCTCAGTGCGCGGGGCGTGGCGATGGCCGCCGACTTGGCGGAGGCCTGGGGCGCGCCTTTGGAGCTGGTTCACGTGTCGACGGGCTCCTGGCCCCTCTATCCGGAATTCGACGCCGAGGATTGGTGGGACACGGCCTACGCCGGCACCGGAGGTGAGCCTGCCTTGGCCGAAGCGGCCCGCCAAAAACTGGCCGAGCTGGCCGAGAGCCTCCGTGCCGAGCGAGGCCTGGACGTGCAGACGAAACTCTTGGGCGGCGCCGTACCCGGCTATGCCATCGCCGAACACGTGGACACCCTCGAAGAACCCTTGGTGGTCATGGGAAGCCTCGGACGCGCGCTGACCCGAGGCGCCCATCTGGGCGAAACCGCCAGGCGCTTCCTGCGCAGTTCGGCGCGACCGCTGCTCACCTTCAAAACGGAAGCCTGGAAGCCCCGCATCCTCGATCACCCCCGCCGCGAAGACTTCTTCCGCAGGGAATTCGTCATCGAGGATTAGGGGACGATCGTGAGGGGAACCGGGCAGACCTGAGCCAAGCCGGCGGTGGTGCTGCCCAAAAGCAGCGCCTTCAGCTTGCCCACGCCGCGGCGGCCCACGAAGACTTCGTGGGCACCGTGCTCTTGCGCCAACTCCACGATCGCCTCGACGGGATGACCATGTCGGGCTTCGACGTCCAACAGGAGATCCCCCGAGGCGAGCCGGGCCTTCATGGGCTGAAGGATCTGCGCCTCGGCCGCCTTGATTTCCTGTTCCTTCTGGATGTGGCGCTCCGCAGCCTCCTCCAAGGTGAGGTGCTCGAAGCCGGACCAATCGATCACATGGACGAGGATGAGCTTGGCTTCGAGCTGGCGGGCCCTCGAGGCCGCGAAGTCCGCCGCCCTTTCGCTCACGTCACTGCCGTCCAGCGCGACGAGAAAGATCTGACTTGCGGGCATGGGGAGGTCTCCTTTTCAATGCGAACGCCCGAGGATTCTACTTCCCCAAGATACCCTTGAGGAGCCCCCCGGCTTCCTTGCCCACCTTCTCGAGGGGATTCCCTCCAGGAATCAGCGATTCGAGGCCGCCCTTGCCGAGAGCTTCCAGGCCTGGAATATCCAAGGCGCCGTCCAGAGCCTTCAAATCCACGAGCCTCCCCACGTCGCCTTGCAATCCCTTCAACAAATCCGCCGGCATCCGCGCCAACACGGCCGGATTCACGCTGACGTCCACCAAGAGGGCTTGCACCACCATGGCCGTGAGTTGGTCCAGGAGCACCCCCCCGTCGGTGTCGGAGCCCACGTTCTCGAGAACGATCTCGGGGATCGTGACCTCGGTGAACGCCTCGCCCAGGAGCGAACCCTCCAGATGGATGGACTTCATGACGAACCGGTCGATCACGAATCGTTTTCCGGACTCATCGTCGGAATCCGAGCCTCCCTTCGTGACGTTGTCGAGGATGGTCTCGTAGTTCGCGCCGGCCTCCGTCACCTCGAGATTCAAAAAGAGGTCCTCGAGGACGAGTTCGGGCACGCGGATCTCGTCCGAGAGCAGCGACGTCAGCGCCACCGCGACCCGCCCCGAACCCAAGGTCAGAAACGGAGTCTCCGAGAACCCCTGGGGATTCGAGACGCTCAGCCCCAAGATGTCGCAATCCGACGAGAAAAGTCCCAGCCTCAAGGCGTCCAGGGAGGTCTTCACGCCCAGGCTCGCCGAGGCCGACGCCTCGACCTGCTTGCGTGCGAGAGAGTTGACATAACCGCTGCCCAGCATCGCAACGACGACGACCAAGGCCGCGAGAAACAGGGTGCGCTTCAGCCATTTCATGGGGATCTCCTCGATTCCGGCGATACGGGCCAGGGTAGGCCGCGGACGAATTTTCGGCAACGAGCCCAGGAAGGTGGTGGGCAACACTCGGAGGAAGTTGATATCCTCCGAGTGTTCATTTCGAGGATCTCCCATGAGAAAACTGCTTCCCTTGCTCACCCTCGTCGCCGTCCTTGCCGCCTGCGCCACCAACCCGGTCACCGGACGCCGGTCCCTCCAGCTCGTCCCCGAAAACCAGATGCAGGCCTTGGGGCTCCAGGCGTACAAGGAGGTCTTGGCCAAGTCTCAGGTGAGCAACGATGCCCGTCGGACCGAGATCGTCCGCCGCGTGGCGAATCGCATCGCCGCCGTGACCAACAAGGACTACAACTGGGAGGTCAACCTCATCGACAGCAACGAAGCCAACGCCTTCGTGCTGCCCGGGGGTAAGATCGTCGTCTACACCGGCATCCTGCCCATCTGTGAGAACGAGGCCGGGCTCGCCTTCGTGCTGGGTCACGAGGTGGGTCACGCCATCGCTCGTCACGGCGGGGAGCGTATTTCGCAGAGCATGGTGGTGGAAGCGGGTCTGACCGTCGCCGACATCAGCCTGCGCAGCAACTCTCAAAGGGGTCTCATCATGGCGGCTCTCGGCGTGGGAGCGCAGTACGGCGTGATGCTTCCCTTCTCTCGGGACAATGAGTCCGAAGCCGACCACATGGGAATCGTCTACATGGCCAAGGCCGGTTACGACCCCAGCGAAGCGCCGAAGCTCTGGCAGAGGATGGCGGCACGGGGTGGCCCACAACCCCCGGAGTTCCTCTCCACGCACCCCAGCCACGCCACACGCATCCAGCAGTTGAATGACCTTTTGCCCAAGGCCCTGTCCCTCTACGAAGCGGCCGAGCCCAAGTACGGACTGGGCGCCAAGCTCTGATCCGAAGCTGTCACTGGATGTCTTCGATGGCCTGGCGAATGCGTTCGTTGTCCGGGTGTTCGGGACGCAGCTCGAGCACCCTTTCGAGTGAGGCGCGCGCACCGGACATGTCCTTCAGTCGCGCTTGGACGAGGGCCAGGTGGGTGTGGTAGTCGGGCTCGCTCCCGTTGAAGGAGATCGCCGACTCGAAACTGGTCTTGGCCTCTTCGTTCCGACCCAGGTTTTCCAGCTGCAAGCCCCGCGTGTACCAGACCACGTCGTTTTCGGGCTGGCTGGCGAGCACGCGGTCCAGCGCGACCAAGGATTCCTCGCACTCGCCCTTTTTGGCAAGGACCAGCCCGCGGAGGAAGTGGGCAGGCCAGAAGTCCGGAGCCTCGGCCGCCGCCTCGTCGAGAAGGCTCGTGTCGTCGGGAGCCGCCCCCTCGTTGACGATGGTGCGCGCGAGTTCACCGAAGACGGCATCGAAGTCCTCGAAGACGAGGTTGAGGCGCTCTCGCGCCGCGGCGGACTTCTGCTCGGAGGAAAGGCGCTCCGTGCGCATCCCGTCCAGGCAGAGCCGCGCCGTCGCCTTGGCGCCCGACAGCCGGAGCGAGCGCACGAATAGCAGGCGCGCCTCCGGGGCAAGATCCGCCGGGGGATACCACCCCGAGAGACGATCCACGAATCCTGCGGGCGCCTCGTGTCGCGCGAGAATCGCGTTGAGTTTCGACAACTGGGAGGCGTCCGGCGGCGCCACGTCGTCGAACAGGCCCGCGAGGAGATCCCACATCCCGTCGAGATCCTCCATGCGCTCCAGGACGAGAGCCAGACGAACTTGAAGATCCTTTCGCTGGGGCTCGTATTCCAGAAGACGCCTGAGATGCGAGGCGGCCTCACCGTAGCGATTCAACACGATGGCGAGGTGAGCCATCCGCTCGAGAACGGGGTCTTCGTGACGCATCGCCTCGCAGCGCGAATAGGCCTCCAGCGCCTCCTCTTGCCGACCGAGATCCACGAGGATGTCCGCCGACCGACGCAGAAGATCGCGGTGGACGGGTTGGGCGACGCGCAGGCCGTCCTGCAGCCATCGAAGCGCTTCTTCGTTCCGACCGTGACTCGCCAGAAGTTCGCCGGCCACGGCGAAGACGCGCACGTCTTCGGGACGCCAGCCCAGCCACGTCTCGAGAGTGGCGAGCACGGGCTCGAGAGGGAGTGGCCGGGATGAATCCTTCGAGGCCAACAGAGCGCAGGAAAGCCCGCCGGTCAGCGCGTTTTCGAAGCGCGGGTCCAAGCGCAAGGCCTCGCTGAAGGGTTCCAGGGCCCCCGCCGGGTCCACGAGCTCGATCCCGTCGGACCGCTGCGTCAAGAGAACGTCCAAGCCGTGGAGGTAATGCTCGAAGGCTTCCGCCGACGACGTTCCCGGATGGAAGAGGGACGAGGCCTCTTCCTTGGGGATCCCCACGACCCGAGCAAACCGCTCGACGATCCTGCCGGCCATGGCGAGGATGACCCCCTGGAAGAACTCGTCCATGAGGACGGCGCCCGTCGCCGT
>CAZLGG010000127.1:0-11058 GCA_964559135.1 uncultured Planctomycetia bacterium
CAAGGCCGCGACGATGCCCGCGATGGCGATCTTGCCATAGACTCCGCCGTAGACGTCGACGGTTTCCTGGGGCGGAGGAATGCTGCCCTCCGCGCCGCCTTCGCCAACCCCCGTGAATTGGGCGATGACCGCGGCCAGGAAGTTGGAGAGAGCGGTTGCGAGGAACCAGGACCCCATCACCGTACTCACCAGCCGTTGCGGCGAGAGCTTCGTGACCATGGAGAGCCCCACGGGGGAGAGGCAGAGCTCGCCCGTCGTGTGCAAGAGATAGCCGAGCAGCAGCCACGACATGGAGACCATGCCCCGGGCATCGGCGTTTTGGGCTCCGAACCACAGCGCTCCGAATCCGAGGCCGAGCTGCAAGAGGCCCAGGGAGAACTTGAATGGGGTACTGGGCTCCCAGCCCCTGGCCGCCAGGAAGCCCCAGAGCCACGTGAAGACCAAACCGAAGATGAGGATGAAAATGGGATTGGCGGACTGGAAGACCGAGGCCTTGATTTCGTTGCCGCCGATGCCCATGCCCACGTTGTCGTCTTGGACCTTCCACGCGGTCGTCTTCGGGCCGTCCCCGTTCTGCGCGGCCTCCCGGAACTCCGTGAGTTCCGTCATGTTGAACAGATGATCGTCCTTCTTGTGTCCTAGTTGTTCCTGGTTGGGTTCGAGTTCGATGACCGAGCCCACCTCACCCGGTTCGACCTGCCGTTCTTCGAAGACCCGGTCGACGTTTCGGTCGGTGAAGTTGTTGATGGAACTTCCAGCCTGCTCGAAGAACGCCCAGAAGAGGAAGGAGAAGAAGGTGAGGACCAAGACGACGTACATCCGCTCCTTGGCCACCTTGTCGAGGCGAAGGGTCTCCTTGAGCAGGAAGGTCAAGGAGCCGATTCCCGCGACGGCGAGGAGCAGGCCCCCCGGCGTACTCATCTGGCCCAGGACGACCGAAGCGATCTCCCCGAAACCGCCCCCCTCCTTCAGCTTCTCGAGCATACTCGAAGGAATGATGGTGAATTGGCGATTCGCGCTGACCAAAAGGGCGAACAGGGGAACGGCGATCAGGGAACCCAGGTAGATGAGATTGCCCTTCGAGATTCCGGCGAGGCCGGGCTTCTTCAATTCCTCCGGGTTCGGTGGATGCCCCACATCCTCGGGAATGCCTCCCCGATTGAGGGCCACGGTCGAGATGAGTCCGGCCGCCACCAAGGCGACGGCGAGGAGACCGTAGATGGAGAGCAGAAGCGCCCCCGAGTTGCGTTGCAGATAGATCATCGTTCCGGACGTGCCGAGGGCGCCCACGAGAACCAGGAATTGTGCGATGCGCGTCGGTGCCCAGAACACGGCAAGTCCGATCAACATGCCGAGGGTGGCCAAATTGAAGCCGTAGTGCCAGCCGTAGGTTTCTCCGATGTAGCCGCAGAGCAAAGGGGCGAGGGCCGCGCCGAGGTTGATCCCCATGTAGAAAATCGTGAACCCGCCGTCACGACGTTCGTCGCCGTGCTTGTACAGGCCGCCGACGATCGTGGAGATGTTGGGCTTGAAGAAGCCGTTCCCGGCGATCAGCAGGCCCAAGGCCATGAAGAAAGCCAATGAGTTTTCCACCGACATGAGAAGGTGGCCGGCAGCCATCAAGGCGCCGCCCAGGATCACCGCCTTTCTCTGACCCAGGAGCCGGTCGGCGATCATGCCGCCGAAGAAAGGCGTCATGTAGACGAGCGCCGTGTACGCTCCATAGACGGCATACGCATCCTTGTCGGGATACCGGAGGAACGTGGCCTTGATCATGTAGAACGTGAGCAAGGCGCGCATGCCGTAGTAGGAGAATCTCTCCCACATTTCGGCGAAAAATAGGTTGTAGAGCCCCGTCGGGTGGCCGAACAGGGTGGCCTCTGGCTTCGAGGTGTCTGGGGTCATCCCCTTCTCCCGCTGGTTTGTTCCGCTCGCGGACCATGCCCGTGGGACCATGGCTTGGTCCCGACAATCCGAGAATGAACCCGCATTCACACATCTGAAGGCGCCCGCTTTTTAACGGAGATGGGGGTCTACGTCCACCGAAACCTGGGAGATGTCGATAGGGATGAGCGGAGGACACCTGGATTCCAACCCCTGAACGGTTCAAGATGGGCCGATCCTGGCTCATGGGAGAAGCCCGCATGCGATTTGGTGGTTTGCGTCGGTACAGCCTGAAATGGTGGTTTGCGCTTCCGTTCTCATTGGGCCACATCTACAGGCGCTTGAGTCCGAAAGACCCGGCCATCCAGGGGATGAGCTTCTGGTGGCATGGAGAGCTGCCCCGCCGTCCGGCCGTCGAGGTCTTCGACCTGGCTGCGGGCTCGGACCTTCGTTTGCTCAATCCGGGCCGCAGGGACCCGAGTACGTCCACCACGCTGTTCGAGGTGACCTGCATCCTGCTGGGGCTCCGGCAGGTCGAGGCCGAAAAGATCCTCGAAATCGGCACCTTTGACGGCAACACGACGCTCAACCTGGCCGCGAACGTCCCCGATGATGGGCGCGTCGTGACGGTGGACCTTCCGCTCGAGGGCGACTCCGACCTCGCTCTCCAGGCGGAGGGACGGGAGCGCAACGTCACGGACCGGACAAGAGTGGGCGAGCAGTTCCAAGGGCGTCCCGAGGCCTCCCGCATTCGGCAGGTTTTCGGCGATTCCGCAACCCTCGAGTGGAACGAATTCGGAGGACCGTTCGACGTCGTGTTCATCGACGGGTGTCATTCGTACGACTACGTCGTGAGCGATACCGAGCGTGCGCTTCAAGTCCTTCGGCCGGGCGGGCTGTTGCTCTGGCACGACTATGCGGAGATGGAGTCCGTCTCGCGGGCCG
Source organism: uncultured Planctomycetia bacterium (assembly GCA_964559135.1). GTDB lineage: Bacteria > Planctomycetota > DRQF01 > DRQF01. The sequence goes on from CAZLGG010000127.1 coordinate 2,830, forward strand.
TCGACTCGTTCCGGGGGCAACTCGATGGACTCTGCGCCCTCGAGGGCACGCGCTTGGCCGCGGGTTTCAAGAAGGGCGATTGATGGCGACGCGGAGCGGGCGAGCTCTCGTTCTGGACGGTGACACTCCCGCGGCCCTCGCGTGCCTGCGTTCCCTGGCCCGCGCGGGCGTCGACGTGGATGTTGCGGCTCCCGTCGCCCACCCGCTGGCAGGCTCCTCCCGATACCGTAATCGCGTCCACCGCTATCCCGATCCGAAAGCTGATCCGGAGGGTTTCCTCGTCGCCGTCGGTCGGATCGCGAGTGAGCGAAGCATTCGCTACGTCCAACCGGTCACCGACGACACGATGGAGCCCCTCGTCGAAGGGAGATCGAGGCTTCCCGATGGCGTGACTCTGGCGGTGCCGTCGTCGGATTCCTACGCGTTGCTCTCCGACAAGGGGCGCACCGCGGCGTTGGCCGAGCGTCTGAATATCCCTGTTCCGCAAGGACGGGTCACGAACGATATGGAGGAACTTCGCGCGGCTGCGGACACGTTGGGGTTTCCTCTGGTCCTCAAACCCTTCCGCTCCGTGGCGGCGCTCGAGGGGGATCTCAGAACGAGCCTTTTCGTCAGGTATGCCGTCCATCCCGAGGATCTCGAAGCGACGGCCAAGCCCCTTCTGCGCTATGGCCCGGTCGTGGCCCAGGAATACGTGCAGGGAGCGGGTGTCGGCGTGGAGGTCCTCGTGGATCGGGGTGAGGCGGTTTACGTCTTCCAGCACAAACGATTGCACGAGTGGCCGTTGACGGGGGGCGGCAGCTCCCTCAGGGAAAGCGTCCCCGTCGATCCGGTTCTCGCGAATGAAGCCGCGCGGCTCCTCCGAGCGGCTGATTTTCACGGCGTAGCCATGGTGGAATTCAAGGTGGACGAGAAGAAGGGGACCCATCATCTGATCGAGGTGAACCCTCGTTTTTGGGGATCACTTCCTCTGGGGCTGGCGGCGGGCGCCGACTTCCCACGGATGCTCCACGACCTGTTGGTCATGGGGCAAAGGCCCACCGATGAGCCCGCACGGATCGGCGTCCAGTCGCGTGCATTGACACGGGATGTCTGGTGGCTCATGGAGGTCCTTCGCCGGTCCGATCCGAATCCGCTCATCCGGTGGCCCGGTCGACTCGAATCCGTATGCGGCTGGTGTTCTCTCCTACTTCCCAAGCGCGTGCTCGACGTGCAGAGCTTTCGCGACCCTCGACCGGGATTCGTCGAGCTGGGGCGACTCATTCGCGACGTGACGAAGCGGGTGGGCGACCGGAGGGCGCGTCGGCGCGTCCGAAGACGGGCGGAGCGAATGAGGGAGGGAAGAGATCTCGTCGACCGTCGATTGAGGACGTCCGGTTGTCTGCTCTTCGTCTGTCACGGGAACATCAACCGGAGTCCGCTCGCAGCGGTGGATCTCGCCCGACGCCTGGAGGGAAGCTCGACCGTGGAGATCCTATCCGCGGGATTGCATCCCAAGGGCGGCCGGCCCGCCGACGCGCGGATGGTGGCGCTGGCCGCGGCCCGGGGCGTCCATCTCGGCGCCTGCCGATCGACCGTGGTGGACAGGTCCCTCCTCGAGAAGGCCGACCTCGTTTTCGTCATGGATGCGACGCAGGCGCTGCGCGTGGAGGAAATCTTGCCCGGATGCGCCGGCAAGACGCTGCTCCTCGGGGTCTTTGCGCCGACCGAGGAACCGGTCGAGATCCCCGACCCCTACGGCGGCGACGAGGAGACCTATCGTCGCGCCTTCGAGGTCGTCACTGCCTGCACGGCGACGATGGCCGGTGTTCTCGGCATCACAGAAGGGTCGCAATGCTGAGGCAGCTTCTCTCCTACACGGCGGTGGCCTTTCTCGTGCAAATCGTGACGGGCGTCCTCACGAAGCTCGTGGAGCTTTTCGTCGTGGCGGAGATCCTCTCGCAAGCCGAGCTCGGAGCCTATCGCCACTTCCTGCTGGTTCTCGAGGTGACGGCGGGACTTTTCATCGTGGGCATGGATCACTCGTTGGTGACCTATATTCATGCGCGGGTCGGCAATCTGGGGCGATACCTCCGTTTCCTCTTCCTTTACGGCGGGACGGTCGCCGCCGTTTTCGGCTTGGCCGCTCTCGCCCTGAAGGGGAGAGTCAGCGCACCCACGATTCTGGCACTCGTTGCCGTGGGCCCGTTCGTTTTCATGGAATTGGGGAAGATCGTCTTCCGGTCCCGACTCGAAAAGCGGGCGGAATTCGGATTCCTGCTCTTCCAATCGCTGACGTGGTCTCTCGGGTGTCTCGTCGTCCTGCCCCGGGTGCAGAACGAACTCGTGCCGATCTGGTGCGCTCTCGCGGGGACGATTCCCGGCGCGGTCATGATGGCCTGGATCTTTGCCCGGCGGTCTCGGAGGGAGAATGGGGACGGACCCGCCCCTCTTCGTCCCTTCGGCGCCGACTACACCTCGCTGTGGAGGAGTTGGAGACCGCTGTGGGTGGCGGGGCTCGCGTTTCTCGGCAACCAGCATGTCGTCAACATCGTGGTTGACCGGAGCATGACGCGCGCTGATTTCGGACGATGGGGCTTCGTTCTCACGGCCCTCACGCTGCTGCAGCGCCCGCTCCTCATCGTCCAGCGAGCCACTCTCCCGATCTTCTCGGCAGCGAAGGAGCAGATTCCGGACGGTTTCAGGAAACTCGTCCGCATCAATCTGCTGCTCTTTCCCCTTCTCTGTCTGGGCGTCCTCACCGTATGGCCGTTGATTCTCTCCTATGGAACGTTGGGGGAGAAGTACGGGGACACCTGGATCTATCTGGCGCTCCCGGTCGCCGTGATCCCCGTGATGGCTGTCGAATTCCTGGCCGCCACCGCTTCGATGGCGCTGGGGCATCCCAAGAACAATCGGGATGCCCATGTGCTCACCGTCCTCATCAACGTGCCCTGCTCGATTCTGCTCATCGGGCACTACGGGATTCTCGGCGCCGCCCTCGCCACGGCTCTCTACGTTGTGATTTTCGCCAGCATGATCTTTCGTTTCGTCGCCAGGGACCTGCCGGATCTGGTCGGTTTCGCGGTGGCGCGCCTGGCCCCATCGCTCCTCGGGCTCTGGTCCGCCATCTATGCCATGAACGTCTTGGGACGTCCCCAAGTCTGGGGCTGGGTCATGATGCCCGCTTACGTGCTCTGGGCGAGAATCGTGGGGCTGTGGTCGCCCTCCCAACTCATTTGGGTTTGGAGGCGGATCCGGCGGCGTTGAAGGGACTTGGGGCGAGGATGCTGGTTTTTCGTAGAGGCGGAACTCCAGCACCGCAGCCCGCTTAGGAAAGGGAAAATCTTGCCGAGAGAGGGGGCTGATCGTTAGATTCCTCCATCGGGACGTCGGGCCCCCACGTTGTTGCCCCCGGCGTCCTTCGATGAACACCTCAATCCCAGGAGTGCGAGCCCCATGTACGGCAAGATTCAGGATATCCTGGCCGACCAAGCCGAAAACTTGCTCGGTCACGTGTGCAAGACGGTCACGAAGGACCATCTCCACGCCCCCGGTCCCGACTTCGTGGAACGGGTTCATCTTTCCAGCGATCGTCCCGTGCCCGTTCTTCGAAACCTCCAGACTCTCTTCGATCACGGTCGACTGGCAGGGACGGGTTACGTGTCCATCCTTCCCGTCGACCAGGGCATCGAACACTCTGCGGCCGCGTCGTTCGCTCCCAACCCGGCGTTTTTCGATCCCGAGAACATCGTCAAGCTCGCCATCGAAGGCGGCTGCAACGCCGTCGCCTCGACGCTCGGCGTTCTCGGAGCCGTTTCCAGGCGCTATGCTCACCGCATCCCTTTCATCCTGAAGTTCAACCACAACGAGCTGCTCACCACCCCGAACACGTTCAACCAGATTCCGTTCGCGAGTATCGATCAAGCCTTCGAGATGGGAGCGGTCGGAGTCGGTGCCACGATCTATTTCGGCTCTGCGGAGTCCGACCGCCAGATCGTGGAGGTCTCTCGTGCCTTCCAGCGAGCCCATGAGTTGGGGATGTTCACGGTCCTGTGGTGCTACCTGAGGAACCCTCTTTTCAAAAAGGACGGCGTGGATTACCACGCCTCCGCCGACTTGACCGGACAGGCGAATCACTTGGGCGTCACCATCGAGGCGGACATCGTGAAGCAGAAACTGCCCACGAACAACGGAGGTTTCACCGCCGTCGGAACCGGAAAGACAAGTCCGCTCGTCTACGACGAGCTCACCACCGATCACCCCATCGATCTGTGCCGTTGGCAGGTCGTCAACAGCTATTGCGGCCGAGCCGGCCTCATCAATTCGGGCGGAGCGTCCGGAACGAACGATCTGCAGGACGCCGTCGTGACGGCCGTCGTCAACAAACGCGCCGGCGGCATGGGACTGATCTCCGGTCGGAAGGCGTTTCAAAAGCCCATCGACGAAGGCGTCCAGCTCTTGAATGCCATTCAAGACGTCTATCTTTGCCAAGACATCGGTCTCGCGTGATCGTCAATAGCCCAAGACCGCGCCATCTTGGGCTTCAATTCCCCCACATGTTTGGAACGTCGATGCACATCAAGCTCATTCTCATGGTGCTGGCTCTCCTCTTGGGCGCGACCCATGCTCAGCAGGTCGAGGTCAACGATGCCGGTGGGTTCCTCATCAGCGGCGGGCAGGATCCGACTCCCGCTCAGCCCTTCCTGCGGACAGTGAACGGTTCGATGGACTTCACCGTCGGCGGCGGACCGTCGCTCCCGTTTGCACTGATGGCCGGACCCTTGGCGCCGACGTCGTTGACCGACCCGTTGCTCTCCGGTGAGTGGTACGACCTCCAGCCCCTTGCGGCCATCCTCCTGGTGGATGGTTTCGGAGGCGGAGGCGTCCTCCCGTCGTTCATTTCACAGTTGAATGGTTTGGGGGAGGCCTCTTTCGCTTTCCCGCTGAGCACCGCTGCGAACGGAGTGGAGATCGCGTTTCAGGGCATCGTTCAGGACGCGACGCTCTCTCCACTCTTTTTGAATTTCACGGCGGCCGCCGACTTCCTCGTGACGACGGCCGTGGCCGTCACGGGCGACGATGTCGTCATGAACTATCCGATCCCGTCGGGATCGATCACTTTGTTCGGCCAGACCTACGGGACGTTGTCCGTCTCCACCAACGGTTGGATCCAGTTCGGAGGCGGAGCCCCGTTCGCCGATCCCACGGAATCCACGTCGGAATTCTTGACGGGAACGCCGGGGGGGGCGCTTCCGGGCCCGGTCGTCGCCGTCCTGTGGGAGGACTTGGATGTGGGCAACGATCCCACTCAGGCGATGATCGTGGAAGAGCTCATGCCATCCATGATCCGCGTCACCTGGCAGAATGCCGATTACTACCCCTCGACACCCGCCGGGACCGTCCAGTGCACCTTGGATTTCACTGGAACGGAGCCCCATTTCCAGATGGACTTCACCGGGTATCAGGCTGCGACGCCGCCCTTCGAAGGTTTGGTCGGTCTTTCGTTGGGTGCGGGAACCGGTATGGCTCTCGATTTGGCGGTCGGAGGAGTGACGCAGTCCTCGGCTCCGAATGGGGCCCAGGGATCGGCCTTGTTCCAAAACTTCGACGGGAGCGGCGTGCCGTCCGTGTCGGCGGAGGCGTTTGATCTCGGAGGGCTCGTCCTCGACTTCCAAGTCAGTCTGGCGGGCGCCGTCTCCCTGCCCTGAGACAACCGACCTTCCCGTCGTCCTTACCTTCCTTCATCACTTCCCCAAGGCCGCGGACGAGGATGTCCACACTCCATGAGGGGGGACGGTCCCCATTCTTCCAGCCCTCTACATGAGGGTGTTCCACCACTGGAAGAGGATCGCCGCCTGGATGAGCAGGAGGATCAAGTAGAGAACATAGAAGTGGGTCTTCTGGGTCTTGTGGCGGAGCGCGAGCATGGCCGCGAGTGAAGCGGGGGAGGCCCCGATGATGGCCAGGACGTGCAGCGTGAGCTCCGGCACGCGAAAGCCTCCTCGGCGTGCCTGAAACTTGTCCACCGTCCAGACGATCAGGGTCGCCGTGTTGAGAGCGACCAACCAGCCCGCCGCGAGAGGCCAACCGAGGACCATTCGGACGAGGAGAGCCGCTGCGGCCGAAGGAAGTACGGCGAGGAGCAAAGTGGCGCGGCGTGGTTTCTTCTTGAGTTTCATGGTCGGAATCCTTCCGGAGGCGCTGATCTCGAGACTCCCCACAACGAGGCCTTGACACCGGCGGCGCGGGCCACAGGATACCCTCGCCGGGGGCGATCGGCCCATGAGTTCCATGAGCCCGGGAGGGAGAGGCTGTCTCGATGTGCGGAGTCGCGGGCTACATCCGGCTGGATGGCAAGGACGCCGACCCAACCATCCTTCACGCCATGTGCGATGCCATCGAGCATCGCGGGCCGGATTCGGAAGGGGTGTTCGTCGACGGCCCGGCTGCCCTGGGGATGCGACGATTGGCCATCATCGATCTCGAGGGCGGTCGTCAGCCCATGCATTCCGAAGATGGGCAACTGACCATCGTGTTCAACGGGGAATGCTACGACTTCAACCAAGTGCGCCCCTCCCTCGAAGCCGCGGGTGCCAAGTTTTCCACGTCGTCCGACACGGAGTGCGTCCTCAGGGCCATCGAACTCTTCGGAGATGACGGCGTCGACCGATTCAGGGGGATGTTCGCCTTCGCCGTATGGAATCGCGAGCGGAGGCGTTTGCTCCTGGTTCGAGATCGCATCGGCCAAAAGCCCATGCATTGGTATCGCGACGATGGTCACTTTATTTTCGGCTCCGAGATCAAGTCGATCCTCGTGGCCATGGCCCGCTTGGGTGTGCCGCGACCCGAACCCTGCCCGAAGGCGATCCCCCAGTACTTGGCCTATGGATATGTGCCCGATCCGTTGACCCTGTTCGAAGGCATCCGGAAGCTCCCGCCCGGGCATCGGTTGATTCTCGAGAACGGCGAGGTTCGCGAAGAACCCTGGTGGACTTTGAACGCCGATGCACGCTTCGAGGGATCTGGAGAGGATGCGCTCGAGCGTCTCGATCATCTCCTGGAAGATGCCGTGGGGATTCGTCTCGTGAGTGACGTCCCCCTGGGTGCATTCCTCTCCGGAGGTGTCGACTCCAGCACGGTCGTGGGGATGATGGGCCGGTCCGCCACGGAAAGGGTGAAGACTTTTTCCATCGGCTTCGAGGACGGAGGTTTCGACGAATTGCGATACGCTCGTCGGGTCGCGGAGCATCTGGGTACGCAGCACTTCGAGGAAATCGTCAAACCTGATGCCGCCCGTCTCATCGAGGACATCCTCCGACACTTCGACGAGCCCTTCGCCGATTCCTCCGCCATTCCCACATACTACGTCTCTCGGATGGCGCGAAAGCACGTGACGGTGGCGCTCTCGGGAGACGGGGGAGACGAGCTCTTTCACGGATATGCCCGGTATGGCCGGACTTCGGCAGGCGCGTGGCCGCTGTTCCGCCCCCTCCTGCGGCTTGGAGCCTCCGTCCTGCCTCTGGGATTCTTCGGGCGCGCGCGCCTTTGGAATCTCTCCCTCGGCGACGATGAGCGCTACATCCACCACCTCACTTGCGGTCTCAGCGAGTGGCATTCCCGTTTCTTCACCACCGGATTCCGCGGCCAGGTCGGTGACACCGACCCGTCGGGCCCGTATCTGGAGATCCTCCGTCGGCACCCGAGCATGGATCGAAGGTCGCGCCGTGCCCTGGCGGACACATTGATTTACCTCCCGGGCGACATCATGACCAAGGTGGATCGTATGAGCATGATGGTGTCACTGGAAGCGCGTGCGCCCCTGTTGGACCACCATGTCGTGGAGTTCGCGCAGTCGTTGCCTCCCGAGTTGAAATGGCGCGACGGTCAGGGGAAATGGCTCTTGAAGAAACTGGCTCGCAGGCTCGTCCCCCCCGAGGTGATCGATCGTAAGAAGATGGGGTTCGCCGTGCCGATCTCGTCGTGGTTCAATGCCGCCTGGATGCGTCAGGCCGATGCCTGGTTGGACGGGTTCGCCGAGCGGGATATCGTCCGCCGACAAGCGATCCGCCGTCTTCGCCATGAGCATCGACAGGGGCGCCGCGATCACTCCCAATTGCTCTGGTCCCTCATGGTTCTCGAAATGTGGTACCGCGATTACGTGGACGGGCGGTGTTACTCCTCATGAGTTGGTTCCGAATCCTCCGACTGGGTTGCCTGTCGCTGCTCATTGCCATTCGACCCCTCTCC
>CAZLGG010000128.1:0-11012 GCA_964559135.1 uncultured Planctomycetia bacterium
GCACGTTCGAAGTGCCCCTGTTCGACTTCGAGGGAGCCGAACTCCTTGAGGATGTCGGCGAAGGTTCGGGAGAATTCCGGATTCTCTCGGATTCCCGAATCGTTGCTCTTGAACCAGGCGCGGTAGGATTCCAAGAGGCGCAGCCGGTCTTCCGAACTCGCACCGAGGCGGGCAAGAAGGCGAATGCCCCGGAGGTGAGAGGCCGCGATTTCGATCGCGGCCTGCTCCCTTTGAATCCGCATGTCGCGCTCACGCAGCGCGGATCTCCAGCCTAAGAGCGCCACGGAGGCGAGGCCGACGAGCAGCAGCGCCCCTAGAAAGATCGAAGCCGCCAAGAGACGATGACGTGCGACCCATCGCCGAAACGCCTCGAGGGACGTGGTGCGCCGGGCCGTGATCGGACGGCCTTCGAGGTGCCGCGTCAGATCGTCGGCGAGCGCCGCCGCGGAGGGGTAGCGGTCGCCGGGGTCATGGGCCAGGCAGGTGGCGGCGATGGTCTCCACGTCGCCGGCGAGGGACGGGTCGATCGTCGAAAGAGGCTTGGGCCTGGCCGTTTGGATCTTGCCGAGGGCTTCGACGAACCCCATGCCCGCGAGGTCCACGGGGGGGGCTCCGCTGAGAATCTCGAAGAGAATGGCTCCGGCGGAGTAGATGTCGCTGCGAACATCGATGGCCCCCGGGTCTCCCTTCGCCTGCTCGGGGCTCATGTAGGCGAGGGTCCCCACGACCGTGTTGCCCACTGTTCTTCTGAGGGTCGTTCGTTCGCGAGAATCGATGAGCTTGGCCACGCCGAAGTCGAGGATGACGGTCTGGCCGGATGCGGTCACCAAGATGTTGGCCGGCTTCAGATCTCTGTGGATGATGCCTTTTTGGTGGGCGTGGTGAACGGCGGTGGCGACGTCGCGGATCAGGGCCAAACGACGAGGCGTGTCGAGGCCGCGGGAGGCCGCGTCGATGGGGACGCCTTCCACCATGGGCATGGCAAACCAGGGCACCCGTCCCCATGCGGTTTCCGTGGAACCGGAGGCGAGGATCGGCGCGATCCCGGGGTGGTCGAGTCGACGGAGGACGTGGATCTCGTCCTGAAACCTCCGCAGAGTGTCTTCCCCGGACCGGGTGGGCTTCAAGAGCTTCACCGCGACCAAGCCGCCGTCCTCGGACTCGCACTCGATCACGAGGCCCATCGCTCCCTCTCCCACGCGTCGTCGGACCGCGAAGGGTCCGATTCTCTCGGGCAAAGGGCCCGGATCGGACGTGCAAGATTCCAGGTCTCGAAGCGCTCCGCGAAGGTACGCGGCCCAGGGCGGCGGAGCCAGCTCCATGAGGTCGTAAAGGGAATCTTCCAGTTCGAACTCGTCGATGGTTTCCGGGAGGGAAACACGCCTACGGAGTGCTTCCGCCACCGCGAAAAGAGAGGCCAAGGCTTCCGCGGGCTCGTTCGACGCGGGCCATGCCGCGAGACGGGCCGCGATTTTTTCTTCGGCCACCCGCTCGAGATCGTCGTCGCCCAGGTGTGCATTCAATGCCGTGCCGAAAAAGTCTCGACGGGCGGCGACGGAAAGGCTCTCCAACTCTATGCGAAGGGCATGGAAGGCGCCGTCGGTCATGGTGCCACCGGGGAAGAACTCGTTGTCGGGCCCCGTCATCGCCCCAGGTTCTTGCCCCGGACCCTGCGCAGGATGGTCATGATTTCCATGTCGATCTCCCACGGCTCGATCCCCTCCCTCAGGATGAGCGCACGGACATGACGCCTCACGGACTGCGAGACTTGCCGGACCATTTGGCGAGCCCGTTCCGCGGAGACTCCGATCTCGCTCCCAATGGCCGGGTACTTGATTCTCTCGTGGAAACGCATGTTGAACGCTTTCCACTTGGGCGAGGCGTCATCGGGCAAGTCCTCGCGGGCGCGGCTCAACGCCAAATCGATGATGCGTTCCGCGTAGGCCCGTTCGAATTCGACGATAGGGCCGTCCTTGGGTGTTGGCAGAGAGTCGCCCTCGAGTCCAGGCTGTTCGTTTTTGGCGCGCCAGATTCCCAGCACGTGGAAACGCAGCGCCGTGCGCATCCAGTCGCGCAACCTGCGGCCGCTTTTCCGCCATCGTTCAAAGAAATCCTTCTTCGTGAGTCTCTCGCAGAAGAAGTCGTGCACGATGTCATCAGGGTCGTGGTCGGGACCGACCAAATGGCGGCAGTAGAGGGTGAGAGGCTTGCGAAAGACCTCCATGACGTGATTGCGAACCGCCTCGAGCCCTGGGGGGCCTTTGGCGAGGTTGTCCACGATCCATGTGCGGTGAGTCGGTTCGAGGGCTTCGAAGGAACTGGGGGGGGACACCAACGCACTCCATATGGCAAACGACAGTGCGCTAAATATACAGTCTCCGTCGAGAGATGGCTATCATTTGTCCTTTGAAGGCTTCTTGCGGAGTTCTCGAGCCAGAAGAGTCGCCGCGGGGCCATACGAGGCGAGCAGAGTGGCCAGAGCCGCTCGGCGACCAGGGGAAAGGGGGGCGCGCCCGAGCCGGCGACCGAGGGAGAAGTCACTCACGCGGCGGAGTGAGCGGATGAGGGAAAGGCCGCGCTGAAAGCGAGGGTCGGCCGGCGAAGCTTCGTCCGCCGCCTCGAGATTCGCCAGGGCCAGCCAGAGGCGATTGTCCGGGTCGGCATGTCGCCATCGCACGAGGGGCTGGAGGATGGCGATGACGTCGTCGAATCGGCCCTCGGCGAACAGGGTTTTCGCTCGTCGCAAGAGGTAGGCGTTGAAGCCCCCCGAGTCCGTTCGGGCCAGCAGTTCCAGCAGGGCACGCTCGTAGCGACCCTCGGAGAGGACTTGGTCGGCCCAGCGACGTCTCCATGCGCCCATCACCGCCGGGGAAAAAGGAACGCCGGATCGGAGGAGGTTTTCGGCCAATTCCCTGCGGCGAGGTTCCGGAGCACTGCCCGTCAGCGCCGCGAGGACCACGGAGGGCCCGCTTGGAACGCTGAGCAAGGCTTCCATGGCCGCGATGCGCTGCTTGGGGTGGGGGGCCATTAGGAAGTCGGGAAGGCGCCGCAGTGCGATCCGCGGAGCGACGCGGGCCAATGCGTCCATGGCGAATGCCGTCACTTCGAGGTTCTTGCGATTCAGCAGGTCTTCCAGTTGCTCGGCGTCGAAGGCGGGCGCCCCCGGTTCACCCGCGACATCCAGGGCCGCCATGTTGATCTCACGGTGGATGCCGTCGGCGAGAGCCGAGAAGAGGGCGTTCCGAACGGCCTTTTCGTCGGACTCTCTCACGGGTGTTTCCGCGAGGATTTCCAGGGCGTGACGCCGCACCGACGACTCCTGGTCGGGGCCGCACCAAGCGGCGACTTCTTTCGCGTCGAGAGGATCGCCCACGACACCGCGAAGTTTCAGACACGTGACGAGCCCGTGAGGCGGGAGGCGACTCGGCTCGGCGAGGAATTCTGCGATTCTCTTGCGGGCAAGCGTCTTCGCGGCTTCGGGATAGATCTCCCAGTTCTCACGGATGAACAGACTCGTCGCGCGCGCTTGCTCCCAATTGCAGCACGGGAGTTTGTCGAAGAGCATGCGGACCGCATCCGTCCGAGGGATACCGGCGACCACCTTGATCCAAGCCCCTCCCAACCACCCATTGCGGCCCTCGTGGATTCGCGCGACATGGGTGAGGGTCTTCCCCCCGAAACGACGGAGGATCCGAATGGCCTGCTCGCTTCCGTTCTCCCCCGAGAGGAGGGCCTCCACCATCTCCTCGAGGACGCACGCATCTCCCGTCGCCGCGAGAGCGTCCAGAAAATAGCTGCGAGTCGCCGCGGGCGCTTGGCGGAGGGCGTCGCGGAGAGCCTCCACGACCCGTCCCTCGATCGGCCGCAGCCGGCCCAGGACGAGCGCGGCGGCGATGGCGATCTCCCCTTTCTCCGAGGAGAGCATGCGGATGATCCGGTCGGTGGTGTCCATGTCCTCCACTCATCGTCTTCCCGGCCGGGAGAGCTTGCCCCCGCCGGGAGCGGTTCCGCTCGGCGTCGGCCTGCCGCGAGGAGGGTGTCAGAATGCCCTCGTTCGGACCGATCTTCCGATCGACCGAACGAAACCGCAACATGCGCGAGGAGCGGACGCGGTGAAAGGAGCGATCCCATGGTTCATCTCGGATTCGTGCTGACCCTCATGACCGGCCTCACGTCGGTTCTGTCGGGGCAGGCCCCGCAAGTCTTTCTCCTCCGCAGTGGTGACGCCTTCGAAGGCGTGGTCCAGAAGAAGACTTCCGAATCCCTCCGCGTCGAGACGCCGCTGGGCCGCCGCGACGTCCCTCTCGTCAATCTTCTCGCACGGCGGCCCGTCGAGGGCTTGGCCGCGACCTATGAGAGGAAGCGGAACGGCATTCCCAAGGCGGACCGGGACGCGCATCTTTCGCTCGCCCGTTGGTGCAAGACCCGGGGCTACCTCACGGGAATGGTCTCGGAGTTGAACGGCCTGCTTGCGAGGGACCCCCTGGACACGGGCGCACTCGCGTTGGTGGCGAGCCTGGCGCCTCATTACCGGTTGGCGCGGCGAAATCCCATGCCCCGGGACAAACCCCGGTGGGCCCGCCGCGAAAAGGATCTCCTCTTCTCAGCCGCGTTGAAGGCCGACCTCGTGCGGGCGGCGCTCCTTCGATGTCAACTCGCCGCCCTGCCCGCCGACATCCTCCTCGGCGACGCCGTGCGCATGGCGCGCAAGGGGACCGCTCCGCAACGATGGATCGCAGCCTATCTGCTGGGTGGAAGTGAAAGCACGCGACGGGTGAAGCCGCTGTATCGGTGCGCCCTGGGCGACCCGTCGAAGCCCGTGCGGCGGCAAGCCGTGGCGTCCCTGATCGCCCATGACGACGGGACCACGTTGGGGCCGTTCGTGAGAGCTCTTCTGAAATCGGACAACGGGGCGATTCGCGTCAACGCCGCGGAAGCGCTGGGGGCTCTGGGGGATCGCCGGGCCATCCCCGCCTTGGCACTGGCACTCCGCGCCACCGAGGGCGGTGGCGTCGTCCGTGACAACGTGGTCTTCACCCGCCAGCGCGCCTACGTGAAGGATTATGATGTCGAGATCGCTCAGGGCGCCGCGATTGCGGACCCGGTGATCGACATCGTCACCGAAGGCGTGGTTCTGGACGCGGGCGTCGTCTCCATCGTCACCCAGCGGCGCGCCTTTCGCCGTTCCCTGAGGTCGCTCAGCCACAAGGATTTCGGATACGACGCCCGAGCTTGGGCGCGGTGGTACGAATCCTCCGGCCGCTGAACCCTGCGAATTTCGCCTCGAAACTCCTCTTCCCGTGAGGTTGACCTCTTTCCTCCGCGGCTCCGCTCATGCCCGGTGCCCCAACCGGTCGATCAATCGAAGGGGCCCCATCCGTGGTTCGCGGCGGGGGGAATGGTCCGCACCTATCAACACCGAGGCGGGTGATGAAACGAGAGATCTTCGAACGATTCAGCAAGAAGGGCCGGCTCGGCGGGCGCTTGGATGAAATCCTCGAGCGTACCGAGCGCGGAGAGCTCCCCCGTATGGATGCGGGCGATTTGATCGGAAACCACGTCGTCGCCAATCTCATGGCCAAGCCGGGGAGGAAGGAAGATGAAACCCGCCTCCTCTTCGAAGCCCAGCGGGCCCGAGCGCGACTCTACCATCAGAGCAGCGGGGCCACCGCTCTCGAGGCCGCCGAGGCTCTCGTGGAGGCGCGCGGCGCCCTGAGAGACCTCGGCGATCCCGTGGAGCCCTTGTCGTCCCTCTGCGCCCTCGCCTCCGGGGTTCTCGACGATCTGCGCGAGATCGGCTCGCGTAGGACCGCGTGGTCGGTCTTCCGCGTCCTCTACGACGCACGGAAATCCGGTCCCGAAGGGATGGATGCGGCCCTCGTCGACGGTTTCTTGAATCTGGCCGACGACCTCATGGGCGACGTCTTCGAACCGGGCATCGTCGACGTCATCCTGGAGATCAGCGATTGGGCGCGGGCCGCCTATCCCCAGGCATGGACCAGGTTGGCGCGACTATTGCCCCGTATCCTTGAAGACCACATGGAGGACTTGGCGACGCCGACGGCCCTCAGAACCTGGCTCTACGCCCGCCACGTCTGCCTTCCCTGCGAAGGGGAGGTCTTCGTCAGTCTGGTGAAGCGCGTCGTTGCCGACGAGCGCCGGGACCAGGAAGCACGAAGCCTCTACAACGAACTGTTGCAGAGTCAGCCGGAAAGGAAAGAAGAGCTCGAGAGAGGTTTCGAGGAACTTGCCTACGCGAACCCCGATCCGGACATCGGAGCCGACACGGATCTCGAGGCTCTGAATCACATCCTCTCAGAGCACTATCCCGACGCCGCGTGGGTCTGGCGGAATCGTGCCCTCCTTTTCCGACGGCGCGGCGAGTCCATGGGGGCCCTTGCCTGTCTGGCCCGGGCCATGGAAATCTCCGGTCCGCCTCCCGAGTTGATGGCGTATCTGTCTCCTTGCGTGGCGGAGATCGGCTTCGTCGTTGCGGCCCACCAGTTCTCGCGCTTCGTCGGGAACCCGGATCGGGCTCGCTACGGCCTTCAGGTCTTGGACCTTCTCGTCGCCGAGCCCTCATCACGAGAAGGTCGGGTCCGTCTGGCCGTGAAACTCGAGGCGGCCCTCGCCGACGCCGCGACGCCTCCCGAGTTCAAGACCATCATCGTGCGAAGGCGTGCGGAGTTGCTCTTCGAGGCCGGCGACGATGACCATGCGGAACCTCTGCTCAAATCGCTTCTCCGGGAGGACGCCACCGACGAATGGGCGGCCATTCGTCTGGCGGAGATCTCTTTTCGGCGCGGCGACCTGGCCGGCGCCAAGGCCGCCCTACAAGCCCGGTTCTCCCAACGGGTCGTCCCGCTCGAGGCCCATCTGAAGTCCCGGATCGCGGAAGCCGAAGGCCGGACGGAAGAGGCTCTCCGCGAGAACGCCCGAGCCATGCAGGGCATAGAGGCCGCCCAAAAAGCGGGGCGAGATCACCAGGAGAAGGCTCTCTTCGTGCTCGCCGATCGAATCCGGAGGATGCACGGTCAGGCCGGCACGGATGGACCTCTGCTCGCCATGTTGATGGTCGAGATGCATGCGATCCGGCACAAGGACGTCGACATCGTGGCGCCGTTCATCGAGCGGCGCGCGGTTCAACTCTCGCTCGCCACGGGTGACGTCGAGGGGGCGCGTAAGATCATCGCGGACCTTGTCGAGAGACGGGGCGGAGACACCCAGATCTTCATCGAAGGGGCTCGGGCCTGCATCCAGGCCGGCCGCCTGGACGAGGCGAGAGACTACCTGCGCAAGGCGGAGGAGTCCGGCCACGGCAACTCCGGCGAAACGAAGATCCTGGCCGGGATGGTCGCGCTGCAGGATGGGGATCTCGACGCCGCGCGCGCCTTCGCCGAAGCCGCCTACGAGATGGTGCCGACCGCGGACGCGCGATGGATTCTGGCCGCCGTCGCCTTGGGCGAGGAGAACGAGACGGAGGCCTTGAGGGTTCTTGACGCCTATCGCGACGACGAGGGTGGTACCGACGTTCTCGTAGGGCGCATCCACAGCCTTCGCGGTCGCCTTCGAGAGCGTGCGGGCCGGCCCGAGGAGGCCCTCACGGACTATCTCGCGGCCGCGGAAGCCGACGAGGGACAGCGTGACGCTCGGCGTCGTGCCGGATGGCTGGCCTTCGATCTGGCGATGGGCGACGGCGGACTCGCCATCGATAGCGAAGGGCTGAAGCGCGCTGTCAAACTCCTGCACGGGTTCAACGACTCGGAATCCGTCGTGCGACGGGTCTTGGCCGAAAGCCGACTGGAGACCGACGGACACCTCGCTGCCGAAAAGCTGGCCGCATCCTTGCCGCGGACCGCGGGCAAGGCGTGGCAGCGGATTCAGTGCGAACGCATCCGGCGTTCCCTCGAGGCAGGGGACGACGATGTGGCTCTGCAGGTCATGGAGGCCCTCTTTGCGGAGGGGGAATTGTCGAAGGCGCTCGAGCGCCAGCTCAAGACTCAATCAGCGCGTCTGCTTCGGAGTCGCGCGTTGCGTCGCGCAGCCGCCTCGACCGGTGATGGTCGTGACGTGATCGAGTCCGTTCTCGCGGACCTGGAAGAGGCGTCGCGCCGCGCCCCGTCCACCCACTTTGCCGCGGCCGCCCTGGCTTTGGCCAAGGCCGCGGGCCGACACGAAGGAGACATTCCCCTGGGCCGTGCCACGCCCCGCTCCCTGGCTTTGGCGGTCTCTCTCGCGGGAGGCGAGAGGCGCAAGACCCGCCGGAAGCAGACCGACGGTGACCGCAGGCGAAAGGAGTCGCCGGACACGGAGGATGGGCGACTGGCCCTCCTCCTCGACGCCATCGGCGACGACACCGTTCCGGCCCGTGAAATTCTGACCGCCCTGCAGCGCATCGTCGAGCACGGCGAACCTCTTCCCTTCCCGCGCGGCGAAATGCTGGCGCTCGCAGCCGGTCGAGCTCTCGCGACGGACGATGACGAGGGACTCGATCACGTGCTGGCCACCGGCGAGTCGGGTCTGGCCGTCTTCAGCGATTTCCGCCATCTGAAGGCGGCCCGCGCCGGCGAGGAGACGATGGAGTGGGCTCATCTCCTGAGCTTGGTTCATTCTCTGAAGACATCCCTCGCGCCGCTCGCTCCCGACGACGAAAAGTGTCTGAGCAAGATGGAGGCAAAGATCACGGCCGTGCGAGAGACACCGTCTCCCGCCTGGGCTTCCGCGCGCTTGAGGACGGCCGGCAAGCGCAGTCGGACTCATGCTCTCGATGTGCTGCGTTTCTGGGAGCGCCTCCTCGATGACGATCCGTCGGCGGAGGCCCTCCACCACGTCGCCCTCCAACGACTCAGCATGGCCCACGAGGCCGAGAGCTTGAACGCGGGCGACATGGACCTTTGGCGATCCGCCCACGAGGCGTGGCGTCGATTGCTGGAATGCGAGGCCTTCTGGGAGCAGGCACGATCGGGCCTGGCGGGGCAGTATCCCGACGACGTCGCGAAGGACGTGGTCGAACGCATTCGCGGTAGAATCGCCTACTGGTTGTTGGACGCCCAGCTCAGGCTCGCGAAGCAGTGCCTCCACCAGGGGGATCTCTCGACGGCGGTGGACCACGGTCGGCTGACGATGAAGTCGCCGCTCTTGGAACTCGCGGATGCATCACGCATTCGGGACGAACTCTTCCACGCCCTGTCCGGGGATCTGGAAAAGCAAATCCAGTCGGGCCGGATGACCGAGGCCTTGGCCTGCATCGACCACGTCATCGTCGCCGATCCGAGCAACCCCACGGCCATGCGCGAGATGGTGCGAGTCGCCGCGACCGCGGTCCAGGGGAACCTGGCGGTGGTCGACGCGTTGACGTCGCCGCCCGATGATTCCATGGTCGCGGACACGTCCGCTCTCATCTCCCAGGTGCTCGCCGTGGCGGGCGGATGCCTGGATGAGCTGCTCGCCGCGGAGGTCGCCGATCGCGATCTCGCGAAGAGTCTCGCCACCTGTCTGCGGGCGCGAGCCTTCGTGGCTTGGCGGCGCGACAAGGACGTGGAGGCCGCCGCTGCGGATCTGGATCGGGCCATCGATCTGCTCGATGGCGCGGGCGAATCCTCGGAAACCCTTCGCCACCTGCGCTCGGAGGTAGGGTTGGACGTGGTGCGGCGGACGATGGAACACGCACCGGACGACGCCGCGGGCGACCCGTCCGACAACCCG
Organism: uncultured Planctomycetia bacterium; assembly: GCA_964559135.1. Taxonomy (GTDB): domain Bacteria; phylum Planctomycetota; family DRQF01; genus DRQF01. Next base: position 9,706 of record CAZLGG010000128.1, read on the forward strand.
CTGGAGGAGGCCATCTCCGAGGTTGATCGTCTGCTGGACCTGGACCCCGGCAACGTCGAGGTCATCACGCAAAAGGCGAAACTCCTGTTGGCCCTCCAGCGCGACGATGAGGCGGAGGCGCTCGCTCGCGGGCTGTTCGACGGGGCCCGGCAATCCGGCGAGCCGGCCCGGGTCAGGGCGGCCGTCGAGCTGCTGCACCAGGTCCGGAGTGGCCGTGAGAAGCTGCGCTACGAAAGTCGCATGCAGATGGTTGAACAGGCTTTGGCGCAGAGGAACTTCCGCGGAGCGCTCACCGTCTTCCGCGAAGCGACGGAGGGCCGTGAGAAGGAGCCGATGCACCTGAAGACCCACGTGCGCATCCTCCTCGGCATGCACAAGCTCGAGAAGGCGCGCTATGTCCTGGAGGAATTGGGGCGCTGCCGCGACGTGACGCGGGAGCATAGGGAGTTGGGGGCTCTGTTCTCTTGCCTCGAAGCCGTCAGCGAGCGGGGTGGAGACCTCTATGCTGCTTGGGAGTTGCACGAACGGGGCAAGAACACGGAGGCGTCGGCCATCCTCGATGAAATCCTCGCCGCGAAACCCGACGATGGCCTGGCCCTTTTCCTGCGCGCCCGTTGCGCCGCCGATGACGGCAACAGTGCGAAAGCGGAGGAACTTGTGGCTCGCCTCCAGGCGTCGCGGACCCCCCCGTGGATGAAGGTGATGCTTTCGGGAGAATGTCAGTCATGAAGCGTGTCGCGGACCACGTCAACAATCCTTTCGTCTTCGATCGCTGCGTCGTTCCACCGTCCCGTTCGGCCTTGGCCGTCCTCAACGTGGAACGGGAGGAGCTGGCGTCCACCAGCATCGATGATCTTCTTGCCCGCGCGCTCACCCAGCTGTCCGACGATCCGGATCTCGCGACATGCTACGGCCAGCCCGTCAGCGCGGACGATCTCCGCGAGGCGGCCGACGCTCTTCGGGACCCCGCGTCTCGTCTCGTCAACGAGTTGTTGGACTACCGTTACCATCGTTTCGATTTGGCCGTTGTCGAGGAGGTTCAAGAGCTCCTCGAACGCTTCGAACGCAAGCTCGTGCGCCGAGGTCGTCCCCAGTCCGTCGAGATCGCCCTCGTGGCTCGTCTTCTCCAGCAGATTCTCACCGCCGCGGAGGCGCCCAAGGCCGACGACCCCCAACTCGACCCCCCCGAGATCCCCTCCATCGACACCCTCCTCACCGACCTCCTCTGACGAGGGCAGGAAGAACCGCCGGGCCCGCCGCTCGGGGCTTCTTCGACGTTCAGGTTTTTCTCTCACGGAGGCACGGAG
>CAZLGG010000129.1:0-10578 GCA_964559135.1 uncultured Planctomycetia bacterium
GAGCTTTGCACGTCCCAGGCTGCACGAGGAGTGAGCCTCGAGCCCCGAGAGGAGGACATCGATGAACCCCGAACTCGCGCGAGCGCTCAAACTCGCCTTCTACACCTTCCTGGCCGGGGTCCTCATGCCGGTGGCTCTCGCCATCGGCGCCTTCGCCGCGGACACCGTCGCCGAGCCTCTCATGTTCGCGGTCCCCTGCGCGATCCTCGGAGCCATGCTGGTCTTGGCCCTCGACGCCGTCACCAAGTCGGGGCGTCCGGGAGCCGTCTGGCGCGGGGCCCTCGGGTTGGGACTCGGAGGATTCGCAGTGGCCGCGCTGGGAGGGCGCGACTTCGAGGCGCCGCTCTCGGCGTGGCTGGCCGGCGGGTTGTCAGGCGGCATGGGCCTGGCCTGGGGCTTCGCCAGGTCGCCGCGCGCCGTGGCACTGTTCAGTCTCGCGGGCGGCGCTGCCCTGGGAGGATTCCTCTTCCTCGCCCGCATCCCCACCCTCGATTGCCCGGTCTGAATCACGGCTGTTCTCTTCGCCCTGGTTCAGGGCGCCTTCCTTCACATTCAAGGGCTCTGGCCCTTCGCGGCGACGGGGCTCTCCCTCTACGCCATCTGGAAACTCGGAGACATCACCCCATGAAGCACTGCGGTCTTGTTGCCCTCGTTCTCTTCTTTGCGGCGACCGCTCTTCCCGCCCAATCCTTTTTCCCGGAGGACGGCGGCGGCCGCGTGGCCGCGATCCTTCAGAAGCGCTGCACGCAGTGCCACTCACGGGACCTCGAGACGCCGAAGGGCGACTTTGGAGGCGTCGAGGATCTGGCCATCGTCCGCGAGGACTACGTGGAGCCGGGCGACCTCGATCGCTCCGACCTTTGGGAGCATCTGACGACCACCGACGAGGACGAGCACATGCCGCCGGCCAAGGCGGAAAACGGCCCCCTGCTCGCCGAAGAGCTGGCTCTCATCCGCTGGTGGATCTTGGCGGGAGCGCCTCTTCCGAAGACGAGCGACGTCGCGCGGGACGATCACGACCACGAGGGCGACCATGACGACGCGAATATCATCGCCACCCTCGGGCGATTCCATCCCCTGCTCATCCACTTTCCGATCGCTCTGCTCCTCGTCGCCGCCTTGGCCGAACTCTGGGCCTTCGCGGGCGGCGGGGACCGCAGCACGTTCCTCCGTCGGTTTGCCCTCCTGACCGGGGCCTTGGCCGCCATCCTGGCCGTCGCATCGGGCCTCATCTTCGAGGAATCCCACGACGAATCGAACCCACAGCTCCAGCTCCATCGCATCTTCGGCATCGTCGCGGCCTCCCTTGCCGTGGTCGCGCTCGTCATCGATCGCTTCGGCGGCCCCCCGTGGCTGAGGCGCCTGCTCGTCTTCGCCGTCGCGGCCGTGGTCGGGATCACGGGGCACCTGGGTGGCCGGATGGTCTTCGGGGAGGGTTTTCCTTTCTGACACGAAAACCGTCGCTCTCGCCCGGGGAACGCTCCCTCCGTATGATGCGGTCCATGAGATCCGCCGTTCGCATGTGTCTGCTCCTGCTCCTCCTCGCCGCGCCGGGCTCGCTGCTCGCCCAGACGTGGCAGGAGGAAGTCAACGCGGTCATCGACCGAGGTGTCGAACGCCTGGTGAGGCTCCAAAGAAAGGACGGGTCGTTCACGCTCGCATGGCCCGACTACGGATACCGACGGGAGTATCCGATGGGGCCCACGTCCTTGATGGTCTACGCGTTGGTGAAGTCAGGGCTCCCGCCCGACGACCCGGCCATCGCCAAGGCCATCGAATACCTCCGGTATCTTCCGTTCAAAAAAGTCTACTCCGTGGGTCTGCTCATCATGGCCCTCGATGCTCTCGGCGGAACTGAAAACGACGCGTGGATCCAGAGCGCGGCCAAATGGCTCGAGAACAACGTCAACCCGAAGTTCGACTTCTGGGGGTACCCCAAGGGCACTCCCGACCTCTCCAACACCCAGTACGCCGTGCTGGGGCTCTGGACCGCCGAGCGCCACGGCTACAAGGTGCGGCGTCGGACCTGGATCGAACTCGCCAAGGGCGTGATGAAGGAGCAGGTGAAGAACGGAGGGTTCCGATACCGCTTCAACTACGAGAACTACTCCACGGGTTCGATGACGACGGCCGGCATCACCTGCCTCGCGATCGCCCTGCAACGGCTGAAAGGGGCGGCTCCCAGCCAAGAAATTCGGGACTCGCTGGAACGGGCGTGGGACTACCTCGACCGCGTCTTCACGGCGACGGGAAACCCCGTCCGCGACGATGGACACCTCCAGTCCATGGCCAACCGACTGGGGTCCCACTACCGCCATCTCTACTACCTCTACGGACTCGAGCGAGTCGCGGCGTTGGCCAAGCGCAAGAAGATCGGGGGCCGGGACTGGTATCGGGAGGGCGCCATCTTCCTTCTGGGGCACGAAGATTTCCTCCAGCAGGGCAAGGCGAATCCGAAATCCTTTACGGGCGACTTCGGGGGAGCCCTGAACACCGCTTTCGCTCTCCTCTTTCTGCGCCGCGCCACCTTTTCGGGCCTCGCCGGGCTCCACAACGTGTCGGGGCGTCTGCGGGCGCCGATCTGGCGTCACACGACGGTCCAGCCCGGCTCTTCTTGGCACGACAGGGAATTCGACGACTCCTCATGGGAGAAGAGCGCGGGCGCGTTCGGCCCCTACCACTCGGATCGGGTTCCGGTGAGGTCGTTGTGGCCGGACGGCGCCGCCGACATCTGGCTCCGCCGCGCATTCTCATGGAACGACTCTCCGAAAGCCTTTGGACTGTTCGTCTGCCACGACGACGGGGTGGAGATCTGGATCAACGGAATTCGTGTGGTGAAGACCGACTCCTGGACCACGACCTACAAGGAATACGGGGTTCCCGAGGAGGTGAGAAATTCCCTGAAACCGGACGGCAACATCATCGCCGTCCACGGGCACGACGTTGGGGGTGCTCGCGCCCTCGACGTGCGATTCATCGACATCGGTGCGCGGACGCGCCATGCACGGGCCGACGCATCCGAGCGCTGGAAGTGGTGGTGGCGCTTCTCGCCGTCGCCGAACACGCCGCACCTTCGCCGTTTCCTCGTTCTCGATCCCATCCCCGTCGAGAGTTCAGCCGCTCTGCTGACCCCTCTGCGCCTGATCACAAAGCGACCTTCCCCCGGCGGAAGCTGGCGGAGCAAGAAATGGAAACCCCATCGTTCCCTGGAACCGTTCATCGACCTGGCGGCCCTCCAGCCCAAAACCGCGGGCGTTCTACACCATGCCGTCACGTGGATCGACGCCGGCCCGAAAAGGCGCAGCGCCGTTCTCCACCTCACCACACAAGGGGCCTTTCGCGTCTTCCTCGACGACGCATGCCTGCTCAGTCACAATTCCGAAAAGCCGGGACGCCTCTACGAGTTCTGGCACATCCCGCTGTTGCTGACACCAGGGGAGCATCTCATCACCATTCGGATCTACCGTGGGCGCGAACCCGTGGGTTTCACGGCTCGCATCGCCGGCCGCGACGGCCAACCCATGGACGGTCTCCGCACCTTCCTCGATCCGGACCGGCCGGACGACGAAGCGACCGCGATCGCCCAACCGGATCAATTCACGTGGCCGGAACTCCTGAAGCTCCTGCATCCGGACGCCAAGAAGGATCTCAACTTCAAGAAGGTCGACTTCGACAACCGCGTCATCGTATCGGGCCTCTCCTGGGACCACCCCGCGAGGATCACAGTGACGAAAGGCGTCACCGCATCGCCCGCCCCCCCTCCGGGCTCACGGGGAGTCGTGGCCCTCGGGCCGGATTTCGGGGGTCCGCCGGCCAGGCTCTACCGACGCCTGAATCCGATTGGAGCCAAGTCGCGGATGCGTGTGAGGTATGCGGCGGGCACCGGTGAGAAAGCGGTTCCCACGTCGTGGAAACTCATCATCTTTGACGGCCAGATCCACACGCTCCACGAGGAGACCCTTCCTCCCGCGAAACCGAACGCCAAGGCGTGGAAGGATCTCACTCTCGATCTTTCCGCCTTCGCTGGAAAGCCCATCCTCGTCGTTCTCGAGGCGGCCGCGCCCAAGAAGAAGGGCACCCGTCCGGTGGTCTTCATCGATCGTGTTCAACTGAAGTGACTCGCCGGGGGTGAGAGGCTCTGACGTCAACGCTTCCGGAGTGACTTCAAGTAGGCGATGAGATCCCTGAGATCCCGATCGTTCAGCTTCTCGGAGACATCGGACGGCATCGCCGAACCGCCCCGCCGTCGCTCCGTGATGTCAACCTTCGGGATCGCCACCACCTCGAGACGACCGTAATCGTTGATGCGCAGGCGAAGAGTGTCTTGCGACTCCTCCACGACCTGCCCTTGGTATCCTCTTCCATCTCGGGTGAAAACCATCTCCGTCCCGTAGCCATCGACGATGGTGCGGCCGGGGTCGACGATCGATTCCAGCAGGCGTCGCGGAGCCAGTCGGTCCCCGACATCGGAGAGGTCCGGGCCCGCAAGCCCCGCTCCGCGGCCGTCGACGGCGTGGCATCGCCGACACGCGAGGCTGTCGCGCCGGAAGATCTTGCGCCCCCGCACGGGGTCGCCACCCGCGAGCGCCAGGTCCCGCCGGTCGACAGGGTCCTTCAGGGCCGCCCGCGCACGCTCCCAAGACGTACGCACGCTGCGAATCTCCGCTGAAGGATCGCTGCGCGAGGTCAGGACGCGGCTGATCTCCAGTCGATAGGCCTCCGGCGCATTCCCCCGGAGAAGACGGCGTCCGAGATCCAACACGAGCGCGTCGGCCTCGGGTCCACGGAGGGTTCTCAATGCCGACATCGCAGCCTGCTTCTCCGGAACGCTCCCCTTGGCCAGAGCCGCTCGAATCAACGGCATGGCGGTCCGGGGAGCCAGCTTCGCCATGGCGCCCGCCGCATCGGCGCGAAGCTTGGGTGCCTTCGCGCCAAGAGCCAAGCGTGCCGCTTCCTCCAATTCCGGGGCGTCGAGATCGGCAAGGGCGCGCAACGCGGCCCGGCGTACCGCGAGCGTCCGATCCTCGGACGCCACGAGCCCGAGAAGCACGGCGTCGTGATCGTGGATCTTCCAGTGGACGAGAATGGCGAGAGCCGCTTTCACGAGATCGTCCGACGTCGCGGTCAAGAGTCGTCGTAGTTCCGGCGTGAGGAGAGAAGCGACTTCGGATCTGGGCCAGGGATCGCGCGGACGATAGCTTCCGAGTACCGGATCCCTCACCGACGGAGCATCCCACCTGCGGATCGCTTCCAGAGCCAGGACGCGGAGTTCGGAGCGCACGCGACGGGCATCGACGGCCAGGTTCACGAGGGCCGACCCCCGCTCCTTGCCTCCCAGGGCTTCGGCCGCGGCGATTGCGCGACGAAGGATCACCTCGTCGGAAATCGGAGGGTCGATCCAACGAGCCAGATCGGGATAGGCCGCCGAGATCCGGCGATCGAACACGGCCCGCGCCGACTCCCTCGCCAGAGCGAGGTCGTCGGTCAGGAAGCGGGCGACGCGCGGGTCCTTGCGCTTCGCGAGCGCCAGGAGGACGGCCAGACGAACGCTCGGATTCGGATGGGCGGCCATGCCGTCGAGGGCTTGGGCCTCCCGTCCCGCGATTCCCACCAGTGCCATGACCGCACCGTGCCGCAAAATGACGTCGCGATCCGCGTTCTCGCGGAGAAGCGCCGCGAGAGCGGACAAGCTCCTTCTCGTCCCCACTTTCCCGAGCGCCTGCGCCGCAAAGTAGCGGACGCGGGACGACTCGTCGGCCAGAAGCTCTTCGAGAACAGGACGCGCTTCGGCGACACGGGCTTCACCGAGCAGTTTCGCAATCTGACCCCGCACCTCGTCGTCCCGATCCCCGAGCAGAGGGATGAGATCGTCAAGACTCGTTCCCATGCGGCGGTGGAGAATCCCCAGTCCCCAGATCGCGTGGAGGCGAGCCTGGGGCGGCAGGCTCTCACTCCAGACGATCTCTCGGAATACGGGCTCCCCTTCGTTGGGACGGAAGACGAGGGCGTGTTGGGCGCGGAGGCGAACCCTTTGGTCGGGGTGGGACAGCAGACTCGCCAGACGATCGACCTCGAGATCCTCGAAGCGTCCGGCGAGCAGAGCGCGGGCACTCACGGCCTCGGGCGTCGCCGACGAGGAGGGCTCCCAGACGCGGTAGAGGCGTCCCTTGCCCTTCCCCACCCATCCGGACACCCAATCCGAGATCCAAAGCGCTCCGTCCGGACCGAAATCGACATCCGTCGGCAGAAGATTGCTCACGAACGATTCCTCTTCCTTCAGCTGATGATCGGCCCCGTGGGGCTCGAGGCGGAAGCGGAGGATGCCGCTGGACCGACGCCCTCCGAGGAAGTTGCAGACGAAGAAACTGTCGTCGCATTCAGACGGGAATCCGGTACCGGGGTAGTGAACGAGGCCGGAGGGGCCGCTCCCCAGATACGCGATGGGCGGAATGAGGAAGGCCGCCTGGTCCTTCGTTCTCGTCTTCCACCATCCTTCCCGCATCCACGGGCCGCGATCCTCCTGAGACTGGAAGTCCATCCGCCATCCCGACTCGCCTCCTTGGACGATGCGAACGATGCGCGCTCGATCGCCCGCGTCGCTGTTGTTGTCCACGGTGAAGAGGTCGCCGACATCGTCGAAGGCCAACTCCTGAGGATTCCTGAGCCCGGTTGCCACGATCTCCAAGGCGGTGCCATCCGGCTCGCATCGCAGAACAGCACCCGATTGGGTGTTGAGGAGCCGACGTCCTTCCCGGGTCACCACGTTGAATCCTCGATCCCCGATGGAGAAATAGATCCGTCCGTCCGGCCCCAACGTCAGACCATGGAGGTCGTGACCGCGAAGCGCAACGTGAATGCCGAAACCGTCGAAGAGCACCTCTCGCTCATCGGCCACGTGATCCCCGTCGACGTCACGCAGCGACCACAGCTTGGGGATGCAAGTGTAGTAGACCCGGCCCCGCCAAGAGAGAACACCGGCCCCCGTTCCGTCCAGAAGATCGCGAAACCCTCCTGCGAACACGGACTGGAAGTCGGCGCGTCCGTCCCCGTTTCTGTCCTCCAGAAACCGGATGCGATCCTCATACTGGGTGTAGGTGTGAGCCATCTCCGGATGGTGGCGAAGATAGAAACGGCGACGATCCGAGGTGGACCGGGCCGCCAGGTCGTCGAGGAGCCACTCCTCGTGATCGCGATTGTCGGGGACTCCTTTCTCCTCCTGGCGAAACGTCTCGCAGACGTAGACGCCTCCTCCGGGCGCGAAAGCGAACGCGACCGGATTTGCGATGTCGGGTTCGGCTGCGAATAGCGTGGCCTCAAACCCGGGTTTCAGAACGAGGCCTCGGGTCGCGGCCTCCGCCTCGGGGGATCGAGGGGCGATTTCCGGAGGCGGGTAGGACGTCGAAACGGCACCCTCGCGCGACGAATCCCGAGCAGGCTTCAGCTCGAAGATCAGAAGGGTCGCCGCAGCTACCCCGAGGAGAAAAAAAAGCGCGAAGAACCGGTCGGTGCGATGGGTCGGCATGATGGGATACACTGCCCCGGTGTAGGACGAGCGTCAAGAATGACCCGGGATGCGACATCCCGGCACGCCATGGAGGAACCCACAGTGTCCGATGACGATCGTTCGAGTGACTATGTGACGAAGCCCGTCGATTTCAGGAGTATTCTGGCGCGCCGCGCCATTCCCGTCGCCCTTGCCGAGAGTCTTGGTTTGGTCGCGGGGACTTTGATCCTCGTGATGAAGCCCGAGTGGAATTTCGCAGGGTGGGGCATCATCGGCGTCAGCGTCCTCTTCGGAGTCGTGTTCACTTTTCGCACGGTACGCAATCTCCCCTGTCCCGACTGCGGCGGGATCATGGAGCGCGACATGCAGCGTCGCGCCTTGCGGTGCGATCGCTGCAGAATCTTTTGGTCCGCTGGGGGGAGAGCTTCGACGCGGTGACCCGCGACGGAGTCAGACGCGGCGGCGGCCTCGAGTGCGACGCACGCGGGCCGTGCGTTCCACGGGAACCTCATCAGCCATGGCGCGCATCTTTTGACGGCGAGTGACGAGACGGGGTCTGTTGGGATGATTGGCGGGCTCGGCACCGGCCTGGGGAGTGGCGTTTTCCGCTTCGGCGGCGGTAGGCTGCCAGTCCAAGGATTCGATCAGAACGTGGAGATAGAGCTCGCCACCGTCGTTCTTCCTGACGCGAAGCTCGGAAGCGCAACGGTGACACACGACCTTGTCGCCGAGGGCATCCTCGGACAAATCGTAGCCCAGCTCACAAACAGGACATTGCAGCATGGTGTTATCCTCGAGTCGAATTGTTTGCAGTGGGAAAGTGCAAGTAGGACTGGGCTTTCACACCATAGGAAATCACTCCCCTGATTCAAAGACTTTCAGTTTTCCTCGGCGGCCGATCTCGAGGGGGGCGCGGCTGATTTTCGCGCGTCCCATTCGAGCAAGAAGGGGAAGAGGGCGAGATCGCCGGCGAGAGCGCTGACGGCCACGACCGTCAGGAGAAGCCCGAAGTCCGCCAGAGATTTCATTCCGCAGGGGAGGTAGCAGAGGCCACCCACCACCAGGATCAAGGACGTCAGGACGATGGCGCGGCCCGTGGAGGCCAACGCGGCATCGATGGACTCTCGGGGGCTCCTTTCCGGATGACGTCGACGCTCGTGCAAAAAGGCACCCGCCAAGTGAATCGTGTCATCCACCGCGAGTCCAAGACCGAGCGCGTAGATCATGACGATGCCGATGCGTAGAGGAATCCTCAGCCATGCCCCCACACCCAGAACGAAGAGGATGGGGATGATGTTGGGAAGCATCGCGATCAAACCCAATCGCATCGAGCGAAAGATGATGGCGAGGAAAGCCGCGATCGCGACAAATGAGAGCAGGAGGCTCCAAAGCATCGTGGTGACGACGAGCCGCGCGCTCCGATGTGCAAGAAGGGCGTAGCCGCCGGGCGTCGTGTGGACATCCCCAGGTAAGGCCTTCGCCGACCCGTTGAAGTCATCGACGAGGGCCAGATACTGAGTCGTCGTCAGATCCATCGTATCGAACACGAGACGCCCTTTGCGAAAAGAGGGCTCGACGACATGGGAGGGGAACTCCGGGGCTCGCTTCAGGATGGAAAGGCCGAGTCGAATCCGTTCATCGCTCAACGCGCCTTCCGGGTCTCCGAGGGCGGCCCGAACCCACGAGGTGTACGACTCGATGCCCGTCACCTCTTCGTTTCGGACGAAACGCTTCTGCAGGTCCTCGATCGCGCGGAAGATCTTGGGGTCGTCGAGGGCTCCGTTCACGTCGACGACGAATCGGAAAAGACCTCCGAAGTTGGACTGATAAAGGGCCATGTTGACAGCCGCGGGATCGTCGTCGGGGATCTCTTCGAGAACGTGGGAGTCCACTCTCAATCGGGGCAATCCGCTCATGCCGAGCACAAGCAGAAGAGCGACCGCGGCGTAGGCCGGCCGCCCCCATCTCCAAGACCCGTTCGCCATGACCGCTGTCAGACGGTCCGGCGGGCCAAGCGCTCCCCTCCAGAACGTGAGTCCCATGGGAACGATGACCATGACGGACAGATAGGTGACGAAGACGGCGAGCGCCGCCTTGACACCGAAGGCGCGCACCGCGACGTGATCGGCGATGAGCAGGGAGAGGAATCCGATGCCCGTCGTGAGGGACGTGTGGAAGCAGGCGGGCCCCACCTTGTGGAGCGTTTCCGCCAGCGCCCCTCGCTCGTCGAGTCCGCCGAGTCTTGCCGCCTTGAAGGCATGGACCAGGTGAACCGCATCCGAGAGGCCGATGATCACGATGAGAGCCGGGACCGCCGCGTCCAGGATGGAGACTTCAAGCCCCATGGCGGCCATCAATCCCGCGTCGAGAAGCGCCGCCACCAGAACCGCGACGAGCGGCAGAAAAGCCCCTACGAGGCTGCGAAACACCCATGGAAGAAGCACAGCAAAGACGACGGCCTCGATGAGAACGCTTTCTCCCATGCCTCGTTTCATCAACCGGCGGATGCTGGCTTGGATACTCGCGCCGCCAGTGAACCGAACGGTCACTCCCTCGGGCACGAGACGGGGCAGAGTCGTCCTCAGGTCCTCGAAGAGACCGTAGATGTCATCCTCGTCCCGGGGGCCGCCTCCCAAGTACACGGCCGCCGTGCGCCCGTCCTTCGAGAGGAGTTTGTTCCGAAGAAGGGGATGTCGCGCCAACTCGCCCCGCAATCCGTTCTCGATGCGCAAGTCCTTGAATCGACGAGGAACTGGAAGACCTCCTTGCCATCTGACGACCGGCGCACGTGGCAGACAGAAGACACGAAGGGGAAAGCGCTCCTCCAACTCGCGCGCGATCTCATCGAGGACGTCGAGATCCGCCGGTGCCAGAGGGCGGGGCCACTCCAGCATCGCGATGTAGTCGTAGCGCTTGGGGGGAAAGACGGCGGCGTCCGCCTGGACGCGGCGCAGCCCCTCTCGATCGCCCTCGAGGAGAGGCGAGATGGAGAAGTCGACGCGAAGACGTGGGAGCATCCATGCGGAAAGGGCCATCGCCAGGAGTAAGGCGATGCCGATCGTCCGCCTCCTCGC
>CAZLGG010000130.1:0-10529 GCA_964559135.1 uncultured Planctomycetia bacterium
GTGAGCATCTCGTAGAACGTCACGCCCAAAGCGTAGATGTCGGTCTTGACGGAGACGACACCTTGAGAGATGAACTCGGGCGCCATGTACAGCGTGGTGCCGAGGACGTAGCCCTTCTTCGTCAGGTTCTGTCCGCCCACGACCTTCGTGATGCCGAAATCGGTCAACTTCGCCTCACCCTCCGAGTTGATGAGGATGTTGTTCGGCTTCATGTCCCGGTGGATATAGCCGTGCTGATGGCTGTACTCGATCGCATCCAGGACCTTGTAGAAGATCGGAATCGCGTATCGATGGGCGACGGGCCCCATCGTCTTGATGAGATCCTCGACGGAGCCCTGGTCCATGTACTCGAGGACGAGGTAGTGGTAGCCGTTCTGATAGATGTAGTCTTCAAAGCGAACGATTTGCGGATGGCTGAGCTTCTTCAGCGCGTCGGCTTCGAGGAGGAATCGTTTCTCCAGGTTGTCCTCATCGGCGATGCTCGGCTTGAGCATCTTGATGGCCACCTGCTCACCGTTCGGACCTTCTCCCTTGAAGACGAAGGCGTGACCTCCGTCGCCGATCTCCTGGGTGATCCGGTATTTGCCTACCTGGGAGCCAATCATGGGTCAGTAACGGTCGATCCAGAACTGAAGAACGATGAGAAGCACGATTTCCACTCCGATCAACCAATACCAGGGTGAGACGGCCCGTCCGGGTCGCCGTTCGGAGTCCGGTCGGGTGATCGGCCGCGTGTCTTCCAGATCGGGGGACTCCCCCGAACTCTGACTGGGAATCTCCTCCGTGTCGGCGTCGGGAGCAACGTCCGAAGGCCGAAGTGCGTCGTCGGTCACCGTCCGGTCCACGTCTGAATTCGTGATCACAGGCGTGCTCTCGGCGCTGTACTCCAACTCGCGATCCAAGGCGGCGAGGTCCTCGGCAACCGCCGGGATCGTATTCACTCGGACGATGGCGACCGTGATGTTGTCGTCGCCGCCACGATCGTTGGCCATGGCGACGAGACGGTCACAGGCTTCTTGCGGCGCCATTTCACCGATGAGTTGGTGCATCTCGTCCATGCGGACCAGATTCGACAACCCGTCGCTGCACATCAAAAAGACGTCGCCCTCGAGAAGCTGTCTGTGGTTGAATTCGATTTCGAGATCGTCCGACATGCCCACGCAACGGGTGATGATGTTCTTGTCCGGGTGTCCCTCCGCGTCCTCGGGAGTGAGCAGACCGATGTCGATCAGTTGATTCAGGTAGGTGTGGTCGCGGGTCACGACCTCGGCGTCGCCGCCTCGGAACATGTAACAACGGGAGTCGCCGAGATGGGCCGTGACCACGTGCTCACCCCGCACCAGCAACGCCACACAGGTGGTACCCATGTCCCGGATCTTGGCGTCGTCTTGCGCCTTTTCCCGAACGGCTCGATTCCCGGCGAAGATCGCTTCTTCCAGAATGTCACGAAGAGAGGATTTCTCCGTTTTCAGGAAGGTTTCGGTGATGGCATCGATGGCGGTGTGACTGGCCACCTGGCCGCCACTGTGCCCCCCCATGCCGTCGGCCACGACCACCATCGTGCCCTTGCGCCCCGCCTCCGTGGCCGGATCGGTCGCGAGAACGCAATAGTGATCCTGATTCTCGGTGCGGACCTGGCCGACGTCGGTGGCCACCCCAATCTCCAACGGGTCCGTCATCAGCCTCTCCGCTGTCCGTTTCTTGACGCGCCAGTCATGGTTGGAGGGTGCCTCCCGGATGCTTCCCTGTCAAGGCGCTGGGATTGCACCGCCCTCCAATCCCTTCTCGGCATTCCCGACCTTGGAACTTCATGGGGCGCCCAGCCGGACATTATAGCCCTTCGTGAAGCCGTTGCCCGAGAACGGTATCCAGTTCGGGAATACGATCGATCTTCCGAGCGACAGCATCGATGTCATAAGGTATTCGCCTGTATCTCACTTCCTCACCGTCGAACAGAACGTAACAGGCGCGAGGATCCCCATCGCGGGGTTGCCCCACGCTCCCGACATTGACGATGTAGCGGTCCGATCCCAAAGCGATCCGATCCCTGCCCTCGGCGGGGGTGAAACTGCCCAATCGACTGCTGAGCACCATCGGATGGTGGGTATGGCCGACGAAGAGCGCGTGGGGCACGACCCTGAAGATCTCCGCGAGCTTTCCCTCCGCGTTGAAGAGAATGTCACCGGGGTAGATGTACTCGTTGAGGGGATCGCGGGGGGAACCGTGCACGAAGAGGAGCTCCCCCTCCTTGTGCTGGAGAGGAAGGTTGCGCAGCCAGTCCCACCGCACCCGGTTCCTCGAAGACTTGAACCATCCCGGCTTCAGACGCCGACGAGTCCAGCGAATGGCGTCCCTGGCGTAGGGATTGAAACGCTCCTCACCCTCGATGAGCGCGGCGTCGTGGTTGCCTTTCAGGGTGAGGCGACACTTCTCCATGACGAGATCGACGCAGGCCTCCGGGTCGGGACCGTAGCCCACGACATCACCGAGGCAGAGAACGTCGCCGGCTCCCTGTTCCGCGATATCGCCAAAGACCGCCTCCAGGGCCTCCAGGTTGGAGTGGAGATCCGAGATCAACGCCCAAGGACGATCTTTCGTCGGTGTCGCGGGTGTCATCTCCGAGGCATTCCTCTCCCCTCGAGGCACGGGTCGATCAACGCCGGCCCAACGTGGCCTCGAGCTTCACGCGCTTGCCGTTGCGCTTCACGACGAGTTTGACCTTATCACCTGGTTTGCGACTGCGGAGGGCATTCACGAAGTCATAGATGTTTTCCACCTCGACGTCGTCGAACCCCACGAGAATGTCGTCCTTCTGGATGCCGGCCGCCTCCGCCGGACTTCCGGGACTGGCCCCCTGAAGAAGAACGCCCCCCTCCTCTTGGGTGTAGGCGGGGATCGTCCCCAACCACACGCCGGAACCGCGACGCTTCACCTTCCGCTTCGCGACGGGAGGCTTCTGATAGACGATCTTCTCGGCCGCGGCGTCGAGACCGTCGAGGATGCGACGCACCAAGCGGGTCACGTCGACGAGGCCCGCCATATTCAACTTGTCCACGTCGTCGCTCGGGCGGTGGTAGTCCACGTGCGCCCCGGTGAAAAGGTGGATGGCGGGGATTCCCTTGGAGATGAAACTGGCGTGGTCGCTGCGACCGCTCATCGAACCGGCGGTCATGCCGACCTCGATCCCCGTGGTGTTGGCCCGCTCGACGAGTTCGCGGAAACCCTTCCACGTCGAGACTCCGTCCACGGCCACGCCCGCGTCGCCCAAACGACCGATCATGTCCAGGTTCACCATGGCCAGGCACTTGTCGAGGGGAAGCGTCGGCGATTCCAGCCACGCCTGCGAACCGAGCAGGCCCTCCTCCTCACCGGAGAACGCCATGAAAACCACCGTATGGCGAGCCGGCTTCTTGACGAACGACTCGGCCAGCTCCACGAGACCCGCGACGCCCGAGGCGTTGTCGTCGGCGCCGTTGTGGACTTCCCCCACGCCGCCGCCGGGTGCGAGCGAGCCCTCGCCACCCATGCCCAGATGATCGTAGTGCGCACCGACGACGAGGTACTTGTCGCGGAGCTTGGGATCGGTCCCCGGCACGCGAGCGACGACGTTCGCCGTGGCGGCGCGGATCTTCTCGACACCGGTGGTCAAAGAGAAGACGACGTTCGGAAGTTCCTTCGAGAGGGGATGCCCTTCCGCGGACATACGACGTTCGGCGACGTCCACGTCGAGGCCGGACCTCCGGAGCCAGGGGAGCGCGGACTTCCGCGTCACCTGCACGACGGGGAGCTTCTCCCGGCCTTCGCCGCCCCCGGCGCCCAGAGGCTCGAGCCCCGCCCGCTGCCGGCTATCGCCGACGAAGACGATCCCTGCCGCACCGTGGCGGGACGCGTTGAAGGCCTTGTAACGGGCTCCCGCATACCGACCGAGGCCGACCCGGTCCTTGGTCTCGATACCGGGTTCGCCACGGAGAAAACAGATCACGATCTTTCCCTTGGCGTCCACGTCCTTGTAGTCGTCCCAAGAGCCATCCGCACTCGTGATTCCGTATCCGACGAACACCGAAGACGCGGCCGCCTCACCGTCGGCGGTGAAAGACAAGGGACGCCAGTCCGCATCCAGCTGGAGGACGGCGCCCTCGGACGCCTCGCCGAGGACTTGGAGACTCAGGTGGTTGCGGCCGCGAGGCCGAAAGCCGGCCGTCACCTCGAAGCTCTGCAGGAAACCCTCCGACCCGGCGGGCTCGAGTCCCAAGGTACGGAAGCGCTCCACGAGCCATTGGGCCGCCCGAGCGCAGCCCTTCGTGCCGGACCGCCGACCCTCGAGATCATCCGAGGCCAGGCGGCTCACGGTCTGGAGCGCATCCTTCGTGTCGATCACGTCGAGAACGCCCGGAGACCGGACCGTGTCCTCCGTGTCCACCTTCTTTTTCTCCGGGCGCCGGCCTTCATGGGAAGGCCTCTTCACGCCGCCGGGGGGATCCCGATAGGGGTCTTCGAAGGCGTCCGCGGGCGGCATGATGAAGTCGGCGATCACCAACTGGGAGGTGTTCCCATAGCGGGTCGTGGTCCACATGAGCTTCTTCCCGTCCGGGGAGAAGACCGGCATGATGTCCACCGAGGGATCTTGGGTCAGTCGCACGACCTTCGCATCCGCGAGACGCATCAGGACGATCTCGAAGTTACGAAACCCTCCGATGTTGGTGCAGTAGACCAGGTACTTGCCGTTCGGGTGATAGTACGGGGCCCAATTCACCGCCGTGTTGAAGGTCATCTGCCGCTCGTTCCGACCGTCCCGGTCGATGACGTAGACCTGGGAGAAACGCTCCATGCCGGGGCGGAGATCCCGGAACCCTCGGAAGCAGACCTGACGGCCGTCCGGCGAGAAGAACGGGCCGCCGTCATAGCCTTTCACATTCGTCAGACGACGCACCTGCGTGCCATCGGACTTCATGGTGTAGATCTCGGCGTCGCCGGTGCGTTGACTGGTGAAGACGATCCACTGCCCGTCTCGGCTGAAATTGCCCTCGGCATCGTAGCCCGGGGCGTCGGTCAGACGCATCAATCCGGTCCCGTCTCGCTTCACCGTGAAAAGGTCGAAGGAGGCGTGGCGGTCCCATGCGTACTTTCCCGCATTCGCCGGGGGCGGGGGCCACGTCGTGGGGTCGAGGTGGGTCGAGGCGAAAAGCACGGTCCCGTTGGTGGGATGGAAGAAAGAGCAGGTCGTCATGCCCTTCCCCGTGGAAATCCGGCGCGCTTTCCCTGTTTCGAGGGACTGAATGTAGATCTGGTAGTGCGGGCAATCGTCGCGAACCGCCTGATAGACGATTTCACGGCCGTCCGGGGAAAAATACCCCTCACCCGACCGCTTGCCTTCGAAAGTGAGTTGGCGGAGGTTTTTCAGCCAGGGGGCCTCGTCCGTCCGGGTCGAGTCTTGCTGCGCCCCGGTGAGAGCCGGAAAAGCCATACCGAGCGCGAGAACCAGAAGGGCCTGCAATCGCATGTCCTTTGTCTCCATGAGTTTCCGTTGTGAAGGAGTCAGTCGGGAAATCCACCCTAACGCCGCGGCGAGGGCCGGTAAAGCGCATCCAGGCCGATCTTCTCCTCGAATCCCTCGAAAGAATTCCAAGTTTCGTGGATTCTTGCGAATGGGATGCCGTATCGTTGGTGTTGATACGGATGGGGCCCCCTCGCGTGACGGGGCGTCGGAAAACCTTGTGGAGAGAATCACATGACTCGTCTGTCAGGAATCCTCGCCGGCTGCATCAGCTTGGCGTTCCTTCTGACCGGCTCCCAGGTGATCGCTCAGGACGGCCAGAAGACGGCGGTTTGGGTGATGACCTATTCGGGAGGCGGTTCGTGAGCGGCCCCAACGGTGGCCAAGAAGGTCCGTGCGACCTTGAAAAAAATGAATGGCTTCGACCACGTGCTGGTGGACAACACGTCGGTCGCCCTCCTTTGGATGAAGAAGGGCCAGACCCCCTCGGAGAAGGATCTCAACGCGGCTCTCCGGAAAAACGTCGGACGCTACGTGAAGGTCAAGACCCTGAAGAAGAAGGATTGGGTGAAACCCGCCGAGAAGTATCTCGCCAAGGTTGCGGGTTACTCATGAGCGGACACGTCGGCGGAGGTCCGTGGGATCTTCCAAAAACAAGACGGCATCCTTTCCGTTCATCCCTTGCCCTCGGGGCAGGTCCTCATCTTCGCGAAGAAGTCGGGCGCCTTGACCAAGGAGAAGGCCACAGAGCTTCTCAAGGGCAGCGACTACAAGTTGAAGGCCTTCAAGAAGTCCTGAAGCGTGTCGCGTCCTTGATACTGACCGCGCACACGAAACCCGTCACGACTCTTGCGAGTCGTGGCGGTTTCTTTTTCACACCGGTGACCCGACGACGCCACCTTGATCGGACGAGAAGGAATTGTTTCCATGGCATCCTCATGGATTCCGCCAAGGAAATCATTCACGCCCCGCTCTGCAGCCCTTTCGTTTCATCGGACGAAGCGGGGTCCTGCCGATCGACCCGGCATCGGGAATACGGCTGAGGCGTGTGATCCCTCCGGCGGCGCCGGAATGCCCCCCTTCGAAACCCATCCGTCCCGAGAACGAGTCACGAACGATGCGTCACCGAACTGCCCTATTCCTTCTCACCGCCTGCCTTTCCTTCCTGGTGGACGGCCTCATTGCCCAGCATACGACACGAAATCCGGTGGGCCGGGCGGCCCCGTTCCGAGCGACACGACGATTCCACATCCGCTATGAGGTCGAAGCCGACCGCCTTCCTCGCGGTCGAGACCTCCGGGCCTGGATTCCCATCCCTTCGGATGATCCTTGGCAACACATTCGCAACCTCGAGGTCGTGACCCACCTACCCTGGGAGATCCAAACCGAAGAGGTCTACGGCAATCGGATGATCTACATCGACACCCGCATCGGCGCACCCTCCGCAAAGATAAGGGTGGAGTACGACGTGGATCGCCGGTTTCGCAAGACGGACTTCTCGGGCGAGGGTGGGGCCTGTCCGCTCACCAAAAACGAGCTGAAACGGTACCTCTCACCCTCCCGTCTCGTCGTCGTTGACGCGAGGATTCTGGAACAAAGCCGCAAGATCGCCGCGGGCAAGAACGATCCCGTCGAGAAAGCGCGAGCATTCTACAACTACGTCCTCGCGGAGATGACCTACGGCAAGCCGAAGAATCTGGCGTGGGGTCGCGGCGACACTCGATTCGCCTGCGATGCGCGCGTGGGCAACTGCACGGACTTTCATTCCTGGTTCCTCTCCCTGTGTCGCGCGGCCAAGATCCCCGCTCGCTTCCAGATCGGCCTTTTCGGTCGTTACGAGACGAAACGGGGCGAGGAGTACGCCACCGGGGGGTACCACTGCTGGGCCGAGTTCTACACCCCGCGAACCGGCTGGGTGCCCGTGGACATCTCCGAAGCAGACAAGCACCCCGACCGCGCCGCCGAGTTCTTCGGCGTCCACACGGACAACCGGGTGACCTTGAGCACGGGGCGAGACATCGTCCTCGCACCGCGGCAGGTCGGCCCACCCATCAACTTCTTCGTCTCCCCCTACGCCGAAGTCGACGGCCTCCCCTTCTCGAACATCAAGAAGACATCCTACTGGCGCGATCTCTGAACCGGCCCCGAGACGGCTCACAGAGCGAAGAAGGCGCGGGTGGCGGCGTCGGCGTGGGCGACGAAATCTTCGAGGGACTCGCCCCGACTCGCGGCGACGCGGCGGGCGACCCAGGGGAGCCACCGGGGTTCGTTGCGACGGGTCTTGGGTTTGGGGCGCATGTCTCGTGGAATGAGATACGGCGCGTCGGTCTCGATCATGATGCGGCCGCGGGGAATGCGGCCGACCAAATCGCGGAGATGTCCGCCCCGGCGTTCGTCGCAGATCCAACCCGTGATGCCGATGTACAGATCCAGGTCGAGGTAAGCCGTCAGCTCGTCCTCCTCTCCCGTGAAGCAGTGCACCACCGCGCGGGGAATGCGATCGCGCCATCGCACGAGGATAGCGAGGAAGGTCTCGTGAGCGTCGCGCTCATGCAGAAAGACGGGGAGTTGCAATTCGGCGGCCAGGGCGAGCTGGGCCTCGAAGCAGCGCTCCTGATCCCCATGGGGGGAAAAATTGCGATTGAAGTCCAGGCCGCACTCGCCGAGAGCCACGACCTGCGGCGCCGCGGCCAGGGTTCGCAAGGCACCTTCCGCCTCGTCGTTCCAGTCCTTGCCATGGTGGGGATGAAGTCCGGCCGTCGAGAAAAGCCGCCCCGGATACAGTCGCGCCAACTGGAGACCAGCCTCGCTGTTTTCGACGGTCGAGCCCGTCACGACGAGCGCGTCGACGCCGGCATGGAAGGCGGATGTGATCACCCGATCCCGATCCGCGTCGAAGGACCGGTCCGTGAGGTTGGCTCCGATGTCGATCATGGCCCCGTATACGCGAAAAGGATGGTGGGCCCCAAGGCTCTCACACGGATTGCAGAGGCTCCAAGGCCTCCAGAAGAGGGGCCGCGGGAGGGTGCATTCTCAGGCGGGCTCTCAGGGCTTCCTCCGCGGCGTCGACCTCTGGATCCGCGGCTGCCAGTTCGGCCGGCAGCGGCTCGCCGCCCAAGCGGAAGAGCATGCGGAGGCCCCCACGGGACAGGGGATGGCGAAGATCGGTCCTCCAGCAGTCGAGAGCTTCCTCGGGCCGGCCGAAGGCCAGATGACATTCGCCCTCGGTCGCCGTCACCGCCGCCGAGCAGAGACGGTTCGCGTGGCTGCGTGCCGTGGCGATCCACTTCTTTGCATCCTCCCGCTTGCCCACGGCGAGCAAGAGTTCGGCGCCCACCTGCCAGAAATTGGCGCACTCGGGCTCGCGCTCGAGAGCCCGCGTGATCCGGCGAATCGCCTCCGAGTGACGCCCCTGCAGGATGTCGATGCGGGTGGCGGCGAGAACCAGGTCCTCGCAGTCGGGCCACCGTTCGGCCCCCTCCATGATCATCGCCACGCCTTCGGTCCCCTTGCCTTGACCGAGCAAGGCGCGCGCTACGCCGAAGTGGCAACGGGAGTTGGTGATGCCGGGTTGCGGCGGAATGTGAACGGTCTTGCCGTCATAGGCGCGGCACGCCTCGAAGTGCTCGATGGCCTCGTCCCACGCACCTTGGCGGAGGGCAAGGTGGCCGCTCACCCAAAAGAGCATGGGCGTGGGGCGAAGTCGTGCGCGTGCGCAGGTGAGCAGCCGGTGGGCCTCCTCGAGGTCTTCCTCGCGGATGTGCTCGAGGGCCAACAATGCGAAGGCTTCGGCGGCGTAGGGCTGGGTCTCCACCTCGGCGTCCGACATGGCGTTCACGAGCTCCGTGGCTCGACCGAGCGCGCGGATGACGGGGAGGGGTTCGTCGAATCGTCGAAGGAAGTCTCCGTACTTGAACCAGAGATAAGCGCAATCGGGGTCCTCTTCCAGCGCTTGTTCGAAGTGCCGGCGATTGCGCTCGTCTTTGTTCTTCGCCTCCATGGCGTCGGCCATGTAGCCGTAGTGATCGAGCACGGGTCCGCCATTCAGGACACGACGCCCCGAGCGGTCCGCCTCCTCGACGACCGACTCGACGACCTGCTCGTGAATGGCCAGACGGAATCGGAACCGGGGATCGTTTCGGAACAGACGCATGACGAGGACCGCCAACTCTCGACCCTTCTCGTCGTGATTCACGATCTCGAGAAAGCAACCGACGTTGCGGGGATCATCGACGATGGAGGCGAAGAACTCCTCCTGACCGGGGCGCATGACCTCGTCCGCGTCCAGGACGAGAATCCAATCCCCCGTGGCCATCTCCAGCGAGACGTTCCGTGCCTTCGCGAAGGAGTTGGGCCATGGGATTTGGCGGATCTCGGCCCCGTATTCCTCGGCGATCTCTACCGTGCGATCCGCCGACCCCGTATCCACGATACAGATCTCGTCCGCGTAGGGGCGAGCGGCCTCGAGACATCTGGGAAGGTTCTCCGCTTCGTCCTTGACGATCATGCAGAGCGATACCCGGCTTGTTCTCATGCGTCCTCTCCCGGGAGACGGGTCTCCTCTTCAAGGATCGACCGGGAACTGCATGAGAATTCAGTCGAAATCGAAGCCGGTGACGCTCTCGTAGCGTTCCACCCACGAGAGGACCTCACCCTGGTGGCGGCCCACAGCGCGGGCGTAGAGGGCGAACAGCCGGAGCGCGTTGGGGAAGTAATCCTTGCGCACGATCTGGTTGGGAGTGGGCCGACGGCGACCTCGCTTCGCCCCGAGGAGGCGACGCAGGCCGACCAAGGCCTGCTTGATGGCCCACAGGTCCCGCCGGGGCATCTGGAGGCGGGCGGCGAGGGGGTCCATCACACGGTCCGCCACGATCCCGATGTCCATGGGCACGGCCCGGTCGCCGGAGCGCTCCTTGCCATCGAAATCGAGGGCGCCCCCGAAGAGAGGAAAAAACAAGGCGGCCAATTGGACGGGGGGCGAGACGAACCGACCTTCGATGACGTGCTGATCGAGGGATCGCAGCACAGACCAAAA
>CAZLGG010000131.1:0-10523 GCA_964559135.1 uncultured Planctomycetia bacterium
CAGCGCCCGGCCAGCACCGGCAAGCCGGCCGCGGACTCCTTGCCCAGGAGCACGACGAACGCGCCGACCACGAGAAAAAATGGGCGCAGCCAACCTCCGCCGATCCTCGGCCGCGTGAGGAGAAACGTCAGCAACAGAACCGCCGTCAACGGCTCGGCGAGACTGGAGATCCAGTCCACGGCCTCCACGGTCATGGGATGAACCGCGAACAGCGTGGCTGCCAAGGAGGACGGCCAAGGCGCCATGCCGACGCCCTGGAGCAACGTCACGAGGAGCGCCGCGGCCAATCCGTGCAGCAGGATGTTCAAGAGGCGGAACACCCAGGGCTCCGGCATCTCGTGGGCGAGCTTGACGACGACGCGCCACAGGATCGTGCGCAGAGGGCGCCACGCCCCCGTCGTCACCTCGTCGGCCGAAAACGTCGACGGGTCCGTGAAGTAGTGCGACAAGGGGACCCCCTGCCCAACCGCCGGGTTGCCCGTGATGAAACGGGCGTCGTCGTAGACGAAGCCGTTCTTCAAGGAGGCTCCATGGACGAGGAGAACGGCCAGAACCGGCAACAGCAAGGGACGCCATTTCATGAGGCCCCCTCCTCGCGATCCGCGAACTCGGCCGAGAGGTTTCGGGACGCCCACGTCCGATACGCCTCGACGACTTCATCCACCGTGATGCTCTCAATGCACGTGGGTAGGCGGCACGACGACTCCTTCGCGTTCAGGTTGGTCAGGCATGGCGAACACGGCAGGGCCTTGTAGAACACGATGTCGGAGGGCCCCCGGGGACCGTAGAGCCGGGGCGTGTTGGGGCCATAGAACCCGAAGACGGGGCATCCCACGGAGCCGGCCAGGTGGACGGGCGCCGTATCGTTACTGAAGAGAGCGTCCACACGGCCGAGGAGGGCCGCCAGCCCCGTCAGTCCGCAGCGCCCCACTCCGTCCGCGGTGGGACGCCCGACGGCCGAGCGACATGCGTCGACCAGGTCTCTCTCATCTTGGACCCCGGTGAACAGAATTCGGACCCCATGGGCGTCGATGAGACGGCGAGCCAATTCGGCCCAGGACTCCACCGGCCAACGGCGGCCGCGGAAGTTCTTTCCGGACCCCACGTGAAAAACGAGACGAGGCCCGTCACCCGGAAGAGCATCGAGGGCGTTCACCAGGTCCCCGGCCTCGGCGTGATCCTCCTCGGACAGGGGCGGGGCTTCGGAGACGTACTCGTCGGCAAGTCCGAGAACGCGAGCCACGGCGAGAAAGGTTCGACTCATGTGACGCCGATCGTCGTAGGGCACCTTGGCCGTGTAGAGTCCATCTCGGGCCTGGCCCTGCGTCTTCAGGCCGATTCGCTGGGGCGCGCCGCTCATCCAACCCAACAGGGCCGACAGGCGACAGAACTGCTCGAAGTCCACGAGGACGTCGGGGGCGAAGCGGCGGAGGGCCCGCACGGCGCCCACGGCACTGGCTCCGCAGCGGATCAAGCTCTCCTGGGAGAGTATGACCACTTCATCCAACTCCTTCATCGGGGCAAGCAGGGAGCGGTTGGACTCGAGAGTGAGGAACGCCAGTTGGGCGTCGGGATAACGACGTTTCAACGCTCGAATGATGGGGATGATGAGAACCACGTTCCCGGCGCCCCACAGCTTGATCATGAGGATGCGGCGGGGTTCGACCCGCTTCCGCCCGCCCGGACGCAGGACCTCCAGCATCCGCGCGGCGTAGACCAACGGAATCCCGAGAAAACGATCGAGCCATTTTCCAAGGGTGAGATTCATCGCGAAAGAGGCTCCTTCACGGCTCGTCGAGGCGACACGGCGGCAACCGGGAGATCTTCCTTCGAAACGAGAAATCCACCCAGAGCCAAGTCGTCGAGATCCGTTCCGAGGAAGGTCTCGATGGCATCGGCGGGCGTACACACGATCGGTTGGCCTCGCACATTGAAGGACGTGTTGACGAGTATGGGGACTCCCGTCTCGGCCTCGAAGGCCCTCAGAAGCGCATGGTACCGAGGCTGTGTGGATCGCGCGACGGTCTGCACCCGGGCGGAGCCGTCGACGTGACAGATCGCCGGGACAGCGGTCCTCTTCTCCGCCTTCACCGGGAACACGAAGAGCATGTGCGGCGAGGGGCGGGCCCCGTCGAACCATTCCGCGGCACGCTCCTCGAGGACCGAAGGGGCAAAGGGTCGAAAGCCTTCCCTATGTTTCACACGGGCGTTCAGCCGATCCTTCATGTCCCCGCGACGGGGATCGCCGAGGATGCTCCTGTGGCCGAGAGCCCTCGGGCCGTACTCCATCCGACCGTCGAACCACCCGACGATGCGGCCCCGCGCGATGCGCCGCGCCGTCTCCTCGACGAAGTCCTTCGGGCGAGACGCCCGCAGTCCCGCCGTCTCGAGAGCCCGAGCACAGGCTTCCTCGTCGAAGTTCGGGCCCAAGCCCGGCGCCGGGTACGGCACGCGCTCACGCCCCCCCTTCAGCACGTGGTGGACCCAAAGAGCGGCTCCCAGGCCGGCCCCG
This sequence comes from uncultured Planctomycetia bacterium, assembly GCA_964559135.1. Classification (GTDB taxonomy): domain Bacteria; phylum Planctomycetota; family DRQF01; genus DRQF01. The sequence goes on from CAZLGG010000131.1 coordinate 2,513, forward strand.
CTGTCGTTGGCCGCCGGGGTCACGAAGATCTCGTCGAATCCCGACTCTCTGAGGAGGCGACCGTTCATCACGGAGTTGAACGCCACGCCGCCCGCGACGCACAGCCGCCGCTGTCCCGTGTCGACGCGAAGACGACGAGCCAACTCGAGAGCCACTTCCTCGAGACACAGCTGCAAAGAAGCGGCGATGTCCTGGTGGCGCGGCTCCAACTCGCTTTCCGGCCGCCGCGCGGGTCCCAGCTCCGCGACGAGGCGCGGGCCGTACTTCGTTCCCCGCCCGTACTGGTATTCGAAGTATCGTCCGTCCACGCGAAGGCGGCCACGGCGATCGACACGCATGAGTCGCCGGAATAGCTCGATGAAACGGGGTTCCCCGTAGGGAGCCAAGCCCATCACCTTGCCTTCCCCCGACATGGGCCGGAAACCCAGATACTGGGTCACGGCTTCGTACACCTTACCCACGGAATGCGGATAGCCGGCGCGACCGACGACCCTGAGGTTCGTGCCCCTCCCCTCGGCCATCAAGGTGGTGGTCCACTCACCGGTTCCATCCAGCGTAAGAACGGCCGCTTCCTCGAAGGGCGAGGGGAAAAAACAGCTCGCGGCGTGGGCCAGATGGTGATCGACGTGACGGAACTCGCCTTCGAATCCGAACTCCTCGCGCAGTCGACGGGGAAGCCCGCTCATGTGGCTCCAGATGCCAGGTTGTCTCCGAAAAAACGTCCGTGACTTCGGGAGATTCTTGAGGACGTGCCAGCCGAACCGAAAAAGCCCCGAGCGGGGATTCCAATAGTGCGCCACCGCGTCGACGGCCGTCCAGTCGACGCCGTGGGCATCGAGACACGCCTGCAGGGATCGAGCGGGAAAACCTCCTTGATGCTTGCAGCGGGTGAGCCTCTCCTCCTCCACCGCAAAGACGATCCGACCATCGTCGATGAGCGCCGCTCCGCAGTCATGGGTGGAATTGAAGCCCAAGACCAGCATCAACGCCCCTCCACGAGAAGATTCATCTCGGTGTGGCAGTTCCAGTAGCAGGCCCGGCAGCGGGACGTCTCCGCCACGACACCCCGGTGCTCGGGTGAGTTCCAAAGGTCGCGCAATCGCGTCTCGTGCAGATTCCCGAAGGGCCGGTCCGCCTCGTTGAAGGGCATGCAGGGGAAAACGGCCCCATGCATGTCGAAAACGACGTGCCCCGCGCCGGCGTGACAGACGAGGTCGTGGGGACGCCCCAGCACGGCGGCATCGAAGAGGCCGAGGTACGCAGCGCTGTTGTCGATGAGCGAACTCCGAGCGCGCCAATCCAGGAGGTTCCCCACGAGCGTCCGCGCTTCCTCCTGCGTCGCCAAAGAGTGAGCCTCCTCACCGAACGCGTGGCGCGGGATGAATCCGATGCCATCGACACCACTGTCCGCGGCGCAGGCCATGAGGGCATCGAGATCGGTGGCGGCGTCCACGACGGAGACGATGACGACACGGGGGCTTCTCCCGCCGCCTCGGGCGCGCAGCAGCGCGGAGATCCCCCGCAGAGCGCCGGCGTGGGCGCCTTTCCGCCCGCGGAGTGCGTCGTGAACATCCGAGTCCGCGGAGTCCACGCTCACGTTGAAGGAATCCACGCCCTCTACAATGAGTTCGCGCGCCCGGGCTTCGTCCAGAAGAGTTCCGTTGGTGTTGACGTGGACGAGCATGCCTCGCTCGCGGATCGCCGCCACGATGCGCCCCAAGTCCTTTCGCAGAAGCGGCTCACCACCCGTGATCCCCACGCCGAGGCAACCGAGCCGGGCCAGATCATCCAGTGCGAGATCCAGTTCCTCCCGCGAGATGGGCTCGCCCGCGCGGACGCCGTCCGCGGAATGCCAGGCACGGCAAAAAGAACACGCGAGGTTGCAGGTGTAGTTGACGACCAAGGAAGCGAAGAGGGGACCTCCGGCGGGCCTCCCCCTTCGTGTCAATCCACGGAGCCGACGGGTGCGCCACGCCGCGCGCAAAAGAGATCGTGCGCGACCGCGGAACAACTGACGCATGCCGAGGGAAAGATACTGACGCCTCATGAGAATCGCGGGTGGACCTGATCGGTCGCGTACTCCCCGCACCCGGCGCAGAGAGAGGGGAAATCGCCTCGTCGATGACGGTCCCTCAGGCGGGCCATGGCCTCGCCGTTCCAGATCTCCTCGAGCGTGCCGTCCTCCAGATGTCCTAGGGCCAGTTCACCCTCGCTGTCGCGGCAACAGGGCGCCACACGCCCATCCGACAGAACCACGAGGGCTCCTCGCCACAATTCGCGGCACGGTTTGGTGCGGGGCGAGTCCACGAAACGTGGAATGAATTGCACTCGGTCGACGACACCCTCCCAATCGCGGCGGACGTCCGAGGCCTCCTGCTCGTTTTCCTCCCAGAGCGTCATGTTGATATCGATTCCGAGGTCGGAGCCCGCCTCATCGCGCACACGAACAAGGCGCTCGACGTTCCGACGCAAGTCCTCGAGGGGGAACCCTCGAATAGCCTCGTGGGTCGTCGGTCCCCCGTCCACCGAGATCGTGATGCGTTCGAGGCCGCTCGCCACGATGCGGCGGCAGGTCGGCGCGTCGAGCAAGGTGCCGTTGGTGGTGATCATCACCCGCACGCCTCGTTCGACGGCATAGGCGACGCGGTCGAAGAAATCGGGGACGAGCAACGACTCCCCCCACTGAAACATGAGGATCAACTCGAGAGCTGGATTCTCATCCAGGATGCGCCGGAAAGCGTCGAAATCGAGATCCCTCTTCTTTCGCGACATGTCCCGATTCACCGGACACATGACGCACGCCAAGTTGCAGCGGTTGGTGAGTTCGATGTTCACCGCCGTCAGTCGATGAGAGCGCCGGCTCTTGCGGAGGTAGGACCACTCATTGCCGGCGGCGTGCCAGCGAGAGGCCAATGTGGGATACTTGATCTCCAGGAAGCGGTCCAATTCGGGCTTCCGAAGGTAATAGCGGGCCACGATCCTCGTGAAGAGACCGGCTCGGGGTTCCCGGGCCTTCTTGGTCATGCTCGAATCCGATGCGCTCCAGGAGGGTGAATTGTACGAGCTGAGGGGCGGAGCACCAAGAAAAGGCGCCCCGACTCAGTTCTTCTGTTTCCGGATGGGAGACAGGTTTCCCACTGTCGCACCGGGCGCCGGGGGCTCTCCCTCAGGGAGGGCGAAATAGGACGGCGGCTTGACTTCGCTGACGGTCAACTTGGTCCGGCGCAACCGGCTGATACCGCGCTGATCCTGGATCTCCAGGCTCAAAGGGGCGCCCATGGGGAGATTCGGCACCCGGAAGTTTCCGCTCTGGTCGGAGCGTAGGACGAAGTTTCGCCCCAAGGTGCCCGAGGGAACGCCGGTCAGGGTCACCCAGACGATGGCGTCGCGAAGGGGGCTTCCGTCTTCGGCAACCGCCAACCCCTCGAAAACGCCGGGCTCCGGAAGGACGAGAGACAAAGGCGGGCTTCCTTGTTCAATGCCTCCTTGGCTCACGACGCCGAACTGAGGGTGGAAGACCATCGCGGAGTAGACGACATCGGCGATCAGTCCCCGAACGCGGAAACGGCCATCCGCGCCTGTCACGGCCTCGGTCGTGTGAGCCGTCGACGACACGCGCCCCAAGGGACGACTCTCGAACATGATGCGGGCCCCATCGACGGGGATCCCGCTTTCCGTGACGACGATCCCCGACAAGGTCCAGGTATTGACCAGCATGAGGACCTCCGTCCGCACCTGGGCGGTATCGATGCGATCCGGCGCGCGGAAAAAACTCCGGGCGGAGGCCTCCTTGTCGGAGGCCCGCACCATGTATTCGACGCCGGGGCGAAGGCAGCTGAACCGACAAGCCCCGTCGTTCCCCGTCAGGTCGAAGGCCGCGACCTCGCCGGAGCGGGCTTCCACCACGGCAACGGCAACGCGAGGGCGCACCTTGCCGCCGGGTCCCCTGACGACCACGTCCAAACGTCCACCCGCACGCAGGTCGAAATCGCGAACGCTCCGGGTGCCTGCTGCCACGCGGACATGTTCGACACGGGGACGGGCGAAGCCGCGAGGCCTGAGACGTACGGTTGCCAGCTCCGGGGTCACCCGCTCGAAGGAATAGAAACCATTGGCGTCGGTGACGGTCGTCTCCGAGAGACTCCCACCGTGCCAAAGATCCACCTGCACCCCGGCCACGGGCCGCGCATCCGGACCGAATACGTGTCCGACGATGGCCGCCGGGCGGGTGAGCCGTATGACGCGGCGTCCCGGATCTCGAAGGCGATACCGCCGTACCGCGTAGCTGGGAACGTCGATCTCGACTTCGTAGGTGCTGTAGCGGTCCGCACGGAACTGTAAGGCTCCGTCCGTCAATGGAAGTTCGATCGCGCCGCCGGCCACCAAAGCATCCTGATCGTTGGCGGCGTTGATCAGCGTGGCTCCGACGCGACGACGAACGACGATGCGCCCTTGGCGCACCGGGCGTCCCTCGTCATCGAGGATGCGGAGCATGTAGCCGTCGGGCGGCAATTCGGACGCCGCCAAATCGGGGATGCTTTCTCCCACTGGAGGAATGGGTGCTTCCACGGCGTCGGGGGCATTTCGTCGAGGAGCCCCATCGGCGGAGATGGCCTCCGCCGAGACCATGTTGGAAAACGTAGGTGAGCGTTCGACGGGCTCTTCCTGCAACCAGCGATGCAACCAGACCCCAACCCCAACTGCAAGGAGGATTCCCGGCAACCAAAGCGGCCATCGACTTGTGAGCGACATACGGCGCATGGCCATTCCACTCTCTTCGGGGGGTCACCCCCGATCAAGTCAAGTCTGCGTTGCGGAGTCGTGCGAGCGAAAGCTGCTCTCTTCATCGGCCGACTCGACGGTCCAACGGAAGAGAACACTCCCTGGGTAGTGCCCCCTGGGCCCCTCCCGAGGTGATGGTCATATTAACGTCTGGCGGCAGGGGCGTCCATGGACAAAAGTGACGAGGTGTCAAAGTATCCCAGTTGCCCCCGTCATGACCCCAATCGCCCCAAGAGACCCTTTCCCAAGAACTTAGAAGAAATCTCGCCTCCTCCGGCCCGGGGGACAAAACAAAATCGCATAAGATGAATTATATCTCACGCGATCAAAATGGCACGTCATCGTCGTCCAGGGGCACGCTCCCGCCGCCGGACGACGGCGCGGGGGCTCCTCCCCAGCCCGGATCGCCTCCGGCGGCCGCCCCCATGGTCCGCTCCGCGTCGCGGCCGCCGCTTCCCGTGCCCAGGAACTGGAAATTCTCCACGACCACTTCCAGTTTGCTTCGCTTCTGCCCCTCCTGGTTCTCCCAGCTCCGGTAGTTGAGACGTCCCTCGATGAAAATGGGACGTCCTTTCTTCATGTACTTGCCGAGGGTTTCCGCCTGGCGGCCGAAGGAAACGCAGTCCACAAAGCAGGTCTGTTCCCGCTTTTCCCCGGTTTTCTGGTCGGTCCAGACCCGATTGACCGCGAGGCCCAATTGACAAACCGGTTGCCCGCTCGGCAAAAAGCGCGTTTCCGGGTCGCGGGTGAGGTTGCCCATCAGAAGAACCTTGTTGAAATTCGCCATGAGACAGTCCTTTCTGCTCGAGGGGGCCGGGTTTTGATTCCTCGGGGACTCAAGAGCCCTCTCTTCGCGGTCGATGAAGAGATGAAGAGCGGCACCTCTCCCGCTGCCCGCGGGCTGGGTGCTCGACGAAAGCCGACACTGGATAGGTGATCGGCCGGGAGACTAACCGATTCCGGGGACAAATGGAGGCCCTTTCATGGCCATTTCACCCGTACGAGAACGCCGTCGGCATCCGCGGATGAAGCTGGACCGCCCCCTGGACTCCGGTCCAGTCCACGATCGCAAAGCCTGCCGTATCAAGGACATCTCTCCCATCGGGGCCGCCGCTTGGGTGCCGGACGCCGTCGATGAAATGACCCTGATGGCGATCCGCATCGAACTCGACATCCCGGATCGCGAACCGTTGGCCGTCGAGTGCCAAGCGGTGGTCGTTCGTTGCGAGGAAGCCCCGGAGGGCGGGTACGAGCTGGGACTCTACTTCGCGGACCTTCCACCGCAGACACGGGAAGAACTGGAGCGTTTCATAGCGACCTCCATCGACCTGGACGCCTGATGACTCCTCGCCCCGAGGACTCCCGCACCTTCGGACTCCATCAGGACGTCTCCCTTCGCTCGAGGTGACGCAGAGTTTCCTCGTCGGCCGCGACGAGCACCCGTTCCCGACCTCCCAAGTCCGCGATCACCTTCAGCGGCCCAAACCCCTTCCCCTTCCACCATGCCTGCAGGACGTCTCCGCCCCAGCCCGGAAGCTCCAGGAGCACCGGAGGCATGGGATCCAGCCGCCGAAAGGCCGTGAGAATCGCTCGGTGGAACGAGAGCCCGTCTCCTTCCGGATCGAAGAGGGCGGCCGCGGGTTCATGATCCCGGACCTCGGGCATGAGCTGGTCGTTTTCATCCGCACGGATGTACGGAGGATTCGAAACGACGAGATCCACGCGGGGAGAACCGGCTCGCAGAACCTCGAGCAGATCCTGTTCGACGAAGGCGGCCCGTTCGATAAGCCCGAGATCCTCCGCGTTCCGGCGGGCGTATTCGAGAGCCTCGGGCGATCGATCCCATCCCTCACCTCGAGCCTCTGGGAATCGGGACAGGATCGAAAGAAGGATGCACCCCGACCCGGTGCCCAGGTCCAGGACACGAAAACGAGAGCGCCCCTTCATCAGGGCCAGCGCCGCTTCCACGAGCCCCTCCGTTTCCGGACGCGGGACGAGAACCCCCGGCCCCACGGCGAAGTCGATACCGAAAAACTCGCGGTGCCCCAAGATGTAGGCCAAGGGTTCACGCCGACCTCGGCGGCGAATCAGCTCCCGGTAGCGCGCCCGAATACCCGAGTCGACGGGCATGTCGAATCGGGTGTAGAGCTCGATCCTCGCGAAGCCCAGCACCGCCGCCAACATGAGATCGGCATCGAGACGCGCGGTCTCGATGCCTTTTCGTGCGAGATAACCGGTGGCCGCGGATGCGAGTTCCGCAACGGTCCAAAGCTCTCGGGACATGAAGATCAGGCGCCGGGGGTCGACCCCTTGTCGCCATCCTTCTTCTCCGCTTTCTGATCAGTGCCGGAACCCGCGGACTTCTTGGCGTCCTTGCCCGAGCCGCGCCCCTCGAGGCGAGCGCGTCGCCGTGCCTCGGACGGATCCTCCTTGGGTTTCGCCGTGGCGATGGCGAAGACGATGGAGGCGATCACGAAGAGGAACAAGAGGCTCACCGTCCAGACGGCGAAGCGGAAGCCGGTCCCGAAGACTTCGTTGACCCGATCCAGCCGCTTGCGGGTCAGCTTCGTCTGATCCTTCTCGATGTAAACGGCGAGCCCGGAGATGAACAGATCACCCAATCCCCAGGAGTGGACCTCCTTCGTGGTCCTGAATCGCAGGCTCTTCTTCGCCTGCCAGTCCATCCTGGCGGCCTTGCCCACGACGCTCATGGGAATGGGCTCGGCGTTGATGGACTTCAAGGTGGCGTCACGTTGCGCGAATTCTTGCCGCTGCGTCATGTCCAGGTGGGCATAGAGAACGACCACGGCCACGATTTCGAGGGCGAGAATCGGCCAGAATGTCAGCCGGCCGCTCTTGATATTGGCGACGCACGCCCAGGTGCAGCCGATGGCGCCGGTCAGAAGGCCCAACTGGAGCGTCGTCCAGCCGCCTCCCAGCCCCACGCCCTTCCAGGGGAACGCGCAACCGAGGACCAGCGCCACGCTGAACCACAGGAAAATGTAGAATTGGTTGTGGACTCTTCCCGTGTAGATGTGCTGGGAATTGACCACGAAAACGGGGGTGGGCTCCGGCATTTCCGGTGCCTTGGACTGATTGTCGGCCATCGTCACTTCTCCAACTCCTCGAGGCTGGATAGCCTCTGCTCTTTGTCGAACTCCATGAGGGGCTCGATGAGACATTCGTGCTCTCCGGCCATGATCTTTTCCAGGCTGTACAGGCTCACGTT
>CAZLGG010000132.1:0-10342 GCA_964559135.1 uncultured Planctomycetia bacterium
CAGGGGCTCAGCCCAGGCGAATTCGCCCGGTTCGAGCTTCGCGTCATCGAAGTCGAGGGAGGTCGGATAGCGGACGCACTCTTCGTCGGCGAGGAATGCCCGGACGGCAGCCTCATCCGCCAAGTTCGGGTGGCGCGCTCTCGCCTCGAGGGCCTTCACGCGGACGTGGTCTCTCAGCGCGACCAGACCGTCTTCCGCGGTGGGCTCATAGCGTTCTTCGTTCATCTCGACCTCCCTCCGGATTGCGCTACTTGGAGTAGCGCTTCTTGAACTCCTTGCGCGCCTTGTCACGACGCGCTTTCTCCTCCGGGTCCAGCTTGTCGATGGCCCACTTGTGATCGTCGGAGTTCATGACTTCGTCGATCTTCGCCTTCAGCTTCTTGGCTTGAGCGACCTTGGTGGCGTCGCCCGACTTCATTCCTCGCTCGACGAGCTCCTCGAGAAGCGGGACGTACTCGGTGTAGAAGTGTCTGGCGACCTCATACATACCGTGCCAGTGGGTATAGTCGGGAGCCATCATGGATGCACCGTGGCGAGCACGGCGGCCCTCGTGATGCCAGATCTCGAACCACACCCAGTCGATCTTCTGCGAGAAGTTCGCGTTGTGCTTCCGGAGAGGCTTCGCAAGCGCGTAGAGTTCCTTGCCTGGTTTGGCGAACTTGTTGTTGTAGAGATCGATGAGGCCGTCGTACTGGATGTAGAAGTTCTCCACCCAGTTCTTGTTGTGGCAGTTGACGCAGACATCCTTCATGTTGGCGCGGCGGACCTGCCACGGCACGTCCTTGCCTGGGAGGTTCATCTTGGCATCCGAAGCTTCCGGGCGCACCGACATGATCGGCCGGTTGTTCCAAGAGATGCGCAGACCGATGTCATGGGACACGGGCTGGTTCTTCGTCGCCGACATGTGACACGTGGCGCAGGTGGGCGCGGCCCAATAGTCCTCGCCGACGATCCACTTGGGGCTCGCCATGTTCATCTTGTTGATGTTGGCGAAGAAGGCGATGCCGTGCTTGGACTCCTCGTAGATCTCCTTCTGGGGGTGATCCGGGCCCAGATGGCACTTGCCGCAGGTGTTGGGATGGCGTGCCTGTTCCACGGAGAACTCGTGGCGCATGTGGCAGGCGTTGCAGGAGCCCTCCGAACCGTCCGGGTTGATCCGGCCGATGCCGCTGTTCGGGAACGTGGCGGGATCGGGACGGCCGTCGGGAAGGATCTTGATCTGCGAGCCGTGGCATTGCCAGCAGCCGTTCACCGCTGACGCCGAGTTCCCATGGGGGAAACCCATCGTCTTGAAAGCGCGATTGCCCTCGACGACCTCAGCCAACACGTTGTCGAGGGAGCCGAGGATACGCCCCGCCTTGGCATGGTGTGAACCCTGGAATTCCTCCACCTCCTTCGAGTGGCAACGCGCACAGTCCTTGGGGCTCACGATGACGGATATCGTGCTGTTGTAGTGGTTCATGGCGTCGGGATCGGTCTTGTCGGCCGCGTGGCACTCATAGCAGCCGATGTTCGCCCGATAGTGTTTGCTCATGCCCCACTGTTGATAGATGACTGCATTCTGCTTCTTGTGGCACTCGATGCAGTTTTGGCTCTCCTCGGAGAGTTTCGGAAGGCCTATGGCCTGGGCCGTCAGGACCGGAGAACTCGCCAGGAAGAGCAGGGCCGCGATCAACACGTAGAAGCTCCGTCTCGCCCGTTTTCGTTTGGCTGTGATCATGTGAGTGACTCCTTCTCTATCAATGCCGGCTCCGGCGAGTCGGCGACATCCATGGGTAGGTCCTTGTCGAAGGTGAGGCGCCCGGTCAGCACCGGGACGGTGACCCTCACGAGAATGGTGTAGATGAGAGCGCCGAAGGCCCAGATCCCCAGGCAGATCAGCGTCTCATTGAGTGTGGGCTTGTACTCGACGATTTCGCCCAAGGGCGTCGGTACGAAGCCCGGGATGATGAGTCCCATGCCCTTCTCGATCCAGATTCCCACGATCATCGCGGCACAGGAGATATTGAGCCAACGCACCGTGCGCGCGCCGGGCGTGAAGAGAATCAGGAGCGCCAGACTGTCGAGAAACACGGAAACCCAGATCCAGGGGACGAGGGCCGAGTAGCCGTCCAAGCCGAAGTAGAGGTATTTCGCCGAGACGACGTGGGCGGATTGGGTGTAGAACTCGGTGAAGAGTTCGGAACCCAACAGGAACATGTTGATCGCCAACGAGACGGTCACGATGCGGCGGAGCATGGCCAGGGCACCGGGAAGCACTTTGATTTTCGTGTAGTGCCGAATGACCTGCAGCGTGAGGATCATGATGGCCGGCCCCGCGGCAAACGCCGATGCGATGAAGCGGGGCGCGATGATGGCGGCATTCCAGAAGGGACGCCCGCCGAGTCCGACGTAGAGAAACGCCGTGACGGTGTGGATGCTGATGGCCCACACGCTGGCGATGAAGACGAAGGGGATGTAGAAGGCTCGACTGGGCTTCTTCTTACGATAGACGCACCAGATGAGGTATCCGCAGATGTGGAGGTTGAGCAGCAAGTAGACGTTCAAGACGATGACGTCCCAGGCCAGCATGGAGATGGGAAAATTGAATCTCCACAGGATGTGCATGAATCGATCCGGGCGACCCAAGTCCACCGTGACGAAGAGCAGGCACATGATGATGGCCGCCACGGCGAGAAGCTCGCCGAAGATGACGAGGTCGTGCAATTCCTCTCGGTGGTAAATGTAGACCGGAATCACCATCATCGCGGCGGCGGCCGCAACTCCCACGAGGAACGTGAAATTCGCGATGTAGAGACCCCACGAGACTTGGTCGGTCATGCCGGTCGTGATCAGACCGTGAACGAGCTGCTCCGACCACGAGTGTAATCCCACCAGGGCGATGCCCGTCAGAATGAGCATCCACAGGCGATATCTCCAATCGCCGATGAAACTCAAGGCGAAGCAACGGCCGAGAAAACGAATGTACTCCCTCATCGCCCCTCTCCGTGGATGGCGGGACCGTAGTCCTCGTCGAAGTAGTAGAAGAAGCGGGGATGCGTGCCGACCTCTTGCTTCAGCACGAAGACGTGTTTGTTCTTGAGGATCTTCGACACCTCGCTCTCGGGGTCTCGAATGTTGCCGAACTTGCGAGCTCCCACGGGGCACACCTCGAGGCACGCAGGCATACGCCCCTCACGTGTGCGGTGGAGGCAGAAGTGACACTTCTCCATCACGCCCTGCTTACGTGGACGGTTGGAGAGATAGCTCATGTTGGGGTTGAGATCGTCCTTGGGAATGGACGGCTCGGTGAAGTTGAACCGGCGGGCCCAATAGGGGCAGGCGGCCTCGCAGTAACGGCACCCGATACACCAGTCATAGTCGATGACCGTGAGCCCGTCGGGCTCTTGCCACGTCGCTTCCACGGGGCAAACCTTGACGCAGGGCGGGTTCTCGCACTGCTGGCACTGGATCGGCATGTAGAAGTGATCCGGTGAGGGCACCTTCGGCCGCTCGTAGTGGTGATTCCCCTCCTCGATGTCGATGCTCCCCCGAGGCATCTCGAGGACGCGAATGTATTGGATCTCCGGGTCGCGACTCTGGTTGTTCTCGGCGACGCAGGCGTGGACGCATCGACGACAGCCGATGCATGCCCCCAGATTGAGCGCATACACGAACTCGACGCCGTCCCTGGGCTTGACGTCCCGGATCTCCGGGCGGACGTCGTATCGCTTTTCGACTTCCTTCTCGATGCGATCGAGGACCTTTTGCATGTCCTCCGCATTCATCTCCTTGTAGTGCTTCTGAAGGAACTGATCGAGCGTGAGATCGCTGCGGTCGAAGTCCTTGAGAGGCTCCAGCGCCGCCGCAAGGGCTGCCAGCCCCCCCACCGCTCCGAGGGAGGCTCGAAAGAAGCTCCGGCGATCGAGTTTGGGTTCGGAAGAACTCATTGGTCATGCTCCCCGTGCGGGTTGGTCAGCCTAAGGGTGTGAGGCCCGGGAAGAGGGGAAATGGGATCCATCGCGGGCGACTTCGGATTGTGGGGGTCGTGGCACTCGGTACAGATGCGCCGCTCCTGCGGACCCGATTTCGGGTCCCAATACCCGTTGGTCCGGCCATGGATGCCGTAGCCCCAGTCGTAGCGAATACGGACGTGGCACTGGCCGCACTGATCGACGACCTTCGTGAAGGGAATCGATACCCCGTCAGGGCGGACGAGCTTGTCCCGGTCATCCCAATCATGGCACGTCGAGCACTTCACGTTGGGACCGTGATCCATGTGGATGTTCTTGTGCTGGTTGAGGGGCCGTGGTTTGTCGGTGGGTGTCTTGAAGATCTTGTGGCAATCCATGCACGTTCGGTCGAAGTCATTGATCTTGAGGGTTGGAGGGTCGCCGAGAATCTTTCGCCGCGGTGCGGTGCTGAGCGCGGCATGATCAAAGGCAGGCGTGGCCGCGTGGGGGATTTCCGCAAGGAGCCCACCCCAGTGAAGCCAAGCCGCCAAGACGAGAAGGATCGGCCCCAAGGCCCATCCGGGCACCCAACCCGGGGCAGCGTGACGACCGTTGCGAGACGTTTTTTCCTGGCCCATGGCTGTGACACCCCCTCGCTTCCAGCAAAAATCCGCATCATCGCTTCCAATCGGGGGAAATCCCCCAAGATCGAAGCCTCGTTCGTCCATGGATGGTTCCAACGCAACTCGCGGGCCCAGATCTCGTAGGAATCCGAAACTCCCTCGGGCTCACCGAACGAGATGCAAAATCCCCACCGCGACGAGCGTCCACCCAAGCGCCCAGACAGCCTCCTGCCACCCACGCTTTCGAATCTCCGCCTTGGTCACGGCCCCCGGGCGAAGAACATTCCGCCGAATCCCGACGGCGCGCCAGACGAAGACCGGCGTCAGGAGAGCGAAGAGCAAGACCCCTTCCGCCAAGGTGGCTCCCCCCGCGCAGGCACCGCTGGGCGCCGCGAGAACGAGAGCCGTCACCGCCATGGCGAGGGCGGGCGGGGACTGAAAACCCAAGGACTGACCGAAATACCCGGCCAGTCCCGCGGGGAACACCGCGGCCAGAGCGAACACGATCCACCCGGAATCCGCTCCCAGCCAGGACGCCGCAATGGGCCCCGCAAGGGCCAAGGCGAGACCCCACCCGGCGCGGCGCCGACGCCGGGTGCTTTGCCCCACCGCGAGGGCGCTGGCGAGAAGGAATACCCCGGCGAAGGCCGCCACGGCCCCCAAACCGGCCCAACGCCCTCGCCCGAGCGCGGTCAGCAAACCCGCCAGAGACGAGAGCGTGAGGAAAACGAGGGCCCCATGGGCCCGCAAAGGGTCGGGGGCTTTGACTCGCATCGACAAGGCTTCCTGGATGGTCATGGGAGAGCCCATAGCAACCCGGGTGCCATCCCCAGGATTCGGTGGGCGCGTTAGGATCGTCCCATGGGACGAGACGACTTCGAACGAGAACGCCAAGCGATGGTGGCGGAGCAGCTCATCGCCCGCGGAGTCCGGGATGAGAGAGTGCTCGCAGCATTCCGCCGGGTTCCCCGCCACCTTTTCGTCCCACCCGAATACTGCGCGATCGCCTACGCGGATCAGCCCCTTCCCATCGGCCATGGGGCCACCATCTCCCAACCCTACGTCGTCGCACGCATGACGGAACTCCTGGGCGCCGAACCCGGCGATAGGGTGCTGGAGGTGGGCACGGGCTCGGGCTATCAGGCCGCCATCCTGGGGGCCCTCGGCCTCGAGGTCTACAGCGTCGAGGTGGTCCCCGCGCTGGAGCGACGAGCCCGCGAGCTCCTGGCTCGCCTGAACTTCGACACGGTGCACATCCGTCTGGGCGACGGCAAGTCGGGCTGGCCCGAGCCGTCGCCATTCGCCGGAGTCCTCCTCACCGCGGCGCCGGAGACGATTCCACCGACCCTCGTCGATCAGCTGGCCGTGGGAGGCCGCCTGGTGGGCCCTGAAGGACGCACCCACCAGAATCTCATCCTCATCGAGAAGACGCCGGCCGGCATCCGGCGCACGACGATCTTCCCCGTCGCCTTCGTCCCCCTCCGCTGACTCCCTACCCCCACGGAAAAACCCCGAGGGGCTACCTCGGGGTTCGAGTGGGCGGTACTGGACTTGAACCAGTGACCTCGTCGGTGTGAACGACGCGTTCTAGCCAACTGAACTAACCGCCCGTTGGGCCCGGATCATAGACGAGTCCCGGAAGGGCATCAAGCCGCTCCGCCTCTGAGCAACCGGCAAGATGCCGACGGTTCAAAAGCGACGGATGACCTGGTAGGTGCGGCCCTCGCCCAGTCGAGCGGGGACGAGGAATCCGTCAGCCACGAGGGCTTCCGCCAGCTTGCGCAGGCGATGCTTCGACCAGTTCAGGTGGTGGGCGCAGGCCGTCTCCGGAGCCTCTCCCCTCTCCCAGAGCCAATCCACGAGACGCTTCGCCTCCGGGACGCGAGCGCTTCTCCCGGCGAAGCGGCGCCGGAGGTTCAGAACCAGCTTTTCCACGTCCCGTCCCACCCTCCGGGTCTCTTTGCCCACCCGGAAGCAGAGGACGTCCTCGTTCCCTTCCTCGACGTGGCAAAGCGAGCCCTCTTCCAGGGCCTGGACCTCGAGGACGAGGACATCCTTCAACTCGTGAACGTAGGGTTCCAGGCGCGTCTCGGGGCGAGGGTGGATACGGGCCAGGGCGCCCTCGAGAGCGAGCCGCGCCGCCGCCGGGTCCTCGAGGCCGACGATGCGGCCCAGGTCATCGACGCCGAGGACGAGGTCCCCGCCACTGGAATTCGCGAACGAAGCGATGACCCGTGCGAGTTTGGTCTCCTCCGGAGGGACCGACTTGAACTCGAGAGACGCGGACTCCCCGCCCCGAATGCATGCTTTCAGACTCTTTCCACGGCCCATGGCGAAGTTATAGCAAGGGGCGGGGTCGCCTGACGACCCCGCCCCTCTCAGTTCACGCGAATTCCGCAGACCTCGGCCTCCGGAAACGCCAAGCCTAGAAAACGTGATCCCACATGGCGTCCGCGGCCATGAACACGTGTCCCCAAAGAGCAACGTTGCTCATGACCTTCGTCTCCGCGTTTGGATACTGCATCAACCGAAACGCGATGGGCGAGAAGGTGGAGGCATCGTTGTAGTTGTGAGGCGAACCGTTGTTCGAGGACTCCTGATGATAACGGGTGACACTCTCCCAGAGGGAACGCGCCAACATCATGTACGCGTTGTCATGGAGGCAGAGCGCCGCGTAGGACAAGGACTCGATCGTCACCCACTGATGGTGGACACTCGGGTCCTGATGCCATCCGGGCGCGTATCTCCCCCAGACCTTACCCGTGGTCCGAGCCGAAGGCGGCCCGGTGGGCACCTCGAGCACGACCTGATTCACGATCCAGTCCGCCATGCGCCCCATGAGCGGCAGGACCGAGGGATCGCCCGTCATGAGGTGATATTTGCCCAATGTGTTGAACATGATGCAGTGCATCCACGTCTGAGCATGGGGGTTCGATGTCCAACCCGGGTTCAGGACGTATCCCGCTCCACCGCTCGCCTGTTCCTTTTGTTCGTAGTTGCCCATCGCCTGCTGCGCTGTGGAGAGGTAGGTCGACTCGCCGAGGTACAGGTAGAGGTTGAGGAGTACCTCGATCTGCCAACCGGGGATGCGACTTCCCCACCAGCCGTCCCAGGACTCGGGGTGCATGCGCGCCACGAATTCGCCGACTTCCTTGGATGCCTCGTAGGCGCCCTCGTCACCGGTCAGCACGTACCAGACCAACAGCCCATGCACCCAGGTGTGACTGGGCGCCGGAGCTCCGTAGTTCCCATGCCAATACCCCTTTTCGTAGTACTGACCGCCGCGCCGCTGCGCCGAGGGATCCTGGGTATGGTTTTGGTCGTAGTCGCGACGATGCGAGACGAGGTCTCGACCGATGTCGAAGAACGAATAGTCCGCGGTCCGGGGATAGTTGATGAGAACCCCCCAGACCAGGTCGTAGTGGTTCGAACAAAAGCCGTCACCCCAAGCCAGGTCACCGAAATTCTCCCAGCCGTACATTTGGCGGCCGCCATAGGTGCCGCCACGCTCCCGGAACCCGGGGAGACCGATCTGTCCCAAGGAAGACTGGTTGTCCGCCGCGTCGTCCCGGGCCAAGACGTCCAGCATGCGCTCGTAACGGTTGTTGGAGACCTTGTTCCAGTTCCTGCGCTCCGCGAGCAGAGTGCCGAACGCGAAGCTCTTCGAGTAGTACTCGGGACTCCAGAGCGCCATGAGAGGTTTGTCCAAAGCCTTGGCCCTGTGGGTCAATTCGGCCGCGCTGAACACCCCCTGGCGAAAATCCAGGCTCAAGGTGACCGTCTTCCACCGCCCGCCTTCGAAACGGTAGTAGTCGAGACTCAACGGGTCCGTCACCGGACCGGAGGGAAGTCCCCACTGACCGCCGAACTCAGGCCCGTTGCCGAAGGCCGGCCAAAGATCGATGGCCAACATGTCACCCGCGGCCGAGATGCCCTTCGGGAAATTTTGCCAGAACCGATCCACGCTGACGGCGAGGGAACTTCCGACCCCCCGCAGTGCCACGGTCCCGTCGGCCCGCGCGTCCTGCTGGACGGTATTGATGCCGGGACCGGATTCCCTGAGCTGGAACCCCGTGAGCATGTGGAGGGCGTCGTTCGGTGACGTGTAGTCCTGTTCCAGCGTCCACGATCCGCCATTCGTATTGCGAACCCCATCGGCCAGTTGGACATCGGCTCCGGTGTCCGTGCCGTGAAGGACGAGGGTGAGATCTTCGAACCAGGCGTGGCCGATACTCGACCCCAGGTACGGGAGCTCGCCGTTGGCGTTGTTGTTCTCGAGCCGGAAATCCACCTTGACGTCGGTCCGGTCGGTCCAGAACGTGTAGCGAACAGTGAAATTCAAGCCGAGCGCGCCGATGATTCCCTTCTGACGAAGGACCCCACGGACGTCGCCCTGCTCCTCCCACAGCGTCTCCGTGAGGACGCTGTCGATGGAGGTGCCGTTGACGTCATGGACGACGAGACCGCCGGGGCCGCCGGTGACGCTCACCCCTCCGACCTGGACATCCTTCAGCAACGTGAATTGGGTCGTATCCACCGAGAACTGGGCGGCGCCCGTGTTCACCACGACTTCGCCCGGCAAAGTCTGATAGCTGAGGTTGCCCTGAGCTCGAGTGCCCTGCCTCAAGAAGTAGACACCGGTCCCATTCGCCGGGACGTCGGCCAGGAATTCGATCAACGCCCACTTGGTGGCAAAGCTCGCGTTGTCCCGGGGTCCCCACCACCGGGAAAGAACCTTGAACTGCACGGGCACGGCGTTGCCGTTGCCGTCAACCAGTTCGAAGTCCAAATTGGGGTCGATGTAGTTGTTGCCCGCGGGAAAACAGAGCCCCGACGCCACGGGCTCCTGAACCCGCGCTTCATCCGTCGCGTTCTGCACATAGACGGGTGCGCCCAGCCAAACCTGGCCGATCGCCACGGGGCCGAAAAAGAGAATTGAAAAGAACACCCAGCGCGCGGCGACTCGATTTGTCATGAATCCTCAGCTCCTTGGTACCGAAAACGCCCCGACCGTATTCCGGTCGGAGGCGCAACCCGCCCGCTGACTCCGAGGGCGGCTTGCTCGTACACCTCCATCCGTCAGGGAACAGACCAAGAGCGGCGCATTCGTCCGATTTCTTCCGGATTCTTTGGATGCTACGCCTCGGCCCCGCTTCGAGAAGACGGGCTCCACCCGTCCCCCCACCGGCGCGACGGGATCGACCGAAAAAGCGTACCCCAGGATTCGGAGCCGGGCGGTGTTTTCCGCTCCCCACCGACGAAAGGCCCCCCGGAGACATGGATCTCCGGGGAGATCGGGTCAGAAAACGCCATCCCAGATGGCATCCGCCGCCATGAACACCTGCCCCCAGAGGGCGACGTTGCTCATCACCTTCGTCTCGGCATTGGGGTATTGCATCAGACGGAACGAGATGGGCGAGAACGTCGACGGGTCCGTGTAGTCGTGGGGAGCACCGTTGCTCGGGGATTCCTGGTGGTAACGGGTCACGCTCTCCCACAGCGATCGGGCCAACATCATGTAGGCGTTGTCATGGAGGCAGAGGGCCGCGTAGGACAGGGATTCGATCGTCACCCACTGATGATGCACACTCGGGTCTTGATGCCAGCCGGGTGCAAAACGCCCCCAGACTTTGCCCGTGCTCCGCGCCGTAGGTGGCCCGGCGGGTGCCTCGAGTACGACTTCATTCACGATCCAGTCCGCCATGCGTCCCATCAGTGGCAGAACCGAGAGGTCGCCCGTCATGAGGTGATATTTGCCCAATGTGTTGAACATGATGCAGTGCATCC
>CAZLGG010000133.1:0-10300 GCA_964559135.1 uncultured Planctomycetia bacterium
AAGAAGGCATTCACGCTCGATCCCAAGAACGAAAATGGACTCAAGGCCAAGGCGACCATGGCGCTGCTGTCCGCGGGTCAGGTCGATGGCGACGTCAAAAAAGCCGCGAAGGACATCGACCCGAAGAACGAGAAGGGCATCCTGGAGAAGGTCGTCTACCAGCAGATGAGTGCCGTCTCGAGCCTCGAGCAACTCAAAGACACCGTGAAGTCCATCGAAGCCCTCATGGATCTCGGCCCGATCAAGGACAAGGAGATCGAAAAGGAGTTGTGCATCAACGCGGCGTTCTGGTGCCACGAACACTTGAAGGACACCGAGAAGGCCAAGAAGTTCGGGAAACGGGCCCGCGAACTCACCGGCGACGACCACCGCTTCGATCGTCTGTGGAAGATGATCTTCGGCGACGAAGAGAAAAAGGGTGACGACGGCAAGGGATCCGGCAACGGCAAGGGATCCGGCGACAACTGATTGCCACCGGACTGAAGCGGCGTCGAGGTCTCACCCCTCGACGCCGTTTTTCTATCCGGATCATCCCCGCCAACGCGGATGTTTTGTCGACATATCGACGGCACAGGTCGGCGGCCCATCCGTTCTCCCCTCGAGCACCGAGGCGATCCAGGACTCGAGCTTCAAAACGACCATCTTTCGGCGCAGTCGCCCCTGCATGTCGCGATTGAGGATCGTGGGGACGCTGTTGGTCGTCACGATTTCGTCCAGGAGCGGCTGGAAGAGGTTCTCGCGACACTCCTCGGACGAATAAAAGTGGGTCACAGCAAAGACGACCCGACGGGGATTCCCCTCTCGAATCCGCCGACAGCACTCCAAGATGGTTCCGCCCGTCCTCACCATGTCGTCCACGATCAACACATCCCGCCCGGCCAGATCTTCCATGGTGCAGGGGCTACCCTCCGCCACCGAGGACGTCACCCGCCGCTCGTCGGTCCTCACCTTCGCGAGCTGGAGAAGACCCGCCTCACGGAGACCGAGACTCTCGCGCACCTCCCGGGCGAACCCCGCGGCCCCCTCGTCGGGTGCGCAGATGACGACACCCCTGCCGTCGTCGTCGGTGTCGATCACGTCCGACGTTCGAAGATAGTTCGCGAACACCGGCGCGGGTGAGAGATTCTCGTAGCCGCCATCGAGGGCCTCTTCGAACTCGGCCCCCACCGACGCCGAGTGGTTGTGAATGGTCATCACGCGATCCACGCCCGCCAGAGCTAGAGTCTGGGCATAGAGCCTGGCGGAAAAGGGCTGACCATCGAACTTCGCAAAATCGTGCGCGTCTCGGGAAAAGTCCGTCCGCCCCTGATCCGGACGCGCGCCTCGATCCTGCGCACTGTAGAAGAGATCCGGCTCCACGAGGACCACAAGCTCGGCCCCGTTGTCCTTGGCGCTGCGGGCCACGAGCAGGGTGCGCATGGCCAAGGCATCACGCGAGAGCCACGCGGACGCCGTCGAAACGACGACGACGTGACGGCCCGCTAAACCGTACCCGGGCCGGTGCCCACCCTCACCGATGAACCGAGGGCAGAACTCGCCGTTGGCGAAATTCTTCAGGGAGATCACGTCGGAGATGTCGTCGTTCTGGCCGAGGAAGCGTCCCACGTCGATGGCGAAGGGATCGTCCGACTCGGTGCCGACTACGAGAAAGGGTTTCATACCCCCTTTGTATCACGGGCCGACCGAGGTCGTCAGCGAATATGGCGAACGAGGGTATCTTCGAGTGGGCGGTCTGCCTCGGCCCGCTTGATACTCACGATGAGACCGTTCGGCACCTGTCGG
The DNA here is from genome assembly GCA_964559135.1 of uncultured Planctomycetia bacterium. Lineage (GTDB taxonomy): Bacteria > Planctomycetota > DRQF01 > DRQF01. Next base: position 1,783 of record CAZLGG010000133.1, read on the forward strand.
CCGAGGTATTCCACACGCACCCGGTGCCAGCCGGGCTCGAGGAGGAGGGTCGCGTGGGCGAGTTTGTCCTTCTTGCGGGGCGATTCGTCCAGGATGCGCACACCGTCGACCCAGAGGCGAAAACCCTGCTCGAACACCACCATGAAAGTGTGGTGACCTCCCTTCCGGAGAGGAATCCAACCCCGCCACTCGCCGACGAAGCCGCGAGCGGGAATTCCGGGGGCCGGAGCAGACCAGCGCCATTGACCTCGGATGCGACGCTCCGTCCTCGTGACGACCGCCCGGGGATCGGAGAGAGATCTATAGGTCGCCTTCCATCCGGCTGCAAAGCGTCCCGATGTCTCCCATTGCCGTCCCTCATCGTCGACGTGAGCCTGCAAGGCCTTCCAATGGCGGGGCCTCATCAATGTGGCCGTCAGCAGCGCGGAATAGTCGCTGCCGGCGCCCTTGGAATCCGCCAAGGCGTCGAGGATCCGGAGAGTCTTTTCGTAGTCGCCAGCCTTCAGTCCAGTGAGAGCTCGGTTCCAAAAGAGCGCAGCATCGTCGCCCAGATACGCGGCGGCCTTCTTGAACCACTTTGCCGCGGTGTCCTGATCGCCCCGCTCCCCGTGGATGATGCCGAGATTGAGCATGGCCTCGGCAAGATGAGGCCAAAGTTCGAGAGCGGCCAGGAATCTCTTCTCGGCCGCGGCGTTCCGTCCGGCGTGCCAGAGGATGAACCCCTCGTTGTTGAGGAGATGCGCCACCACGGCGCTGTCGTCGAGGGGCGAGAGATAGGCACCGGACTCGCGCGCCTTTTTCGTCGTCACTCTCTCGGCGTAGAAATCGTCGGAACGAAACCGCCCGCCCTCGGTGGTTTCGATGTTGAAATGGCGTCCCCCCTCCTCCCAGCGCAAAAAGACATGTCGCGGGACGGCGACCAAGCGCAAGGGTAGATCCAGACGGCGGGCGACCGCGAGGATCATCGCAGAGAGCGAAAGGCAATGACCTTCGCGTCTCGCCAACACGTCGCCCAGGTAAAAGGCCTCCGGAGACGTGAGATCAGGCGTCGAAGAGAAGAGCTTGTCTCGGAAGAAGTAGCGCGCGGTGGCCCGGGCCCGCTCCTCGGGGCGGGAAAGCGTCTTCAGGCGCCGACCCAGCTCGAGCTCGAACACATCCAGATCGGCGCGAACCCTGCCTTCATGGAACTTGGGATCGGCCTTCTTCGCCAGTGTGAGCAGAACATGACGCAGGTCGGGCGCCTGTCCGTCGAGCGATCGGGGAATGCCCACGACAAGGAGGACGAAGACAGCCGCGGCGTGAATCCGCCGCGGCGGTCGATCTGAATGCATGAGACGGCTCAGAGAGCTCTCGCCAACTCGAGCAGGTTGTCGATGTGCTGTCCGGTCAGCCGAATGTCGTAGCCCAGGGCCTCGACCTGGTTTCTCTCGCGGCCACGGAACACGCGGAACTGCTTTGGCGTCAAGACGCCGGCCGCCGCCGCAACGAACTCATGGGCGTGCATTTCGTGGGCCTTGCAGCCCAACTCGCGGTGGGACTTCGCCCACTTCACCTCGAAGGTGTGGGCGTATCGAGCGATCTCGGTCCGTTGGGCGGGGGTGAGTTGCATGGTCCTCAGCTTCCGCTGCGCAAGCAAGAACTCCTCCGAATGGCAGAGCTTGCCCGCCATCAGGAACACGACGCCGAGCAGAGCCAAGGTGGTCACGGAACGTTTCAACATGGGCCGGTCTCCTTTTTCTAACGGTCCTCATCGTCCCACGGGGGAAGCCCCGAGTCCAGGACAATTTCATTGCCGCCGCCGGACCATCCCGGTCGCCGGTGGGGAAGACTCATCGTTCCCGTCTTGCAGTCCCGAGCCTCAGCGCCCGCGGTCCGCCAGTTTGTCCAGTAAGGCCTGCAGAGCGTCGGCCTGCTTGCCAAGTGCGTCATTCTTCGCCTTCAGCGCCTCGAGGCGCGGGTCCCCGGCAGGGACCTTCGCATCGGCCAGCTGGCGATATTTTTCCTTCGTTCGTTTCCACTCGGTCTGCAAAGATTCGAGCGCTTTCACGATCGCGGCTTTGTCGGCCGCGGAGTCGCCGGTCAGTTTCACGCCGGCCAAGCCCACGGGATCACCCGCCTTGCCGGTTCCCGGACGCCCCATGAGATCGCCGATGAGGCCTTCGACGCTCTCGTTCGTCTTCGACGGCGACGTCTCGGGCTTCGACGTTCCTCGGGAATGGATATCGGGGGCCGAGTCCGGGGATGATGATTCCTGGACGTCGTTGGACGAATTCGGCTTCGCCTCGTCCTTCCCCGTGCAGCCCACGCCGATCAAGAGCGCCATGAAAACGAGCGTGAGGCCGCGCAACCCTGGTCTATCCATGTGTCGTCATCTCCTCGGTTTCTTCCCCAAGAGGACGACCGGGAATCGGAAAGGTTCCAAAGTTATCTCGAAGGTTTTCGGGGATCAGCGGGTGGAAAGGACCATGCGACCGTGCTCCGGGTCGTTTTCCATGCGGAACTTGGAGAGGAAATCCATTCCCAGAAGCCCCTTTTGGCCGAGGCCCGGAAGGTCGCCCACGACCACGGACAAGCCGGTGACCTCGAGGTTGCCAAGACTCAGAGAGCGGGTGGATGTGTAGGGAAGAATTCGCTCGCTTCCGGCGGTCTTGACCTTGACCTTCGGAACGCGGTTCGAAAGATCGAGCCCCGCCCTCCGCGCCAGCCCGACCGGGACCATCGTACTCGTCGCTCCCGTATCGAGGATGAAGTCCCCTCGGACACCGTCCACCGTCACCTGGACGACGACACTGCGAGAGCCGGGTGGATAGTCGATGAGCATGCGTCCAGGCCCCGCGGTGAATCGCTCCGCGCGGCGAATCTCCGGCCAGAGAGCCTCCGCGAGGGCCCCGTCCAGGTTCATCGCCTCGCGGTAGGCCGCGATCGCCCCCAGGTAGTCCCGAAGGCGCAAGAGCAGGTCCCCCTCGAGCCGCGCCAACTCTCCGGTGAGAACGCCGAGGGCCCGTGCTGCGTCGATCACGTCGAGGGACGATCGAATCTTCCCGGACTTCGCGAGCTCCATCGCCCAGGAAAAATGCAGTTCGGAAAGCGGGTCCCGAATGTCGCCGCGGCCCTCGGGATCACTGCGCTGCGCGCTGAGAGCTTCGGAAACTGCGCGAGCGAAATCTCCCAGTGATCGAGCGGCCCGCATGCGTTCCCAGTGGAAGTCCCCGTCATTCGGAAAGTCGCCCAGCGCCTCGTCCAGCCAGAGCGCCCGTCGACGCGCGGCCCGAACCAGGGGCGCCGCCTCGAGCCTCGCCCAATGGCACTCTCGCATCTCCTCGCCCACCGTATCGCGTAGCCCCGAATCCCGGCCCAGCGCTTCCCGGTAGGAGGCGAGAGCCTCGCCGTAGCGGCGAGCGGCCCTCAGGCGCCGGGCGCGGGCCAAATGACCGGCCGCGGTCTCGTCGAAGAAGAGCCGCTTGAATTCGATGAGAGGCATATCGATCCTCTCGAATTGCGCCAGGTCGGGGGCGCCGACGGGGAGAAACGCCACTCCGCTCTTCGCGACGCCCTCCGGCGGGACGAGCCCCAACAGCTCGCCCTTCCGATCGAAGACCGCGCCGCCGCGAGCGCCACACGCTCGGATATCGAGGACGCCCACCGCGAGCCCCAGCTTCTCGTCATAGGCGGTGTCGACCCACGCGGTCCGGACACCCTCCCCTCGGCGGGCGCCGCGAACCCGGACACGGACGGGCAGCGAGGAAGCCCGGCCGGCCACGTCCACCGCTTCCCCTGTCGCCGGCCCGATGACCGCCATCCCCAGGGTGCGGGACCGTCCAAGGACCCTCAGGTCGTGGATGGCGCCGCCACGCTCATCCTCCAGCCCGACCGCTCCGTCGATCAGGGCCTGAGGAACGAGCCATCCCACCTCCCCCGCAGTCGCCGCGCGCACCGGAACGCCGAGACCTTCGTGAAGTCGATGTCCGTCCGCGCCGACCGAAGTCAGTAAAACGACGGCCGGGAGGGTTGGGGCGACGACATCTTGATCCGCCTCGGGACTCACGCGGCCGGAACCGGGAGGTTCTTGCACCGTTGTCGCCCTCGGCCGGGGCAAGGGGGAGCTGGGAGCCTCTTCCGCCTGCTCGAAATCCTTGACCGGCGGGAGCAACCCGGAGCCTTGCTCCCCATCCGAAGGCTCGCCGGAGCTCATCCGCCCCAGAAGGAAGCCCAGGACGAGGAGCAGAATGGACCAGGCAACCGTGAAGAGAGCTTTCCTTGGCATCGACGTGTCCGTCCTCATCCAGCTGCGTCCCTCCGACCGGTCAGGATACCTCATGAGAGATAAAAACTCGAAAGATTTGACACGGTCGGCCTCTACGGGGAAGATGCACATCGCCCTTCATTTGCAGATCGTTAGGTTCAAGGGGCCTTCTTCGGGGACGCCCGGCCGCGTTTCGACACACGAGTAACGAGTCTTAGAGGGAATGTCATGCATTCGAGGATCGGTTCACTTTTCGCGCTTTTGGCTCTGACCGTCGCCGTCCAGGCCCAGATTCAGACGGCCCGCACGGATGTCACGGCGTCTCATCTCGTTCTGAACGTCATCAGTCCGACGGACACGCAGGAAGTCGACTTCGCCACAGGCGATATCGACAATGACGGGGATCTCGACATCGTCGTCGGTCGAAAATCCCCGTTCACGACCCTCGGCCCCAAGAAGAACATCCTGTTGTTGAACAACGGGGCGGGTGTCTTCAACGACGAGACCACGACCTACACCAATTGGAACACCCACCTCAACGATACCCGCGACATCGAACTCGCGGACATGAACAACGACGGCTGGCTGGACGTGATCTGCTACAACTCGGAGGACGAACCCACCGAGATCTTCTTGAACCTGGGGCAAGACGCCTCCGGAAACTGGCTCGGCATCAGCTCGGCGATCATCCAGGTCTTCGCGGCCCAAGCGAGTTTCAACACCTGCGGCGGCGCCACCCTCGACTACAACGTCGACGGGCTCCTCGATTTCGTTCGCGCCGACTATCAGAGTTCCAACGAGGACGACATCCAGGAGCAGCAGCCCGGGATGACGTTCCAGAACATGACGTCGCTTCTGCCTGCGACGTTCTGGAGTAGCAGTTTCGGCACGACGGTGCAGACCCGCGATCCCGCGAACGGCGGCATCCTCGACCTCAACAACGACGGCAACGTCGACATGATCCTCATCGGCAGCTCCGAGGTGAAGGCCGCCTACACCGACGGCATGGGTGGATTCCTCGCATCTCACAACCTCACCCAGAACACCGCCTACGCCGGCATCTATTTCGACATCGACGGCGACGGTGACATCGACGGCTTCAAAGTCAATGACATCTCCGATCATGTTCAGATGACTACCGGCTTCGACGCACAGGGACGCATCGTGGAGGGTAGCCCCATCAGCGTCCCCAACTCCGGCGGTTTCGGCGCCAACGCCTATGCCGTCGATTTCGACCTTGACGGGGATCTGGATGTCTTCGTCCATGGCGTCGACGTCGACATCGCGAATTGCGGGAGCAACACCCGCTTGAAGCTCTTTCTGAACACGGGCAACCCCGCCGCGCCGTTCACGCTGGACAGCTCGTTCCTTTGGCCGCGGGCCACCTATGACGCCGCCATCGGCGACTTCGACGGCGACGGCGCCCCCGACCTCATGACGGTCGGTTGCGGCGCGGATCCGGGATGGCACTACTACGTTTCCGATCCCAACGCGTCCTCCACGGCCTTCAATTCGCAGCTCGTACCGTCCGGGCCGAATCTCCAAATCTTCCAGGTCAACAACATCCCGCAGGGCGCCGGCGGATTCCGCACGCTCTACAATCTCTTCGATCCCAATCCCACGCATCCCGTGGGCGAAGGCCCCTTCTTGGGCCTCAGCGCGGACGTGATCGGTCAGTTCTTCGCTCCGCCCCCCTTCGTGGTCGTCGTCGGACCGGGTCAGGATCAATACACGTTCCCGATCCCCACCCCGTTGCCGGGAATCAATTCCGTGCACTTCCGTTCGATCGCCGTGGACTTCTCATCGGGTCTCGTGGATCTCACGGACATCGGATTCGAGACGCTCTGATCGTTTCGCGCCGCGAAGCGGCAAGACGTTGCAAGACGACGGGCTGCCTTTTCGGCAGCCCGTTTTTCGTTTCCTTCTCGAACGGGGGTGCCCCCCCGCGGCTCTCGGTATTCAGAGGCCGTCCGTTTCATGGGAACGGCGGTCGAGATACGCGATCACGTTGTCGGTCACGAACTCGTAGGCCTGGCGGATGGCATCCTCGAGGGGATCCAGGTTGTCGGAGCGGACCGGACCGGGCCACGCCCCCATCTCCTCGAGAAACACGGAGCGCGGGTCGGCCTGAAACGACTCGATCCGAACGTTGTGCACGCCGGTGTCGCCCCCCTGAGCAGGGAACATCAGGCGGAAACCCAAGAGACCCGGGTCCTTGCCGAAGAGTTCCCGGTCCTCGGTCTCGAAACCCAAGAAGGCCTCGTCGAGAAAGCTGCGACTGTCCGGATATCCCTGGACGCTCGCGAGAGCTCGCACGACGCACTGAATCCCGGTGATCATCGGAATGGCGAACGACCCCATCGCGAGTTCGGCGGCTTTCCGCGCCCGAGAGACAAAGTGGTCGAGGGAGATCCGCGGCCACTCCTCCTTGACCTGAAAACGGTCGGCACCGAAGGCAAGCAGAGAATGGGCGGTGCTGCCGGGCAAGTCCGTCGGACCGTGAACGGTCGTCAACTGGGCCCCGAGAGCGTTCGTGGCGAAGTTCTGATAGCCCAGGTCCGCATCGGAGGATTGATCGGCGAAGAATTGCTGGAGCGTCTTCTGCTCGTGTCTCACCGGAGGGTGCATACAATCGAGGATGAACGCGATCGAGCGGGGTTCAGAGAGCATGGGCGATTCTCCAGCGACGATTTGGCTGTACGCCTCCCACCAAGTCGGGAGGTCCGAATGAGCCTATTCGCCGGGCATGCATGAGGAAAGGGCGCAATGCTAAACGCAGGGCCGAGAACACCATCGGGATGGATGCTGCTTTTGGCCGCGTCCCTGTTGGGGATCGTGGCCCTCGTCGTTTTCCGGGACCGACTCACTGGACGAGAAAGACCAGACTTCAGGGTCTTGGGAGTCGATGGCAACAAGGGCGAGATCGCTCCGAACGAGCCCATCGTCGTTCGACTCAATGGTCGAGTGGCGGCCGATGCACCTCTCCAGGCGTTGATTCGCGTCGAGACCAGCCACGACGAAGTCCTTCCCTTCGAGATCGAAATCGCGGGGGAGCGACTGATCCTCTACCCGGAGGCGTCGCGAGGGTGGCCCCCCGGCACTCAGCTCCGCGTCACACTGTCCCCCGGCGAAGCCGCCTCTTTCCGCAACACGCGGGGTGAGCCCCTCGATCGCATTCACACCCTCGAGATCGCGGTCGGCAAAGCCCTCACGGATTTCGGCGAGCCCCTACGCCTGCTTCAGGGACCGCCCACCTCGATCGACGAGTTTCGGTGGGGGCAGGTGTTGGAATACGAGTTCTCATTGCCCATCGATCCGGCAAGCTTGACGGCGACGCGCCCCAGCCTCGTGCTCCACAACGTGGGGCGCGAGACCCGAGTCCCCGAGTGGTGGCTGGACCGAGGCGGACGCGTCCTCTACGTGCGGCCTTTCGGAGCCAAGGACGAAAGTTTTCTCCCGTCAACGAAATACACGTTGACCATCCACAAGGGACGACTGCGGGCCCTCACGGGCCGTGCCCTCGAAGCACGGGTGCAGACCCAATTCGTGACCGCTCCTCGGCGGGGCGACTATGAGAGTTTCGTCGACGTCCATTTCGGTGGTCGGAGCGAGGGACCCGGTCAGGAAGGAGGCGCGAAGCCGAAGCTCGCCGTCGTCGGCACGGTTGAGTTGCATGGGAATCCGAAACGTCCCGCCGGTTTTCAAGCGCCAAGCCCTTGGGGAGCGCGTCCCTCCCGCCTCCAGATCCTCATACCCGTCTCGCAAATCGGAAATCAGAGCGGCATGGTGACGGGTTTCTCGTTTCTGAGCGGATCGACGCGGCGAACGCCCAGCGAGATCACGCGCGTGGCTTTTCGGATCGGAGAGTCCGCCACCGGAATGGAAGAACTCGGAACGACGTTCGCCGACAACCTCATGACCCCCGCTTGGGGGCGCTTGGCGACACATGTCACGGACACCCTCGGAAAGGGTTCGGTGACAGGTCGTTTGGTCCTCGAGCCTCCCGACTCCCAGGGATGGGTCCGGGTCGACTTCGAGTCCCCATACGTCTATTCGGGTGGAGATCGCCCCCTCGTCCTCGAGGTCTGGAATTTGGATGGGGGCGGCTCCGTGGAGCCCGTGTCGTGGCTGGCCGAGCCCGTTCCACCCCGATTGGGTCGCCGTGTTCTCTGGGCTGAGGGGAAAGATGCGTGGCAAGGACGCGGGCGAACACTGGATGTCGGCTACGCGCTCCGGCTCCATTTGGAGTCGTTTCGGGAGGTCTTGGGCGACTGG
>CAZLGG010000134.1:0-10070 GCA_964559135.1 uncultured Planctomycetia bacterium
GACGCTCAGCCTTCGACCATGCATCTCCTTGATGCCGTGCTGGAGCATCGGGCCGTCGACTTCCTCCAGAATGTCCTCGCGAACGTGGACGACCAGGTCGGGATCGATGCCGAGGATGTTTCCGTCGAACGCGGCGTGGTGAATCTTGCACAACGCCAGACCGTTCTGGGTCGCGGCAATGCCTTCGTCGAGACGGTCGGGAACGATGTGGGCCGCGTCGAGAAGTTGCTCGTGCGCGAGGCGGCAGATCGAGCACCGACTCCGATAGGCTTTCATGACTCGGTTTCTGAACTTGGCCTGGTGGAGGCGTCGTTTCGTGGGAACGAACACGTACTTCTTGGTGAGCGGGGCAGGATCTTGACCGTCCGCGAGTTGGGTTCCGAATACCATCGACGGGTTCAGAGCGACGTCGAATGTGAGGGCGCGGGGGTCATCCTTCCGGATGAACACGGGCCAGGCTGCGAGATAGAGTCCACGTTCGATGCCGTGAAAGTAGATGAGGGGCTTTTTCTGCCACATCAGCTGCCTGAGCCCGACATTGTCGTGGGCACCTGGGTCCGTGCCCTGGTATCGGTATCGAATCGTGTCGTCCTCACCGATCCCGTCATCGTAGGGGCGGGGACGACCAGGCTTGACGGGGGCTGTCGTGATGGAGATCGGGAGATCGAGGAGGGCCGGTTTCCAGATACCTCTTTGGCCGATGAGTCGGCATGGCCGTCCCTTCCACGTGAAGCGGACGAGATCCTTCCAACGTACCGGCACGTCGGCGGCTCCGTAGGTGATCCGCGCGAGGTAGTCGAAGGCGGCCAGCCGGACTTCGGAATCAAGGTCTTCGTCCATCCTTCCCTCCACGCTCCCTGGTGATGGCTCACACGAGAGCCAGCGGGTTCAGCATCGACATGGCCCGCACTGACGAGCTTCTCGATGATACAGGTCCCATCGGACAGGTCTCCGTGCAAAAGTTGCTGGTACACTGTTCCCGCATGAATCCATCGATGGACTGGTTTTCCTTGATGACATAGACGACGTGCCGGAAGACAGATGGCTCGCCGTGGTGTTCCGGCACGGGCTTGGGGCGCACCATGGTTCGGCCGGGACGCTTCCCCTGTGCCAAGAGACGCTCCATCCCTCCTGCTGATCGGCATTCGTGCGGCTGCCCACGCCCTTGACGTCGGCGACATACAGACGCTGAGCATCGGAGGAGAGCCGGATATAGCGCTTGACACTCCCATTTCATGGGGTGTAGAAAAGGGTCAATGCAACAGATTCTTGTTGCTGCGAGTTTTCGGCCCAAGGAGACAGAGGATGACCCCACACGAGGAAAAGGCGCCCCCGCGTCCCCATCTCACCCAGGAGTGCGAGAACGACCTCATGATCCACGCTGGGTTCGAGGATCAGCGTGCGCCCGGCTCCCACGCCCGGCAGCACATCGATCAGTGCGCGTCGTGTCAGCAGTATCTGGCACGGCGGGAATGGGAACGCAGGAAGGAGGAAGAGTTGCTTTCCTCCGCGGACGTGGAGGATCTCGTCGCCAAGTACGCCAAGCGGTTCCAGCTTCGATTCTGGCGGCGGCGGAAAGTGCAAGTCGCGGCAGCGATTCTCGCCGTCCTCCTCGTCCTCACGGCTCTGGGAGTCTTCGCCGTCAGATCCCTGAGAGCCGCCGGGGTCTCCGGAGGCCCTGCCGCCTCGTTCATGGGGGTCTTGGGCGTCGGCATCGACGCCTGGTTCGGCCACGGCGGACCCCGCCCTGTCGGGACCGGTGGTTCCCCGACCCCAAATGTCGTGCACGGGATTCAACAAGGCTTCGCCGATCTTGATCGGGCTTATGCGGAGGGAGGGGTGGCTTCCATTGATAAAGTCTTCAGCCGTGGGACGACGGAGGAGGTTGTGGAAGCGGCACATTGGGCGGCGGAGAGCCCGAAGATTCCGCTGATCCCCACCTTGGTGAATGCTCTTTCTGACGGACGATTCGAGGTGCGAAAGGGAGCGCTGGCGGCCCTCATGCGAATGCCCGCCCTCTCGGTCAAGCCGTTTCTTTCGTCCTTGAACGCGGCCGCGACGAGCGAACCCAACCCCCAGTTTGCCGGAGTCCTTCAAGCTTACGCTGCGACGGTTGCGCAAGCGCGATGAATGTGAGCGCCCCGGTCAGCTTCTCTCCCGGAGCCCCCGCAACCGTCACGGTTACGGGAAATCCCGGGAGTGTCGTCGACATCATCGTTGACGGCGAGGGTTGCTCTGTCCTGCTGACCGTGACGATCGGGGCGAACGGCAAGGGAACCGGCTTTTACCAAGTCCCGAGATGTCTCGGAGCCTCGGTTTTCATCGTGGCGCGGGACAATGCGGGGAAGATGTCGAGGACGGCCACATTCGGTTCATGATCCCCGACGTCTGTCTGGTCTCACTCCTCGCATGACGTCGGTCCATGGGAACATCATTCGCAGGCGCCCGGTCAACCCCATGATTCGGGGCTTGGAGACGCATCCTCTCGCCGAGATTCAGCCCCACCGACAATCCCGGCGCGGACTCCCTCCCGCTCGGCGTCGACGTTCGGTCCGCGCGACCGGTCGGCGTCAGACGCGGCGAAAGCTCTTCCCATCGGTGGACGCGGCCGGCGCCGTGGAGCCCATGCTCATGATCGGCGATCCATGTGTGTCCGGGAACGAGAGCGGGTGGTCTCCGATGCAGCGCGCGTGGAGGAGCGCTCGCTCGCGATACTTCTCGTCCTGGCAAGGGCTCATGACGTTGGCGATCCCGGCGGCCCCTTCCCGGCCCGGTTCGTCCAGGGCTGGCCGTCTTTGTGGTCATGCACCTGCGCCGGCAGCGTTCCGGCGAGCAGGGCGAAAAGAAAGGCGGCAAGACGGGGTCGGTCGAGCACGGCAGGACTCCAGGAAGGTTTGACGGCCCCCAGCCTACCCGAGTTCCCCCCTGAGTCGACCCTCCCTCTGCAATGTGTTGGGGATCGGCATCCTGATTCGATGCCGATGTCCTTCTTGCGTGAGGAGGAGACGAGGCCTCCACGACCGGTTCCTCTCCTTCTTGCCGTCGAACCCCTTGGTTCCGGCCGCTCCCCCAAACTGGCACTCCGTGTCGTCCCTCGAAGGTGTCGTCGGGGTGCGATGTGCAAAGGAGGCCTTGCTCACCCTCCTCCGCCCGGTGAGTACCGCCGCGCAACGCAACGACTTCATCCGGCAACTCGTCGAATCCGGTGACATCCATCACCCCATCGCCTGGACCCAAGACGAGGCCTATCGTTTCCTTTTCGCCGTTCCGGACTGCGAAGCCAGTGGCGTGTCCGTGCGCGTTCCGGACTGGTGGCGCAGCCGGCGCCGACGAGCCCATGTCGCGGCACGCATCGGAGCGAAGCCCGCGTCGAGCGTCGGAATCACGGGCCTCCTCGACTTCGATGTCTCGCTCCACATCGTGGACGTCACCCTCACACAGCGGGAACAAGAAGAGTTGCTCTCCGGGGCGGCGGGGCTCACGTTCGCGGAGGGGATGCGACTCCTTTCAGGGCTTCCTCGCGTTCCTCCTCACCCTGGCGAAGGAGCGATCCGAGACGGCGCCTCCTCACTTCTTGGTGGTTCCCGCGTCCCTGCTGGGCAACTGGAAGTCCGAGGCGGAGCGATTCGCTCCGTCCCTTCGCCTCGAAATCCTGCACCGATCCGAACACACGCCCCGGGAACTCCGTGCCCTGGCTCGAGGTCCTCTGAAAGGGATCGACATCGTGATGACCACCTATGGCACGCTCTCCCGCCTGGAAGAGCTGCGTCGCCGAACCTGGGACACCGTCATCCTGGATGAAGCCCAGGCCATCAAGAACCCGTCGACGCGGCAGACGAAACACGTGAAAACCCTCGAAGGCCGGATGCGCATCGCCCTGACCGGAACGCCCGTCGAGAACCGCCTCGGCGATCTTTGGTCGATCTTCGATTTCCTCAACCCGGGCCTGCTGGGTTCGGCGCGTGAGTTCCAGGCCTTCGCCAAGAGGTTGGCCGGTGGGGATCGACGGGGCTACGGCCCGCTGCGGACCTTTCTGAATCCCTACATCCTCCGGCGCCTCGAGACCGATCCCGTCATCGTCCCGGATCTTCCCCGAAAAACCGAGGTGGACGTCTACTGCGGCCTGTCGAAGCCGCAGGCGCTCCTCTACCAGCAGGGCGTGCAGGAGCTCGAGGACACGATCGAGAATCTCGATGGCATGGCCCGCCGCGGCGCCGTCCTCGCCTTCCTCACCCGTTTCAAGCAGATCTGCGACCATCCTTCGCTGTGGCTGGGGGACGGTGCCTTCGATCCCGAGGCCAGCGGGAAGTTCGCGCGGTTGGAGCAACTCCTCGAGCCCATCGTGGCGCGCCAGGAGAAGCTCATTCTCTTCACCCCGTTTCGCGAGATGATCCAGCCCTTGCTCGGGCATATGGCGGCCCTTTTCGGACGACCGGGCATCGCCCTCCATGGCGGGACCTCCGTGCGAAAGCGGCAGAAACTCGTGGAGCAATTCCAGGATGAAGACGGTCCTCCGTTCATGATCCTGTCGCTGCGCGCCGGGGGCACGGGACTCAACCTCACCGAGGCGTCCCATGTGGTGCATTTCGATCGCTGGTGGAACCCTGCCGTGGAGTCGCAGGCCACCGACCGCGCTTTCCGCATCGGGCAGACGAAAAACGTGCTCGTGCATCGCTTCATCTGTCGCGGTACGGTCGAGGAGCGCATCCACCGTATGATCGCTGACAAACGAGACATGGCCGAGCAGTTGCTCGGCGCCTCGGCCGATCAATCCATCACCGAGATGGACGCCGCCCAAATCATTCAACTGGTTTCCCTCGACCTCGAGCACGCCGCGTTATAGGAGACGGAGATCCCATGGTTCGTTCAGAAGGCAATCGAGGATTTCGACGCTACGTTCCCCTGGCGACCAAGAAGGCGGCGGCCGCGCGGACGAAGGGGCGACCTTGGGACCCGGTGGAGGCTCTTGGTCGGCGACGTCGCATCGCGCGAACCCCCTGGGGCGAGGCGTGGTGTTGGCACATCGAGAGTTTTCACGACTTCGAGAACCGTCTTCTCCGGGGACGCACCTACGTCCGCAACGGGTCCGTCGTGGATCTTCGGATCCGAAAAGGCTGCATCGAGGGGCGCGTCGCCGGGGCGAGGATCTACAAACAAAGGGTCACCATCGCTCCCTGCAAGCCGTCGACATGGAAACGCATCGTCGCGCAAGGTGCGGGGAAGATCGCAACGGTGATCGAGCTTCTCGAGGGGCGTTTCTCCCATGCCGTCATGGATGACATCACGACGGAAAACGATGGGCTGCTTCCGGATCTGGGCCTGGTCGAGTTGCAATGCAGTTGCCCGGACTGGGCCTATCTCTGCAAACGTCTCGCTGCGCTCCTGTATGGCGTCGGGGTCCGCCTCGATGAGCATCCTGAACTGCTCTTCGAGCTGCGCGGTGTCGATCCCCTGGACTTGGTCGTCGAAGCCGCCGCCGGGCCGGCGACGGACGCCTCTCAGCCTGCCGCCGCGCGCGTCGTCGATGGGGATCTGTCGGATCTGTTCGGCATCGATCTCGACACCTCCGAGGAGACCCCGCCTCGGGAGCCCTCAGGGAAGAAGGCGCCGGTCAAGAAAGGCGGGAAGACGAAGACGTCGCGCAAGAAGGTGGACGCGTCCGTATCGGCGGGCCTTGTTGCCCTCGCCCCCTGTCGTCTATTCTGACACCCTCGACGTCTCGGAATCTTCTCCCTCAGGCCTTCCGGAATTCACGGATCGATCGCTGGGGCCCGGGTCCGAGAAGCCGAAGGCGATCTTGCCCTATCGACCACAAAGGAGGCCCAATGAGCTTCGATCTGATTCCAGGGAACGCCGTTGCGTGCCGGGTCAACGCTCACCGCCACGGCTGGAACGGACAGGTCTGCGAGGACCCCACCACATGGGAATGTGGCGGGAGACTGGATTTCAGGCAGGACTACTGTGCTCGCGGCAGCACCCGGTGTTTCCACTTGCACCTTTTCGATCCCCAGGATCCCCACTTCGTCATCGAAAGCCGCGGAGCGAGCTGGATTTTCGAGTCCGACATTCATGCGTTCGACGATCAGATCGTGCTTCTGTGGAACAAGAGGTTTCGCGAGCCCAGGGGCATGGCCGAGACCGCGACGGGTGGAATCGTCTACGGTCTCTACAGAGTTCAGTCCGTCGAACGTGTCGATCGCCGTTATCGGATCGACTGGCTCATCCGGCCTCATACCGACGGCTGGGCTCATGTGGCTCCCGTGGGCGTTCCGCTCCCGAGGGCCCATCAGATGGGGGGGCTCTATGTCCTCGAGGTGGAGGGGAGTTCCGTCGTCCGGATGTTCGATCAGATTCGCGAGCGGGCCGCGGAACTCGATGCGTCCATGTTCTCAGCCCACGACCGAGCGCGACTCGACAACTTCGCGGATCACCTGGAGGAGTGGCTCGAGATCGCGGCGGAAAAAAGACCCGCGCGTCCTCGCCACAAGCCCCGCACCATTGCGACGACGGATCCCACCGGTGGCGGCCACCGGCCGTTCGCGGGCCTGTCCGAACTCATCGATGTCGGGGATTCTTCTCACTCGGCGCCCACCCAAGGAACCGTCAGCGGGAAGTCCTCGGCGATGACGACCCAACCTTCCGCCCCCGTCCCTCTCGTCGAGACGAAAGGGCGAGATTGGATCGAAGCCCACTACGGCCTGGACACCCTCCGATCCATTCTGATCGGATCGCTCACCAAGTCCCTTCTCATTCTCGCCGGGCGCCCAGGCGTCGGCAAGAGCACCCTCGCCACGAAGCTGATCGACGATTCGGAGGGTGAGCGCGTGATCACGGTGGCCGTCGTGTCGACGTGGCGCGGGCGTGAGGACCTCCTCGGCTATGTGAACCCGATCAGCGGCCGTTTCGAACCCACACGTTTCACGAACTTCCTGCGGGAGGCCGCCCGGGCCTGGGAGGGGGGTGACCGGCGCCCTCGCCTCGTCGTCTTCGAGGAGTTCAATCTCGCCCAGCCGGAGTTCTGGCTCTCAGAAATCCTCGTTCGCGGGGAGTACGCCGCCACGGACACGGTGAATCGGACGATCGACCTCGGTGGGACGACCGTGGAGGGATGGCCCTCGAATGAGCCGCCGCGGGTGTTCCTCTCGCCCGCGGTTCGTTACGTGGCCACGGTCAACACGGACCACACCAGTCGGACACTCTCACCCCGCGTCCTCGATCGGGCGGCCGTGGTCGAACTTCGTGTCGATGCGGGACAGATCATCGAGAACCTGAAACTCGATCTCCATCCCGACCAGATCGAGGCCATCAAGGAGTTGGACTACCGGGGGGCCAGCCATGGGGCCGGGTTCTCGTATCGCTCCGCCGTGTCCCTGCATGCCTGCCTGGATCAGGCGGAGACCATGGGCCTCGATGGGTGGCAAGTCTTGGACGTACTCCTCGTGCAAGAAGTCCTCAGCAAGGTCCGCCTCCTCGCGGGGGACGGCCGGGATGCCGAGTGGTTGGATCTCATGATCGAGTGGAGCAATGCATATGGGGCGCGCCTTCCCCAGTGTGCGTTGATCCTCGGTACCTGGCGTGAGCGCCTTGCGGAAGGGCGGGACGTGATCCAGGCATGAATGTTTTCGCCAGGAGAATCGCGGACGACCTCCGTGGCTGGAGTCGCGAGTTGCTCGACCCGGGAATCGCACCGGCGGTGGGCGGTTCCACCCATGTGGGCGGCGGCCAGGTCGCGTTGCGGCTCGCCTCGGCGCGGGTCCTGTTGTCCTTGATTCCCTCCCTCCTCGACGAGGCCGAGGAGATCGAGAACCCCGCGACCGACGCTATCCATGCGACGCCGTCCCCGGTCCGTGCGCGGCTCTCCCGTCGCCCCGTGGATTACGTGCGACACGAGGAGCGGTTGTTGCCTCGAAGGTGGCAACGTGTGGTGCCGGTCACGGAGCCGGCCCGCCCGCCTCTTGCATGGTTGCTCTTCATCGTGGAGGTGGTCTCGTCGGATGTCGAAGCCGCGATTCGGCGGCACGACCGGTTGGCCGAAGAAGCGGCCCGGGTTCGGGGAGGTGGGTACTGGTGGGCGGAGTCCGACCGGCCGGCCCTCGCGGCGCGGCGACAAAAACTCTCGACGGTCCTCGCCCGTCTGCGCCGTGGCGCGGCACAGATTCGGACGATGACTCCCGGGTGTCTCCGGCCCACGGATCGGGTTCCCCAGCCCTATCCCATCTCCCGTTCCTGGCTGTCTCTCAGGCGGCAGGCGGAGAACATTCTGGACCCCTGGCGCCATCCTCACCGCGGCATCGACCGGCTCCTGGATGCGCCACCGGAGACGGCCGACCTCCCGTTCCTCTACCAGCGGTGGTGCGGCATGCGCCTGATCGAAGCCTTCGCGCGACACGGGTTCTCGGCGGCTGGGGACGTCATCGGATCAGTCTTCGTTGGAGGACGTATCACGTTGACCCGGCCCGACTGCAAGCTCCATCTGTGGGTCGAGCCGCGTCTGCTCGCTGAAAAGCGCCACGAATCGGGGCTCACCTGTGTTGTCGGACACGAATCGACGCCTGATTTTCTGATCGTGACGCCTGGCCCCGATCGGTTCGATGCCTTCATCCTCGACGCGACGCTTGCCACCGATGATGACCTCCTCATCGACAAGGGCCGTTACCTCGAGACGCTTGGCAGCCATGACTTGGCCCGGGTGGCGGACACGGTGGGGGGGCCGCGACCGCCGCTGCGCTCGTGGGCCATCGCGCCCTTGTCGTGCCCCCATTGCCGCATTCTCGGAGCCGCCGACCGCACGGGCCGCCGAGGTGTCATCCCCGCCCAGCCCCTCCGCTTCGACCCCGCCCCCCTCGCTGCTTGGGTGACCGACGTCGTCCGCCACGCCGCCGCCTGGCGCCCTCACGCACCCCCCATGGACGACTGACCCCCGAGCCCTTCCCGCGACCTCGAGGGGGAGCTACCGACTCGCTACGAAATCCGGCCGAAAACGGCGGGGTGAAGGTGCCGCGATGTCTCATCGAGGGCATGATGGCAGGACTTCGGCGATCAAAGCGCCTCTCCAGCACCGATTTTTCGCTGCCGCGACGCCTCGACGTGGATTCGCCGTGTTCCGGGAATCAGCTTGACAGAGGGTTCTTCGCCGATGTAGAAACAAGAATGTTGTAAGGTCATCTGATTGTCGCGGATGCGTCTTCGTTGTCGACACGAACCCACGGAGCGAGGAGAATCAGGGATGCGCGAGAAGGATTGGAGAATTCGGACGGACCCGTGGAGCGGAGTGACCTACCGCCTCGAGGTTGGCGAGAAGCCACCGCCACGCCCGGTTCTGACTGACACCTGCCGTCATTTGCTCAACCTCCACGCATCCTTTGAAGACCAGAGGAAGCCGGGCACCATGGCACGGAAACACATTGATGGGTGTCCCCAGTGCCAGCAGTACATGGCACGCCGGGAATGGGAACGCAGGAAAGAGGAAGAGTTGCTTTCCTCCCCGGACGTGGAAGCCCTCGTTGCCGAGTACGCCAAGCGTTTCCGCGTACCGTTCTATCAGCGCCGCCGCGTGCAACTCATTGCTGGCCTCGTTGCTCTCATCCTCACGGTGGTTGCGGTCATTCTCGTCGCAACAATGCAGTGGGGGCTTCAGGGTTCCTCCAGCTCGGTGACTTTCTCTCCTGCAACCTTGTCGGTTTCCCCGAGCCTGATTCGGAGAGACCTCGCGGCGATCGAGGCTCGATTGGATCAGACTTTTGCTTCGGGCGGGGCGTCGGCTGTGTCGGCGTCTCTCGTGGGGGCCTCCACCGAGGAGATTCTACGAACTTTTCGGTGGGTTGCCGTGAGGAACCGAACGGCGATGATTCCGGCACTGGTGGCCTTCTTGAGTGACTCACGGATTTCGGTGCGACGTGGCGCCGTCGGGACACTCTTGCTTCTTCCTTTGAACGCCATCAAACCCTTCGTTTCGAGTATCCGGCAGGCGTCAGCCATCGAAACGGACCCACAGCTCCAAAGTGAAATGAATACTCTTGCGGATCTCGTGGACCGTTCCTGATGAATGTCATCCTCTCACCGTCGCCCAC
>CAZLGG010000135.1:0-6751 GCA_964559135.1 uncultured Planctomycetia bacterium
TGGAGAGTTCCAAGGCTGTTCCGTCGCCGAGCCGGAACGTATCCAATGTGAGTGGGTCGAAGCGAGCCGCTCGCTCCTCCGCGGACCCCAGCGAGACGTGGTAGCTGTGGGACGCGATGTAGGTCGTGTCGTGGCACCCGTTGCAGGACTCCTTCAGGGAGAGCGGAGTGTCTCCTGCCAGCACCGATTTTCCCTGGGCGTTCAGCAGGGGGATGTCCGGGTGGGCCAGGATGTCCTGGGACGGCAGGGTTCCCGCGAGCAGGCTCGCTACGACGAGGGCGCCGACGATCGTCATTTTCCTCATGATCGCTACCTCCCTCCCAGTCCGGCCTTCAGGAGGCCATTGCGGGCGCGGCCGCCGCGTCGCGCCGGGTCGCCTTCGTATCCGAGCGCTTTCCAGTCCATCCGACCGCCCTCGCCGTGACAGTCGACGCATTGCAGGGCGCGATCTTTTGGCGCCACCATATGCGAGAGCGGCCAGTACATGGCGGTCTTCGCCCAGCCGTAGTGGCCGCTGTAGGGAAGCCCCGTGATGGGTTCGGCCAGGCGAAGCGCCTTGTCCCAGTCGAAGTCGGTCCAGTAACCGCCCTTTCCGACCGTCTTGGGAATGAGAAGAATCCTGTTTTCCGTGTCGTAGATCTGCTTGCCTCGATGGACCTTGAAGGGCCAGATCTTCGCCTTGGGATCGCTGACGTCTCCCCGCGGCCGGTTGATGTCCACGACCTCGTCGGGGTCGATCATGTCGCCCTTCAGATACCGATCCGCCGTTCCGTCAAACCAGTAGTACTCGGGGACGACGCGGTGCGCGTATCGGAACCGGCCCTTGATTTTCATGTAGACATGGTGGTCGGTGATGGGGAGATCCTGTCCCGCCTGTGACCAGTCCCAGTAGACTTTCGTGGGCTCGCGGACGGCGAATTCGGGGATGTGGCAGGTTTGGCATGCCACGGCGCGGGTGTGCGCATCCAGTCGTTCATTCTGATGGGGGGCGGCGTCGTGGCAGTCCGTGCAAGCGATGCCGTCCTCGTCATCGACGCTCACGCTGATCGAGCGACCGCGTATGCGGTGATGCTCGGTGCGGTGACAATCCACGCATTGGAAGTTCTCGTTGCCCATGTGGACGTCGATGTCCTTCGTCGGGAAATACATCGTCTGGTCGAGGTCGCCGTGCTTGACGGCGTCTCCTCCACCCCCGTTGAAGTGACACATGCCGCAATTGGTGCGAGACGGTCGGCCCACGCTCTTCGCGGCTGCGAGCAAGTCGGCCCCCGGGGAGGGGTTTCCGGCGTACCCCTTCGTGTAACCCCCGCTTTGGTCGTGGCAGATGAGACAGTCGATGTGGGTGGGGTCCCCGAAGTCGAAGTCCTTGTCCTTCCAGCCGTATCCGGCATGGCAGGACGTGCACTTCGGCCAGTTGGATTGCACGCTGATACAGAAGTTGTTGATCAGGTTGAACTTGCCGATTTCGTGCGTGCCTTTGTGTCCGGGCACATGAACCGCTTCCCCCTTCCAGCGCCAGTGCTCGGACTGAAGGACGTCCTTCCCCTGTTCCGCGTGGCAGGCGAGGCACGCCTTGGTGACGGACGGCCCGTCGGCGAAGGGCTCGGTGAAGAAGTGGGAGTGATCGACATGCGCCTGGACCTTGGGCATGCGGTCCCATGCGTCGCTTCTCGACGGGGATTCGGGGCTCTGCAATCGCACGACTACGGTTGCGCCGAGCAGAACGCCGAACACCGTGGCGATCAGAAGCAGGTAGTGGGCACCCTTCATCGTTCTGTCTCGCTTTCTGGGGCCGCATCGGCACCCCAAATCGTAGAGCCATTTCTTGCCGCCTGGTTCCTGATCTCTCGACGTACGCGAAAGACTTGCGTAGATTGCCCCGGATCTCGTCCTGTGGGAACTTCTCTGTCATGTCCAACCTCATCGCCACCGGGGCAGTCCTGGTCGTCTCGTTGTTCGTCGGGGACGTGTCGGCCCAGAATCGGCCGGTCTCTTTCGAGGACGTCTCCGATCAGGCCGCTGTCTCGGTTCCCACTCGGGAACCCTTCGTGTCCTTCGGCGATTTCGACTCGGACGGCGATCCGGACCTTTTGGTGGACGGACGCAGGCTGTTTCGCAACGACTGCGCGAACGGTGAGATTCATTTCACCGATATCACGAAGGAAGCCGGAATCGAGAAGGCTCGCGGCCCCGGCGGTTGCTGGTTCGACTTCGACCTCGACGGGAAGCTCGATTTCGGCACCCGGTCCGGGGAGGTCTGGATCAACGACGGCAAGGGTCACTTCATCGACTTCACCCAGGAATTGGGGATCAAGTTGCCCCACGGATCCGCGGCATCGATCGCCTGGGGTGATGTCGACGGCGACGGCTACCTGGATCTGTTTGCCGGCGGGGACAACACCTACAACCCGACGAGGCACTATGCCCGCGCTTGCTGGCTCAACGTGAAGCGCAAGAAACCTCTCTCGAGAATGGTGAAGAAGAGAGATCGCGCCAAGATTAAACCCATGCGGGACGTCTCCAAGAACTGGGGCATCGATGGGAAGATGTACGGCCGCGCCATCGTCTTTTGCGACTTCGACTGGGACGGTGATGACGACGTCTACTCCGGCAACTATCACCTGAAGCCCAATGATCTCTTCCTGAACGACGGCGGCAAGCTGAAGAACGAGGCCGCCGAATTCGGCGTGACGGGCCGGAAGGACCCTACGATGTTCACGGTCCCGAAGACCGGACAGAAAGTGGGGTACCAGTACGGCCACACCATCGGCGCCGCCTGGGCCGACCTGAACAACGATGGGTACTTCGACATCTGGGTGGCCAACCTCGCCCACAAGTACGCCGGCCCCGCCAGCGAGAGGCTGGCGAAGCTCCTGAAGAGCGACATTGACATCAGGGGGTACCTCTGCGACGACTCGAACCTTTTCATCAACCAGGGGCCGCCGAGCTTCCATTTCGTCGATGAACGGATCGACATGGGCATTCCGTCCAGGCCGATCGGCCCCCGCGGCGTCTATGCAGGGGATGAACTGTGGTCCAACGCGGTTCCGGCGGACTTCGACAACAACGGCTGGGTCGACGTCTTCTGCAACCAGATCTACGGGAATCAACCCCATTCCTTCGGCGTGCTCTACATGAACGAGGACGGCAAGTTTCAGGAGCGCCACAAGCAAGCGGGTGTCGAGATCTGGGGGGGCTACGGAGCCGCTGCCGCGGACATCGATTCCGACGGTCGTTTGGATCTGGTGATTTGCGGCGCCCCCAAGGTCGATGGAAAGCCGGGGATCAACGTCTTCCGGAACACGTCCCCCGAAGAGGACTGGGTCGGCTTCGACCTCATCGAGTTGAAGGGAAAGCAGACCGTGGGGGCGAAGGTGCTCCTCGTTCAAGAGGAGGGCGTCCAGATCCGCCAGAAGGCCACCACCATGGGGAGCCACACGCAGCAGAATGATGAGCGCATTCACTTCGGACTGGGGTCGGGAGGTGCCATCAAGGGTGTTTTCGTCTACTGGCCCGACGGGCGTGTCCAGTCCTTGGGGGTGCCCGCGTCCGGCCGCTATCACGCGGTGCGTCCCAAGGGAGGAAGGACGTCGAGGTTACGTCTCTTTGGGCCCGAGAGCGTGAAGGTGGGGGAGGAGGTGACCTTCACGTTGAAGGGAGCGCCCAAAAAAGCGGTCATCGACTGGGACTACGAGGGCGATCGGGCACCGGAGGAAACCACCGACGAGCCTCGCCTCACCACGACTTTCGACGGGCCTGGCACCTACATGGTTTTTGCCCGCGCCGTCCGTCCCGGCCGCGTCGGCGCCGAGGTGCATCGCCTCATCACCGTGACCGCCGATTGAGCCCTCGCCGCCGAGGCACCCTGGTCGATCCCGGCGTCGTCTCGATTCGGTGACTTCGAGATGGACGATACAGGGATCACGAGTCCGTGGCCCCGGTCTTCACGGCTTCCATCAGGTCCCTGCGTTTTCGGCGATAACGCTTGCGCGCGACGGCGTAGGCGCGAGCGCGTTTCCCGTTGGAGATGCCGGCGAAGGCGAAGCCGGCCGCCAGAAACAGCAAGAAGAAAGTCACGGGACCCGGACCGGAAGCCAAAGCATCGGCGAGGCCACCTATGGCCGCGATCAGCGCGAAGAAGAGGATCATCATCGTCGCCTCGGGACTCGGCGCATGGCGGCGTCCTCTCTCGTCGACGCGCTCGAATCGTCGGCGCTCCCGCCTCCACTGACTGTCCAACAGGACGAGCTCGGGGTTTTTGAACACCGATTCCGACGGTGTTCCGCCCGAAGCATTCGTGTCGGCTTCGGTGGTGGGCTCTCGCTCGCCTTCGTCTCGGACGAGGGCGGTCGATCCGCAGAACTCGCATTCGAGTTCCATCGCGCGACCGGCCCGGCGGAGCGTCACCTCCATGGGTGCGCCGCACATCTTGCAGACGAGATGGAGAATCTTCATGGAGGGCGCCCTCGGGAATCGGAAACCTGTCTGGTCCAGCCATCGAGTTTGAGGCACCGTCTTGTCCGCGTCAAACGACGCTGCGTTCCGCTTCTCGCCGGGTCCCCTCGGCCCATAACCAACGCGTCAACTCCCCTGACATAGGGGTTGGGCGGGCGGGCCGAGAGGATGCACGGGAGCGATCAGGAATCCTTGGCGATGCGGCGGTAGGCCTCGCGGAAGGGGAGGTTGTCGTCGACGACGAGTCGGAGGGCGCGTTCGGTGGCGTAAAGCTCCGGGGTCATGGCGGCGCGGCAGAGATCCTCTTCGAAAGTGAGGCCCGTGAGGGCATGGGCGACGACGCGCGACGTGGCCAGCGCGTCGTCGAGACCTTCCATGAGCGGGGGCTTGATGAGTTGAAGATCGCGGTGGTAGCCGCTCGGGAGCTTGGCGGTGAGAGCAAAGGCGGCGTCCAGGTTCGCCTTCGCGCTTGTGGCGCGTCCCCGAACCAACTCGAAGACGTCCGGGTTCCTCTTCTGAGGCATGATGGAGGAACCCGTCGTGAAAGCGTCCGCGAGGTGGACGAAGCCGAACTCGCGCGTGGCGAAGAGCACCACATCGGCGGCGAGGCGTCCCAGGTCCTGCATGAGGAGCACCACTTCAAAAAGAACAGCCGCTTCCGCCTTGCCGCGGGAAAGCTGGACCGCCGTCACGGGTTCGTGGACCTCGTCGAAGCCGAGCAGCTCCGCCGTGCGGGCGCGATCGAGGGTGACCACGGGGACGCCGTAGCCCGCCGCCGACCCGAGAGGACACTTCCGCGCCCGGCGAAGCGCTTGGCGGATCCCTTCGGCGTCGTCTTCGATCTCGGCGGCGAAGCCCCCCGCCCAAAGCGCCACGGACGACGGCATCGCCCGCTGCATGTGGGTGTAGCCGGGAAGCGGGGTGGCGCCCTGGCGTTCCCCCAGGGCGTGCAACGCCGCGGACACGCTTTCCGCCGCGCGGGCGAGCTCCTCGCCGGTTTCGATCATCCACAGCCGCAGTGCCGCCAGGACCTGATCGTTGCGGGAGCGGCCGAGGTGGATGCGCGCTCCCGCTTCACCGATGCGTTCGGTGAGGCGTCGCTCGATGGCGGTGTGTCCGTCCTCCTCGGCCTTCGCGATGGACCAAAGCCCCTGCTCATGCTCCTGGGCGAGAGCGGCCAGCCCCCCATCGATGGCGGCGTGGTCCTGCTTCGAGATCAGACCTTGCTCGGCGAGCATCGTGGCATGGGCCCTTGATGCCCGAATATCGTGGGCGACCAGTCGCTCGTCCAAGATGTGATCCTCGCCGACGCAGAAGTCGAGGACGAGTTCGTCCACGGGTTTGCCCTTGTCCCACAGTCGCTTCATGCCTCGGCCTTCCGTTCGCAAAGAGTGGGAAAAATCTCCGCCATGCGCGCGTACAACGCGGTACCTTCGATGAGTTCCCTTTCCGCGACGAACTCGTCGGGGCGATGGGAGCGTGGGCTCAGGCCCGGACCGCACTTGATGCCGGGGACGCCCTCGAAGAAGACCCAGTCCGACATGGTGGGGGATGCGTAGGTCTTCGACGCCGGGCGCGCCGCAAGGGCTGCCTGGACGATGGGGGATTCCTCGTCACATGAGATGGGTTTCAGACGCTCCGAGACGACGCGCACCTCGCCCGCGACGGCACGGCGGACCCGCTCGACGAGGGCTCGGTGGACCTCCTCGCCGTCGCGCGAGGGCACCGTTCTCAGGTCGAGACGGCAGATGGCCGTGGAAGGCAGAGCGTTGGCGGCTTCGCCCGCCCGCAGCACGGTGGGCTGCAGGGTGCAGTCGCCCAGGGACGAGTGGGGCGGCCCGAGATCGACCCCCTCGAGGGCCGTCAGATCCTTCGCCATCTCGAAGATGGCGTTCTCGGCGCCCTCGGCGTTCGCCGCGTGGCAGACGTCGCCCGTACGGACGAGTTCGAGGGCGAGCATGCCTTTTTGGGCCGTGGCCACGTCGAGGCCCGTAGGTTCGCCGACGCAAACGCCGGCCGGGCGGACGCCCCGGTCGCGCAGATGGGGCCAGACGAGCTCGGTGCCCCGGCCGCCCGTCTCCTCGTCGGCTACGAGGGTCAACCACAGGTCGACCGGTCCGCCATCCGCAAGGGCGACCGCCGCCGTCATCATGCAGGCCGCCGCCGCCTTGGCGTCGTTGCTGCCCAGCCCGTAGACGCGGCCCTCTTCCACGACCACGTCGTAGGGGTCGCGGGTCCAGGACTTCGTGGGAGGGACCGTGTCGAGATGAGTATTCCACATCAGGACGGCGGCTCC
>CAZLGG010000135.1:6761-9506 GCA_964559135.1 uncultured Planctomycetia bacterium
ACGCGCTCTGCGCCTTTCGTAACGCGCCAGTTCGCGCTCCCGGCGTGCCCGCCCGGGCGATGACGTTCCGCTCGACATATTCGACGTGAAGACCACGGCTTTCCAACCAGCGTCCCGCGAACGCGACGATCTCCGCTTCGTTGCCTGAGACGGACGGGATCGCCACCAGGTCGCGATGGAGTTCGAGCAGTTCCTCCGTCTCCCCGCGGGTCACGATGCGACCTCCGTACAGTTCTCCTCGGCGTCGTCCAAGCGGTCCACGATCATGGTGCCCGATCCCTCGTTGGTGAAGATCTCGGCGAGGAGGCTGTCCTCGTTGCGCCACGAAACCATGTGGACCCGCGGGACCCCTCGCTCCAGGGCGAAGTCGATGGCGGCGGCCTTGGGACGCATGCCCCCCTGGGTGGCGCCGCGCCCCACGAGATCGCCGAGCCCGGCCCGGTCGGTGAGCGCCACGAGGGAGTGGGGGTCGTCCGGGTCCTCGAGGAGCCCCGGCGCCTCGGTGAGGAGGATGAGTTTGGCGGCGCCGAGAGCGACCGCCAGATGGGCGGCGATGGTGTCGGCGTTCACGTTGAGGGGGCGGCCCTCGGCGTCCGCCGCGATGGGATTGACGACCGGCACGAAGCCCGCGTCGGCGAGGGTGCGCAGGACGCCGGGGTTCACCGTGACGACGTCGCCCACGTGGCCGTAGTCGACCCTTTCCCCGTCGACCTCGACGGTGGGGCGCCGCCGTGCGGTCACGAGATCACCGTCCCCGCCGGAAAGCCCCACCGCCGGCACGCCGAGGCGTCGGAAGGCGCCGACGGCCTGGGCGCCGAGCGTGCCTCTCATGGTCATGACGGCGGCGTCGAGGGTCGTCGCGCAGGTGACGCGTCGTCCGCCCGCAAAGCGCGGCTCCACGCCGAGAGTCCGCGCGAGTTGGGTCGTCTGCATGCCGCCTCCATGGACGAAGACGATCTCGATGCCCACCCGGTGGAGCACCGAGAGCTGTTCGAAGAGGGTCTCCATGCCGTGGGGATGAGCGAAGAGTGATCCGCTCGCCTTCACCACGAAGAGACGATCCTGGTAGAGGGTGAGGTAGGGCAGGGCGGAGCGCAGGGCGCGGGCGGCGGCTCGGGGATTCATTTCACCTCCTCGCATTGTCGGTCGGGGTTGTCGGGGGATTGCGGCGCTGCGGACGAGGACATCAGGTGAGTCAACACCGCCTTTTGAACATGGAGACGATTGCCGGCCTGTTGGACGACGACGCTGCGGGGACCATCGAGGACGGCGTCCTCGACGACGACGTTGCGTCGGACGGGCAGACAGTGCATGAAGCGCGCCTCGGCGTGAGCGGCATCGAACCAGCTTTCGCGCACGCACCAGTCGCGGTGGTGCTCTCGGAGTGCGGTTTCCTTCTCAGGGTCGCCGAAAGCGCAGGGGGCCTGCCATGACTTGGCGTAAAGGACATGGGCGCCGTCGAGGGCTTCCTCGCGACGATCCGTCTGGGAGAGGCTGCCCCCCGCCCGCGCGGCCGCGGCACGAGCCCGTTCCATGACCCCCTCCGGGAGGCCGAATCCGTCGGGTCTGAGGACGGTGACGTCCATGCCTCGGAGCGCCGCCATCTCGATGACCGAGGCGGGCACGGCGAAGGGGAGGGGGCGGGGATGGTAGGCCCACGAGAGAACGAATCGCCCTCCTTTGCGGGGCACCTGCAAGTCGTCGAGGGTCTTCCAGTCGGCCAGAGCCTGGCAGGGATGTCCCGTGGCGGATTCCATGTTGATGAAGGGCTTGGTGGCGTAGCCCGCGAAAGCGGAAAGGACGGGGTCGCACAAGTCTTCGTGCAAGTCCTCGCCCTTGCCAAACGACCGCAGCGCCAGGGCGTCCGCATACTGTTCGAGGACGGGCACCGCCTCCGCCAGGTGCTCCGCGGCGGCGCCGTCCATGACGACACCCTGTCGCCATTCGAAGCCCCAACTCGTGGAGCCCGGACTGATGACCACCGACGATCCGCCCAACTGGGCCATGCCCGCCTGAAACGAGGTGAGCGTCCGCACGGAAGGGTTCATGAACACGAGCGCCAGCACCTTGCCTTGCAGCCGGGTGTTCACGGGATCGTTCTCCAGCCGACGGGCCTTTGCGAGAAGGGCTTCGAGGAGCTTCGGCGGCAAGCTCGAAAGGTCCGTGAAGCGTTTCAGTTTCATGCTCCGATCTCCTGCAACGCGGAGGCGAGTTGGTCCACGTGGTCGTCTTCGAGGACGAGCGGTGGCATGAGACGGATCACCTGGGAGTCGGCGGAGCCGCCCACGAGGATGTCCCGCTCGCGGAGCGCGGCCATGACGTCCTTGGCCGGTCGATCCAGGCGAAGGCCCACGAGAAGCCCCCGGCCTTGGATGCTCTTCACCGGCCCCACGCGGCAGCGTTCCCGGATGAGGCCTCCGAGGTGGGCCGCTCGCGCGACGAGGTCCTCGTCGCGGAGCACGCCGATGACTTCGGCGATGAGGGCCGTGGCGAGCGGGCCGCCTCCGAACGTCGACCCCAGATCGCCCGGGCGAATCGTCGCCGCGACGTCCTCGCGGGCGATCACGGCTCCGGCGGGAAAGCCCCCGGCCAGCCCCTTGGCGACGGTGATGATGTCCGGCGTGACCTGGGCGGCTTCGACGGCAAAGGCGTGCCCGGACCGCCCCATGCCGCACTGCACCTCATCGGCGATGAGCAGCGCGCCCTCGGCATCGCAGAGGCCGCGGGCGGTCTGCAGAACCTCCC
>CAZLGG010000135.1:9516-10010 GCA_964559135.1 uncultured Planctomycetia bacterium
GCGCCGGCGATCCCCTGGATCGGCTCCACGATCACCGCCGCCACGTCCTCGGTGACGGCCTCCTCGAGCAGGGGAGCGCTGTCCCAGGGGACCTGCCGGACCGAGAACGGCCAGGCCGGGAAGCCGTACCACGCTTCCGAGCCGTCCGTGCAGGTGGCGGCGGCTGCGGTCCGCCCGTGGAAGCCTCCGGTCAGAGCGACGACCGAGCGTCGCCGCGTGTGCCGAAACGCGAGCCGAAGAGCATTCTCGTTGGCCTCGGCGCCCGAGTTGACGAAGAAGATGTGATCGAGCCCTTCGGGGGCGAAGTCGGCGAGGATGCGTGCCGCGTGCTCACGAACCGGCAGGTCCACCAGATTGGTCTGGAAGAAAAGCCGCTTCGCCTGCGCCGTCAACGCCGCCACGAGCCGCGGATGGGAATGCCCGAGCAGCGCCGCCGCGTGACCGCCGTAGAGGTCGAGCAGCCGCCGGCCGTCCTCCGTGACCAGGTGGCACCC
>CAZLGG010000136.1:0-9477 GCA_964559135.1 uncultured Planctomycetia bacterium
GTCTTGTGTCCTTCATGACGTCTCCTACTCTGACCCGACGCCTGGAGGACCAAGCATGCGAGGTGTGTCTCTGATCGTGCTTCTATCGACTCTCGCCCTCGCCGGTTGCGGGGGATCGTCGTCGGAGAAACTCGTATTTCCCGAGGTTACCGTCAAGGTTCCGGATACCAAGTCGGGTGTGACGCTCAGGGGCACGGATTTCTTCGACGGAGGTACTCCGCCCGTGCGGTACCTCGCATCCCCGGATGCGTCCTGTGCCCGGGATGGGCACAGAATCCCCGACGAGACCTGGGAGGTCCGGGGGGACCGCCTCGCCAATGTCCTCGTCTACGTCAAGAAGGGTGCCGAGGGGTGGACCTTCCCCCTCGAGAAGAACCCCGCCGAGGTGGATCAGAAAGGCTGTATGTTCCGGCCCCATGTGCTCGCCGTGAGGACTTGGCAGCCGGTCCTCTTCAAAAACAGCGATTCCATCATTCACAACGTCAACACGGTGGGCGTCGAGGGTTTTCCCTT
The DNA here is from genome assembly GCA_964559135.1 of uncultured Planctomycetia bacterium. Taxonomy (GTDB): domain Bacteria; phylum Planctomycetota; family DRQF01; genus DRQF01. Next base: position 514 of record CAZLGG010000136.1, read on the forward strand.
CGGAACCGGCCCGGGTGTCAGCCGGACGCGTCAATTCCGCAAACCTGCGATCGGCCGAAGGATCACGTGCGATCTCCACGCCAACATGCTGATGTTCGTTCACGTCCTGGATCATCCCTGGTTCCAGGTCACCGGTGACGACGGTGAATTCTCATTCGGACCGCTTCCTCCGGGTGATTATGAAATCGGGGCCTGGCACGAGAGGGGTGGAGAACAGGTCATCCCCCTCACGATCCGTGAGGGCCTTCCGCGCGCCTCTGTCGAATTCCATTTCCACCGTTGACCCGGGCCTCTCCCACCGCCATCGACTTTTCCCGGAAAATCCCCGACCTCCCGCTCGAACTCGGGGTACGCTCGGATAGGCGGTTCCATCGGGAGGTTTTCATGGCAATGTTGGCATCACGCATCCGCGAGGCGGGATTCACGACCCTCGAGGTTTCCATGGCCATGGGGGTCATGGGGATCGGCGCCCTCGCCGCGGCCAGTCTGCTGGTCTCATCCATCACTCTCGAATCGGGAAACCGGGGCAACCTGGCCGCCGTCTCCAGCGTGCGTAACGTGGTGGAAACGGTCGAATCGACACCCTTCGAAGAGATCTTCACCCGCTTCAACACCGATCCCAACGACGACCCCTTGGGTGCCGGAACCGCGGAAGGTGGCGAGTTCTTTTTCGTCTTCGGCAAGTCGGGCAAACTGCAACCTGTCCTCTCCCCCGCGGGGAATACGGGCACGGTGTTCCGGGTGCAAATCCGCTTTCCCACCGACGCCATGGGTCGGCTGGCCGAGGGGGCGGCGCCGCTGGCAGCAGGCATGCCGAGGGACCTGAACAACGACGGCTCGGTCGTGAGCGGAGCGGATACCGCCGGGGACTACAAGGTTCTCCCCATGCGCATCCGCGTCTCTTGGCAGGGTCCCAGCGGGACGGAAGAGATGGTCTTCCATCGCGTCCTCTCTCGTCAGAGCACCTCCGAGCAGATGGCGGGCACAGCCACGGCTGTCTCGACTGATCAAAGCATGATCAACGCCATGAAAACCATTGAGGTGAATCTCGCCGACATGGCAAGCCGAGCGTCGGGAGCTCTTCAGACCGACCTTTCCAATGCATCTGCGGCCGCCAAGATGGCGTACTACGAAATGTCCGCGACGCCGGTTGACTGGCTCAGTGTGACAGCCGATGTCAATAGCGCTGCAACGAGTCTCGAAGCAGCCGTGGCGGGTGGACTCATCCCGGATGCCGACCTACGTCCCATCATCGACCGTCTGAGATCCTATCAAGCCGTCACTGTGACCCGCTGACCCCGCCAACCGTCAACAACGTGCGCAGGGCCCGAAGCGACCGCAGAAAGAAAGCGCCCGTTCCCCGACGACACCGAGAGCGACGGCCAAACCGATATGTCCGTAGTGGAAGGCCCCCAGGTGCGGCCCCACCAGCATGACGTAAAGGACCGTGATGGCCAGGATGGCTCCGACGCGCAGCCCCAATCCCAGGCGCGCGAGAACACGGGCGTCGGGGTCGGCTCCATCGTCCACGGACGCTCTCACCTTCTTGAGCGCCGGCAGGAGCCAGAGCCAGGTGAGCGCCCACAAACCGATTCCCAGCATCATGCCCCACATGATGAAGCGCCCGCGCCCCGACAGGCCGCCACCATCCGGGATGGAATAGACCTTCAATCCGATCATGTCCACGAAGAACAGGCCGAGGCCCAAGATCAGGGCGAACAGGCTCATCCCCTTCAACCCATGGCGTCCCTTGATGAGGAAGGCGCGGGCCGTCGCTCGCCCCTGTCCTTCGACCTGAACGGCCGGCATCCAAACGCCCTGCGTCCCCTTCATCACCGCCAACCAACCGATCCATTGGATCACCACCAGCACGTGGGCCCAGCGAAGCACCAAATCCAAGAACGTCGCATCGAATTGCATCGGAAGACTCTCCCCTCGAGTTCAATCCAGGGTAGCAAGAATGACGCAGCGACCGCACGCAACGCCCCGGGCGAACCACCCCGTGGCGGAGCGGGCCGCAGGGAGAGGAAAGAATCGGTCACGAAAGCGTCGTGAGGTCGGCCGAAGTCATCGATCCAACAAGAGCGAGGAGGAGCGGGGCTCCTCCTCGGCGTTGAAAGGCTGGATCTGTCTCAGAACACGAGGGTCTTCACGTTCTCCACGTCGAGGCCCTCGACGTAGCCGTCGAGCAGGCCGGAGCCCGTGGACGGATTCACGTCGACGACGCCGAAATGGATGCTGTTGGGGTTCTGGCCCACGAAAAACGTGAAGGGCACGGCGAAGTGGGCCACGCCGCTCGCATCCGTGGTCGCCGTCACGCTCGACTGCACGACCGAGACGTTGCCGGGCCCATTCTCGAGGTAGACGAAGGCGACCACGTCGTAGCCGGCAGGGATGGGTGTCCCCGATCGCGACGCCAGGCTGACGTCCGCGAGAAGGGTCGTACTCGCGATGGGGCTCCCCGGAGTGATCCCGATCACGGAGAGTGAGAGCGCCTCACTCTGGACGAAGAGCTTGTCGGTCAGCTCGTCCGCCGTCGTCACCGTGATCACCTGGCTCGTCGAGTTCCCCGCTGGATCGGTGGCCGTCAAGGTGACGGACGTCGACCCGTTGTGGGGAAGGAAGTTGATGACGAAGGTGTGCCGCACGTCGTAGGGCCCGAAAACGGGCGATCGCGCCGTCTCGGAACCACGCTTGCTCGCCCACGCCGCGGTCACGACGCAATTCTCGTCGGTGAGCACGCGGATCTTCACCGTGTTCGTGTTGGAATAGATGACCTCTGGCGTGGTCATGTTTGGAGCCACCATGTCCGGAGACGACGTGTCGGGAACGAGAGGATCCATTCCCCAAAGGTGCTCGTAGCCGTCGGGGAACCCATCGCCGTCGGAGTCCGGGTTCTGGGGGTCGGTTCCGTCGCCCACTTCATCCACGTTGCGCCGACCATCCATGTCCCAGTCGATGGAGTACCGGCGAGCTGCCCCGACGGGAACGCCCCGGAAGGTCCACGCCCCATAGCCCGCGGCCACGAGCAAGGGTGCGATGGAGGACGTCAAACTCCCGTAGGACTCCGTGTCGAAGAGGAAAAACCCCGTCGCCCGGTCGTACATGCCCTGGAACCACAGGCGGCCCGAGGGCAGACCGATGCTCCCCGAGAACACCATGTCGCAATTCCCGGCATCGGCCTGGGCGATGAGATCGGTCATGGCCGTGAAGTTCAGCGCATTGGCTTGGGTCATCGTCGCCTGGAACCCGGTGGACGGAGCGAGCCCCGTGTCGAAGGCGCTCATGAATTCGTCGAGGAAACTCGCCTCGGTGGCGTCGATGTTGGTGAATTCGTCCAGACTGAACTTGAACAGCGTCGGCTTGGACCCATTGTGGAGAAGCGCCGGACCGATGTCGCTTCCCTCGCCCAGGTCGAGAGTCCCGCCCCCGGCGGTCGTCAACGTCCCATAGTCGTGAAGGCCTACCTCCTTGTCGACCACGTTCCTCAACTGGGGAACGATGAACGACTCGGCCCATCCCGTCGTCTCGTGAAGGAGCTCCCCATTGGTCCCAAGGGGCAGGGTGTGGCAGTCATTGCAGCTTCGATTCACCGTCGCCAATTCCTCGACGAAGATGCGGGCTCCCTCGAGTTCGCCGGGCGTCGTCACGCGATCGAAGGCCTGATGCGGGTTGGCAGGATAGCGCAGCTCATCGACGTAGCTGACCATGTCGTCCAACTCGCTCGCCGAGAGCAGGTTGCCGTCGAATAGCCCCACGAAGGCGACGTTGAAGAACTCGACGTCCGGTCGTTCTCCTCGCCAATGGAAACTCGACGTCTCGGGGAGGCCGCGCAGACTCTGGGTCACCATCGGTCCCTTGCGATCCGTCCAGAGGGAGAGTTGGCTTTCCGGAGTCCCCTCGGGGTCGAGTGTGCCTGACAGATCCCAGACGACGCCGTCCAGGTCTCCGTCCACATGACAGGATGCGCATGAGGAGCGTCCGGACGCGGACCGGTCGGCATCATGGATGATGCTGCGTCCGTGGAGGACTTCAGCAGTCCGCGGGTCGAGGCCGAGGGAGCGATGGTCGTTGACCGTGGAATCCAAGGGCACCGTCGTCGTGTCGATGACGGAAAGGCTGTTGGTGCCGCGATTGTACGTGATGAGCAGGTTGCCGGAGACGATCACGCCTCCCGGCATGGAACGTACGTTGCCCTGCTCGGCGATGTGGTAGTAACCGAGCCACTGCCCCGAGCCGTCGAGGACGGCGATGACGTCGCTTCCTTCACATGCGATGTAGGCCCTATCGCCGGCCGCGTCGAATGCGATGGCGCGAGGCTGAGCACAGGACGTCCCGACGGCGATCTGATCCAGATCCACCACCGTGGGAGGCGTCGCCGCGGGGGTGGAGACGTCCGTGATCGTGACGCGATTGCTCACGACCTGCCCCTGTGGCATGTTCGGTTCACCGATGAAATCCGCATTCAGAGCATCCGTGTTGCAAACCCACATCTCGCTGGTTCCTGGTCTCCTCTCGATGTTGAAGAGAACCGTACCCAAGGCCTTACGGCTCTCCGTGGGGATGGGAACGACGTAGTTACCGCCGCCGGGGAGAATCTCTCCCAGGACTCTGAGGTCGATATCGTCGAGGGGAATCGCACCTTGAGCGGCCAGGTCGGGGATGTACTTGACGAAGTTGAACCCTCCCGGGCCCAAGGCGGCGGTGTTGTTCCCCGAGAGGAAGGGAGCGTAGTAGAGGCGGCTGTTGTAGAAGGCGAGAGCCCGCGGCCGACGCACCGGGACCGGGAACGACTCGACGACCTGGTAGGTCGCCGTGTCGATCACCTCGATGGTTCTGCCGGCCGAGCAGGTCACGTAGGCGCGCGAACCGTCCGCGTTGAAGACGATCCCGTGGGGGCCGGCGGAGGTCGCGATCGTTCGGCTCACGTCCAGGGTCTGCGGCGACCACACGGTCACACAGTTCTGAATGCTGTCCGTGATCCAGTATTCGAAGGGCGTACCGGGCGCCTCCACCACCGAGTTGGCGCCCAGACCGACGGGAGTCTCCCAGAGCTTCTGAAACGGCGAGATGGAATAGACGACCATCCTCCCCATGGGTTGATTGAGGGTGACGAGGGTGTTGCCCCGGACCGCCATGGGGTGGATCGGACCCACCTCATGAAGAATGTAGTTCCCCTCCACGTTGTCGCGAGGGATGTCCGAATCCGAAAACGTCTGGCCTGGTGTCCACGCCGTCATGAGGCAGACGGCGAGCCAGAAGCCGATGAACGGGTCGCGCATGGCGTATTCTCCTGAAGCGTTGCGTTCCACGGGAGAGAGCGAAACTGGTGCGGAAATGCCCCGACCCTTTTTTCGCTGCGACGCTCAGTCGCGGACAGGCCCCCGGAGCAGCCCGTGGAAATCGTGGAGAACGAGGTAGAGGCAGGGGAGGATGTAGAGGGTGAGAACCGTCCCGAAGGCCAATCCGTAGACGATCGACACAGCCATCGGTATCAGGAATTGAGCCTGGAAACTCCGTTCCAGCATGAGGGGAGCGAGCCCCGCGATCGTGGTGATCGACGTGAGAATGATGGGCCGCAAACGACCGGTCCCTCCCGCGATGACGGCGTCGAACAGACCCTCGCCTTCCAGGCGTTTCTTGTTCACGAGGTCGACGAGAATGAGACTGTCGTTCACGACGATTCCGGCCAGAGCGACACCCCCAATCAAAGACAGGATCGTAAACGGATATCCGGAGATGTAGTGGCCGACGATGGCCCCCACGAGGGAGTAGGGGATGGCCGCCATCACGACGAGGGGCTGCGTGTAGGAACGGAAGAGAATCGCGATGATGGCGTAGATGAGGAAGAGCGCGATGGGAAAGCCCAGCTTCAAAGAGGACAAAGACTCCCGCGTCTGTTTCTTTCGCCCTTCGAAGGCGACGCTGAGACCCGGAAATCGTTTCCCGATTCCCTCCACTCTTCGGGTGAGATCGGCGGTGATCGCGTTGACGTTGCCCTTGTCCTCGTCCACCTCGGCGCGGATGGTGACCGCGCGCTGTTCGTCCACGCGAGCAATGCTGGCATAGGACCGCTGGACGGTCAGGGCCGCCACCTCCTCCAAGGGGGCACGTCCACCCGACGGCGTTCGAATCCGGAGTCGACCGAGATCCGCCGGCGTGCGCCGAGCCGATTTGGGCAGCAAGACCCTTACCTTCACGGCTTCGTCCTGCTCTTGCAGTTCCTGGACCTCGAACCCGAACAACGCGTGGCGAACCTGGGTTGCCAGCGTCCGCGTGTCGAGCCCGAGAGCGCGCCCGACGGGGTTCAGTTGCAATCGGATCTCCGGCTTCCCGAGAACGAGGTCGTCCTCCACCTCGACGACGCCGGAATAGGTCTCCAATTGCTCCTCGACCCAGGCGACCCCTTGGCGCAGCGTCTCGACATCCTCTCCCCGGACGAGAATCTCGACGTCCGGCCCCTGGGGGCCGCCGCTTCGTGCGGCGAAGTGCAATCGCGTCACCCCCGCCTCGAGAGGAATCGACTCCCTCAGATCCGAGAGGATACGCTGCGCCGATCGCAGACCCTCGTCCTCGCGCTCCTCGGCGGGGAAAAGCTCCACCGTGATCTGCCCGACGGTGGCGGGGTCGGCCGCATCAACACGCCCTCGGTCGCTGAAGGAGGCGCCCACGACGGCAAACGCACTCTTCGTCTCCGGCATGGTTCGGATCTTCGCCTCGATGGATTCGAGAACCTCCCTGGTCCTCGACTCCGGCGTTCCGGAGGCCATCTCCAGATCGACGACGAGCGTCTCCGCATCCGTCTCCTGCAAGAGCACGAACGGGACGACGCCGCCCGCGACGAGGCCCAGCACCACGAGCGAAAACGCCACGGCGCCGGCCAAGGAGACGTAGCGCCAACGCAGAGCGAATCGCAGACTGCGTTGGTAAAAACGGGGGAGCCCTTCCTCGAACACCGCGTGACGCAACCGTCTCATGGCTCCGCTGAGCCGGCCCACACCTCGCCCTTCGGGGGGCGTCTTCAGATGGGCGAGGTGAGCCGGGAGGATGACCAAGGCTTCGATGAGCGAGATGCTCAGAGCGGCAATGACGACGATCGGCAGCTCCTTCATGAAGGCGCCGATGTCGCCCGCAATGAACGCCAGCGGCATGAAAGCCGCCATCGTCGTGAGAACCGCCGCCACGACGGGAATGGTCACCTCGCCCGCACCCAGTATCGCCGCCTCGCGACTCGACATCCCGGCGCGGCGTCGTGAGAAGACGTTTTCACCGATCACGATGGCGTCATCGACGATGAGCCCCAAGACCACGATGAGGCCGAAAAGGGAGAGCAGGTTGATGCTGGCCCCCATCCAGTCCATGAGTACGAACGTTCCCAAAAACGAGATGGGCATGCCCAGAGCGACCCAGAACGCGACGCGAAATTCCAGAAAGAGCGCGAGCGCCAAGGCCACGAGCAGGAGGCCCCAGCGGGCGTTCCGCAGCATGAGATCCAGACGCTGCGAGATGAAGCGGGAAAGATCCGTGACGGAGTTCATAGTGATCGCGCCGCCGCGCCGAACTCCCCTGCGCGCCACGAAATCCTTGACGGTGGCGGCGATGCGCAGGGCGTCCTCTTCCGGAGCCTTGAAGACCGTCAGAAGGACGGCGGGCTCACCGGCGAAGCTTCCGGACTCGACACGATCCTCGAACGTCTCCTCGACGCGGGCGATGTCTCCCAGTCGCAACGCCGGCCCATCCGCAGCGCTCTTCACGACGAATTGCTCGATCCGCAGAGCCCGGTCCTCTTCCCCCACCGTGCGGACACCCACGTTCCCTCGGTCGCCTTCGAGCGTACCGCCGGGCGCATCGATATTGAGTCCCTGAAGGACCTGCCCCACCGACTCGAACGTCAGACCGTACTCCTCCAGTTTCTGCGGAAGAACGGTGACGTGAATCTCCCGTCTTCGTCGCCCCGTCATCTGAACGCGATTGATACCGGGCAGATCCAAAAGATCGTTCTTGACCTTCGTCGCGGTGGATTCCAATCGATGCTCGTCGACGGGACCGTGGACCACGACACTGATGACGGGAAAAAAGGGACGGACGAGATTCAGCTCCGGCTCCTCCGCATCGGTAGGAAGCTCCGGAGTCACCCGGTCGACCTCGCCTCTGAGATCATCGAGGACGTCTTGGCGATCGAACCCCCTTTGCACCTCGATGATGGTGGAAGAGAGGCCCTCCGTGATGCGCGACGTCATCCGGCGCACGCCGTCGACGTCCCGAATCTCTCGCTCGAACCTGCGTGTGACGGAATCCTCCAGTTCTTCGGGGGAGGTCCCGGGAACGACGACTCTAAGACTGATCTGTTCCGGCTCGAAGTCCGGAAAGAGTTCCTTTCTGAGCGTGAAGGCCTTGTAGAGCCCTCCGATGATGATGAGCCACATCAACAGATTGACGGCCACCGCGTTGTCGACGGAGAACCGGGAGAGCTTCATCGATCCTCGGCCCTGGGGGATCGGTCGTCACGAATTCGCACCCTCACGTGCGAGGAGCTCGCAATTTTCTCCAGACCGTCCAAGACGAGAAGATCGCCAGACTTCAAGCCTTCCTTCACGAGAAGGACGCCGGGCAGCGCACGAATGGGATCGACGGGGACCAACTCCACGATGCCGTCCTTGGCGCCGTCCTTGAGATGTACGAGATGAACCTCTCCATCCAAGACCGAGGTACGAGGAAGCACGAAAACATCCTCGAAGTGCTGCCCCGCCACCGATCCGAGGACGAAATCGCCCGACGCGATCCGCCCGGCCCCGCCCTCCTCGGTGATCTCCGCAAAGGCGTCGAAGACCCTTTGATCCGGATCGATGACGGCGGAGGTGCGGGCGAGCTGCCCCCGATAGAGGATCTTGTCGCCGCCAGGGAGGCGGCGAACCACGTGGGCCCCCACTCCGACCTCACCGTACACCCGTGCCGGGAGCGAAA
>CAZLGG010000137.1:0-9349 GCA_964559135.1 uncultured Planctomycetia bacterium
AAGAAGCGTTCGGATCGTCTTTGACGTTCAGGTTTTTCTCTCACGGAGGCACGGACCCGCAGAGAGAGGTTCAAGAGAGCGTGACCCGCTCGCCGGATGGCTCTCCGTGCCTCTGTGTCTCCGTGAGAGGACCCTTCTTCTGGGGAAGGGACCCGTGAAGGTCACGAGGTGGCGGGGAGATCGCCGTTGTTGGCCTCGATGACGAGTTCTTCTTCCTCTTCGTCTTCGAAGACATCCTCGTTCACCCTGGCGTCACCCTCCTCCTCAAACTCGTCCTCGAAGTCTTCCTCGTCGCCTTCGTCGTCGTCGACCATGAGGGGAAGGCCCAAGTATTCGCGGGCGAGCTGGCGGTAGTCCTCGGCGCCCTTCGACTCCGAGGCGTACTCGAGGACGGTCTGTCCGTAGGACGGCGCCTCCGCCAACTTCACGTTTTGGCGGATGCGCGTCTCGTAGAGAATCTCCGGGAAGTGGGAGGCGATGTCTTCCAGCACTTCCGAGGCGAGGCGGGTGCGGGTGTCCATCCGGCAGGCGACGATGCCCGCCAAATGAAGGGACGGGTTGATCCTCTGTTGCACCACCTCCACCACCTCCATCAGCTTGCTCATGCCCTGCAGTGCGAAGAACTCCGTCTGCATCGGCACCAAGATCTCCCGTGCCGCCGCCAGGGCGTTGATGCTCAACAGACCCAACGACGGCGGACAGTCGATGACGACGAAGTCCAAACCCGGGTGATCCGATTCCTTCAGGTCCCTTTCCAGTCGGAAGAGGGCTTCTTTGAGGATCGTCTCTCGGCCGACCGCGGAGACCATCTCGATCTCGGCGCTCGAGAGATCGATGTTGGAGGGGACGCAGGCGAGCCCCTCCCAACTGGTGGGCTGCACCACGCGGGCCAGCTCCACGCCCCTCGTGAGGACGTCGTAGATCGAGGTTTCCAAACGATAGATATCGATCCCCAGATGGGTCGACGCATTGCCCTGAGGGTCCAAGTCGATCAGGAGAACCCGCCGGCCCTGTTCGGCCAAGGCCGCCGCCAGGTTCACCGCGGTGGTGGTCTTGCCCACACCGCCTTTCTGATTGGAAATCGCCACGATCCGCATGGATGGACTCCTTGCTCCCTGAAATCATGCCCTCTGGGGGTGACAGGTGCCTTGAACGGCCCCTCCGCGCGCCTATCCTCCCCCATGCCCACGACGACACCCCTGAAATCCGTTCTGCTGCTCTCGGGCGGCCTCGACTCCACCGTGGCGGCCTACATGGCGCAAGAGACCACGGAACCCATCCTTGCTCTCAGCTTCGACTACGGCCAGAAGGCCCGCAGACGGGAGTTGGCCGCGGCCTACGCCTTGGCGAGCCGCCTCGGCGTGCCCCACCGCACGGTGTTTCTGCCCTTCTTCAGTCACTTGGGGAGCAGCGCCCTCATGGAGCCGGGTCGGGACCTGCCCCATCCAGGACACGGCGAGCTGGACGACCAGGCCCACGCGGAGGCCAGCGCTGCCGCCGTCTGGGTGCCCAATCGCAACGGCATCTTCATCGCCGTGGGGGCCGCGTGGGCGGAGGCCCAAGGCGCGGATGTCCTGGTGGTGGGGTTCAATGCCGAGGAGGCACGAACCTTCCCCGACAACTCGGTGGAATTCGTCCTCGCCCAGAACGACGCCTTGGGGTACTCCACCCGCAACGCGGTCCAGGTCATTTCGCCGACGGCGACCCTGGACAAGCGTGGCATCGTCGCCCATGCCATGGCGAAGGACTTACCGCTGGAGTGGGTCTGGAGCTGCTACGACGGCGGTGACGACCCCTGCGGAGCTTGCGAGTCCTGTCGTCGCTTCGACCGCGCGGTCGAGGCCGCCGGGGCGTCGGATTGGTTGGACGCGCGTCGCGAGAAAGGATCGAAATCATGAAGACCGCTCACATCGCCGGCGTCTTGCTCTTGGGCCTGGTCGCATGTCAGTCATCGGCGAACCGCATGCCCGTGGAAACGGCGGGCGTCGACCCGTCCTTTTCCGAAACCGGACCCAAGGACGTCGTCGTCTTGCCGGTGGATGCCTCGGAACTCACCCGCGACGAAACCGAGCGCGCGGCGTTTCCCGAGGAGGCCATGCGGGAGTCTCTGCGGAAGTACCTGATCGCTAAGAAGAGTTATGCCGTGCCCACCTCCGATTGGACCGACGACACCCTCGGCGCCGTCGGCCGCGAGGCCTTGGACACGGACGCGATCTTGGAGATCAAGATGCGCCAGTGGGACACGAGCCTGCTCAGTCCTCGCGGCGTCATCTATGCGGGAGCGGACTTCCGCTTGCTCACTCCGGACGGAAGGCGGGAGCTTTGGCACTACACCTGTCGCGATCGACAGATCCCCATTCCCGGCCCATGGGGCGAAAGCGCAGCGGCCGCCAATGCGGAGATGGCGGCCCGCCGTCTCGCCGAGGACGCGCTGAGTCGCTTGCCTCATCGGGACTGAGCCCGCCGCGCGGCCCGCGTCCCCGACCCTCCTTGGGGGATCGGGGGAGAGGGACGTTACGATGGGAACGTGTGGATGAAAGCGGCCGAAGGGGTGGTGTATGTCCCTCGAATGGCGTGGAGTGAGTCACCGCTACGGCCGTGAACTCGCCTTGGTGAATCTCGATCTGACCCTGCACCCCGGGCAATGCCTGGGATTCATCGGTCACAATGGCGCCGGGAAGACCACGGCGATGCGCGTTGCCTTGGGGCTCATGCGGCCCACCTCGGGGACGGTCCTCGTCGACGGTCACGACGTCCACCGCAATCCTGTGCCCGCGTTGGCGAAGCTGGGCGGGCTCATCGAGGTTCCCGGTTTCCACCCCTCCTGGAGCGCCCTCGACAATCTCGTCGTCTTCGCCCGGGCGGCCGGCGCACCGGCCCGGCCCGCCCGCGACCGCGCCGACCGTCTCCTCGATCGCGTGGGGCTGGGCCACGTGGGCGACAAGCCCGTCAAGGCGTTCTCCCAGGGCATGCGGCAGCGGCTGGGCATCGCCCTCGCCCTCGTCGACGAACCCCGCTACCTGTTGCTCGACGAACCGGGCAACGGTCTCGACCCGGAGGGCCTCGCCGAGTTGCGACGGCTCCTCAAGGGGCTTTGCCGCGAGGACGGTCTGGGGGTCCTCGTCTCCAGCCATCAGCTTCACGAGGTCTCCGAACTCTGTGACCGGTTGGCGATCCTCAAGAAGGGGACGCTGCTCGCGGCCGCCTCCGCGAAGGAGTTGCTCGCGGGGGCTCATCCGCCTTGGCGGCTCGAAGTCCGCGACACCGAGCGCGCTCGCGCCGTCCTCGAGTCATCCGGCCACGCCTCCGGTCTGGACGATGACGGTGAAGCCCTGCTTCTCGAACTCACCCCCGCGGACGCCCCGGATCTTCTGACCGCTCTCGTCACCGCGAACGCGGGCGTGATCTCCTTCGCGCCTCGCACGCCGTCTCTGGAGGCGATCTATCTGGAGCTGGAAGAGCGCGGCGTGGTGGCCGACGACCCGCCGCCCGCGGAGGAGGCCGTCGCCGCCGACGGCGAACCCGCGCCGCCGGGCGCCCTCACCCGACTGGGGCGGGTCTTCCGATACGAACTCCACCGTTGGCTGAAAGGGAAAGAGATCTGGGCCGCGGCGCTTTTTTTGCCCGGGCTGGCACTCCTTGGCGTGTGGAGCCGGCACCGGCAGGCGCTCACCGAAGGGGAGGGGGTGGTCACCCACACCGCCGTCAACGCCTTCGAGGCGGCGGGCTTCGGGCTGCAGACGGCGCTCGCTTCCTTGGCCATCGTGGCCGTCCTCGTGGCGAGTCAGGCCGTCGCCGCAGAGCGCTCGCGGGGGACCTTGCGGGCGCTTGCGCAAAGGCCATTTCGCCGCGAGGACATCGTGATCGGAAAGCTGTTGGCGCACCTCGTCCTCGCCTTCACTCTGCTCGTCCTCATCCATGCCGCGGCCTACGGCGCCGCCGCCTGGTGGTTCGACTTCAAGGGCGTGGAGGAGATCCTCCCCGACGGAGGCGTCATGACCATCGTGCCCTTGTCCGAGTTGAAGCCGGAGTTCCGGGCCTCGCTCTGGGCTCCTCTTGTTCCCCTCGCCACCTGGGTGGGGCTGGGCTTCCTCGCCGGGGTGGTCGCCTCCACGGGCACCCGGGCTTTCGGGTGGGCTCTGGGGCTCCTTTTGGGATTGGATCTCGCCCGCGGATTTCTCCACGGGATCGTGGATCCCTCCTGGCTGCCGACGCACCACTTCCCCTCCTTGTTGGGGGATTCCTCCTACGTCCAGCACTTCATCGACGTATCTCAGGGCCTCAGCAACGCGGCTTTGACCGCCTCCGAGCGGCCGCTGTGGTTCTGGCTCGCGCTTGCGCTCGGCCTTTCTCTCATCCTCTTTCGGAGGAGTCCCATCCGATGAATCTCCTCAGATTGCTCGCGACGTTCCTTGTGCCGTTGGCGCTCGTCTCCTGCGCGGGATTGGGCGAGAAGCTGCCCGACGAACCCCCGCCCCTGGCCGACATGGAAGAGCCCGTGGCTCTTCTCCAGGAGCCGGACGACGAGGCCATCCGGGTGTCCCTGCCCGCGGGGGGCTTCAGCGGGGTGTCCGTGAAGGAGGTGGCCGAGTCTCTCGATGATCTCGTCGAGGGAGGGGAAGGCGTCGTGGTGACCCGCGTGGTCGAGAACTCCCCCGGCGACTTCGCGGGCCTGAAGATCGACGACATCCTCATCGAGGCCACGCCGGAGGGCGGCGAGACGGTGGAGCTCGCCTACCCCAGTCAATGGCGGCGACTGGAACTGGAGACCGCTCCGGGCACGCCCATCGCCATCGTCTTCGACCGCGCCGACGAGGAGATGAACACGGAATTGGAACTCGCGCCGAGGGCCCATCCCGCGGGCCGGGCGGAGGCGGAGCGCTTCCGGGAAGAGGACCGGGTGGGAGTCGTTTTGCGCACGGCCACGGAGGTGGAGGCGCGGCGGGTGGGCTTGCCTCCCGGCGGCGGCGCCGTGGTCGTGGGGATGTCGGCCCGCAGCCCCTGGCGGGGGCGCGTGCGATTCAAGGATCTCATCACGGCCGTCGACGAGAAGCCCGTGGATCACCCCAACGTCGTTCTCGAGGCCATCGCCAAGGCATCGGACGACGGCTCCGTGCATCTGAGCCTTCTGCGGGGCGAACAGAACTTGACGGTCGACGCGCCGGTCTCCCGCCGCGAGACGAAGATCGAGGAGGTGGAGGTCTTCCCGCTTTTCTCCCACGAGGAGAAGCGGGGGAGGAGCGAGACGAAGGTCTTGCTGGGGCTTTTCGGTTACGAGGAGACCTCCGCTGCCTGGGAGATGACCCTGCTGTGGTTCATCCACTTCGGCGGCGGCGACGCGGACCGCCTGGAAGAAGTGAAGGAGGAGCCCCAACCGTGAGGCCGGCTTTTCTCCTCTTCTGGCTGGGCCTCGGTGTGCTAGCGACGGCGCAGCGCGCCCCCACCGTGCAGTTGGACACCATCCTCCTTCCCGACGACACCCTCACGGGCGGCGTGGGGTGGGGCGACGTCAACGGCGATGGCCTGATCGACCTCGTCCTCGCCACCCGAGGTGGCGAGCGTAGGCTCGAGCGTCGCATCGACGTGCATCTCGCCCGCCGCCCGGGTGGCCGTTTCGTCTCGGAGCCGGACACCACCCTCGATATCCCCGCCGACCTGACCGCGTTCGCCGTGGGGGATCTCCATCCCGATCCCGGCGAAGAGGTCCTTCTTCTGAGCGCCCACCGCGCCGTGATCTGGCGAGTGGCCAAGACGGGCAAGGAACGCTTCGTGAAGGCGGTGGATCTGCCTTTCCTGTGGCAGTTGCCCCGAAACGGACGAACCACGTTCTACCGGCAGGGGCTGCGCGATCTGAACGGGGACGGACTCCTCGATCTCATCGCCCCCATCCCCGAAGGGCATGCGGTCTTCCTGCAGCGAAGGCCCGCCACGGGAGGCGTCGCCTTCGAGCCCCGCGGGCCCTTGCTGCTTCCCGAGGATCTGAGGTTGAAGCCTCGCAGCCTCTCTGGAGACGAGGAGGGCGGCCCCGCCCGCGCGGACGTCTCCCTCACGTTGCGGTTGCCCTTCGGCGGAGAGAACCGCCCGCCCCTGGTCGACACCGTGGAGCGGGCGCCTCGTCCCACCCTCACGGACTTCGACGGCGACGGGGCCTTGGACCTCATGGCGCGCACGCCCACGGACGTCCTCGTCTGGTCTCAGAGGGAGGGCTTTCGGGAGCAGCCGACGGTGCGTTTGAAGGCGCCCGTGGTGGCGGATCGCTCCCGCAGGCTCGACCCCTCCTATGCCACCCGCTTTCTCGACCTCGACGGCGATCATCGCGCCGACGCCGTCATCTTCGCGGGCGACAGGCGTGCGAAGAATCCGCGCACGCAGATCCTCATCTACACACAGAAGCAAACGTCCCAGGGGGCCACCCTTTTCGGCGATGCAGGGCGACCCGATCAACTCCTCGTCGTGGGGGGGCTCGTACGCTTCCCTCAGTTCGTGGATGTGAACGGCGACGGTCTCATGGATCTCATCGTGGCGTCTTTTCGCCCGGAACTCGTGGGTGCGCTCGCCGCGGCGACCAAGGAGGAGGTGGAGCTGGAAGTGCTCATCTTCCTCAACCGTTCGGGCCGTTTCGACAGACAGGCCACGTATCGCTTTCCCGTGGGTTTCGTGTTGGAGGGTTTTTCCAGCGTGGGGTCGGGGTTGGGGTTGAAGTTCGTCCCCGACCTGAACGGTGACGGGGAGGCGGACCTGCTCTTGCGCACGCGCAGGAATCGGCTGGAGCTTCGCACCCTCGGGCGCGACGGCAAGGACAAACGCCGGCTCGGCCGCAGGATTCTCCGTCACAAGATCGCCAACGATGCCAACCTCCACGTCGGTCCGAGGCCGAAGGGGAAAAGCGCTTGGTTCCTCGTGGAAGAGGACGATCGGGTGGTCCTGGTGAGGGTCGTGCGATGATGGGGCGCTTCGTGATCGGCCTCGTCGTCGTCGCCCTCGCGGTGTCCTCCGCTCGGGCCCAAAAGGGTTTTCGCGAGGACCGCACGCTGACTCTCGGGGAGGGGATCTCGGCCACGGCGTGGCACGACCTCGACGGCGACGGCCGCAGCGAACTCGTCGTGTTGAAAAAGAGTGGGAGGCTCGAGGTGAGGGATGTGGCGGGTCAGGCGGGCGCCGAGCCCAGCGTTCTGGCTTCGTTCGATCTCGGCCATACCGATGGGGTTTTGGTGGACGTGGCGACTCTGGCGGGACGGTCCTGGGTCGTGGCGCTCACCCCGAAGGGGGCGTTCGGCTGGCCTTGGCAGGAGGGGGGAGGGTTTCCGGCGAAGCCCAAGCGGTTGGCGCGCCGCGCCCGTTACGCCCTTCGCGGCGGTGGTCCCCGGTTTGCCCACTTCTCACGCGATGTGAACAAGGACGGACTCGTGGATTTGCTCGTGCCCACCGCGGATTCCTTGCAGCTTTGGGTGCAGAAGGCGAAGGCGTCTTCGCCCACCTTCAAGAAGACGGCCCGCATCGCGGTGGCGTCGGAGATCACGGTGGGGAAGGGGCAGCGGCAGGGGGACGACGATCTCTTTCAGACGATCCGCATTCCCGATCTTCAAACCCGCGACATCAACGGTGACGGACGGCCGGATCTGGTCATCCAGCATGCGGACAAGGTGCGTTTCCACATGCAGCGCGCGGAAGGTTCGTTGCCGTTCCAGCCGGATGTGGTCCTCGACCTTTCCACCTTCAAGGACACGACGCCGAAGGCGCCCTTGCGTCCGGGTTGGACGGTGCCCGGCACGGAGACCACCCGGGTCATGATGAGGGACTTGGATGCGGACGGCATTCTCGACTACGTCATCACTCATCGGAGGAAGGTGTGGGTGTTTCACGGGACAAAGGCCGGTCCGTCGTTCACCCATCCCACGAGTATCCTCAAGACGGCGGACGAGATCACGGCGGTGGCTCTGGTCGGCCTGGACGACGACGCCTATCCGGACCTGTTTCTGTTGAGAGTGCAGGTGCCCAGCATCGCGCGCCTCATCACGAGTTTTCTGGGTTCGCTCAGCGTGGACATCCGCGCGGTGGGCTATCGCAGTCTCGAGGGCAGGCGTTTCGACCGCAATCCGGGCTGGCGCCGTTCTCTCGAGTTCAAGCTGCCGTCCTTGGGGAAAGTGATTCGGGATCCGGAGAGTCTCATTGCCAAGATCGAGGGGGCCGGTCGCAGTCAGCGTCGCTCCCTGCGCGCCGACCTGGACGGCGACGGGAAAAAGGAACTCGTCCTGTTTTCGGAGGACATGACGTCCCTCGAGATCTGGGACCGGGCGAAGGACGCAAGCCGCCAGGACGGTCAGTTTGACCGCATCGTCCGGCAGATCTTCTTCGAGACGGACGAGACGACGTGGGACCTGGACCGCCTCGTCGACTTCATCGAGGGCCTTGGTCGCGGGCAGGCGAAGCGGCTCACCGCGGGGGCGCACTTACGGTTCCGGCTGGAGGGACTCCTCCGGGATGACCTCGAACTCGTGGGTTTCGATGCCGTCCCCCTCGAGAGCCCCACCCGGCGTTCTCTGGCCCTCCTGTTCCGCAAGCGCTCCGCCCCCTCTTCTCTCCTCCTGCGCCTCCTTCGCTTCTGATCGGGGCCCTTGGTCGCATGCCTCTCCCGTTCAAGCCGGGCATGGTGGTGCCTTGCGTCTCAGATGAGAGGAGCCATCGTGGTGACCGGCGGCCCCTGATCTCCTTGAACGCTCGCGATGGCGGCCCGCCCGAATCCTGCCGGCAGACGCAAACAATGGAACCCGTTTCCAGACTTGACGGGGATGACGAGGCGTAGGCTCTGTCCGTCGCCGTCGATGATGACTTCGACGGAGGTCCCGGGAGCTCCCGAGACGGTCAGGCACAAGGAAGCGCCAGAGAGACCCGCGGGACCCAGCGAAACAGTCATCACGCGTTGTCGACGAGATCGGCGAGTCGTTCGATCTGGCCTCGAAGTTGTGCATCCGTCTCGTTCGCGGCGGCCTGGCGAATACCGAGAAGGAACGGTTTACTGGGAGCGAGTGGAAGGAGGAGCAGGATGCTCACAGCACCCCTTCGAACGGCGATCCTGGGATCACTCAAGAATCCGACGAGGGTGGGGATCATGGACGTCTTTTGATTCACGGCGATCCATCGGAAGGTCTGAAGAACCTCTTGTTCGGTCGCGCCAGCGAGGGACGCCGCGACGCCCGCGGCACCGTTGGCGCCAAAGATCTGGTTGAGCCGATCGTCGATGCCTGCCAGGCTGCGATCGAGACGTGGCGTCACCGATCCTCCGCTCCCCACAGTGCGGGGTCCGCTCCCGCCGAACCAGGCGTCGATGCCGACGCCCAAGACCCCCATG
>CAZLGG010000138.1:0-9103 GCA_964559135.1 uncultured Planctomycetia bacterium
AGACAAAGGCGGAGAATTCTGAAGAGCGTCTCGGTGAAGGGGCGTGCCCCGCAGAGCGTCTCGGAATTCAAGGCTCTGATTCTCTGGCTGAATCTGGCCAAGGTGAGGAGCGAGCTTCGCGACGCATGGAGAAAGGTCGTCGGCCATGTTGGAGGCCCATCCGTCGAACAGCTCGGTGATAAGCCCGAGCGGCAAGCCCAGCACCTCGCGGGGGTCATCAAGAACGATCTGGTCTGGTCGGAGACGACCTGGGCGGGGCTGCAAGAACGCGTCGAAATGGCGGGGATGTCCTGGTTCGACCTACGTCAGGCGACGCGGGTCGAAGCCGGACCGACCTTCGAGGTCGATCTTGTCGAAGCAGTCATCTCGGATGCGGTCCTGCCCGCACTCCAGTTGGAGTTGGATCGTCGGCGGCGGGATCGAGTCGCGAAACGATTCTCAGATGTCACGGCCTCACTCGGACCCTGGGGCCATGAGATCGAGACGAATTCGGGGCGACAGATCTTGGATGCATGGCGGAACAAGGACGTGTCTGGCTACCGATCAGCACGATCTGAGCTGAAGCGCGTCGAGGAACTGCGTGCGAAAAGCACTCGGCGGCGGCGACTGATCGACCGGCTACGTGAATGCTGTCCGATCTGGGCCCGCGCTCTCGACGACCGCGATGGCGCGCATGGCGAGGCCCGCCCTCCAGGGCCCTGCCACGAGGCTTGGTATTGGCGCGGCCTCGACCACGCGATCCGAGAGCGGGAATCGATCGATCATATGAAGATTCAGCGGCGCATCGACGAACTCGACAAGCGCGTGAGGTCGGCAACGACTCTCATCGTCGAGAAGCGAGCCTGGGCGAACCAGAAGGACAACGTCACTCGTGCGCAGAACACGGCGCTCCAGGGATGGCTGAAGACGGTTCAGAAGATCGGCAAGGGGACCGGCAAGCGCGTACCTGCGCTCATGCGGGAGGCGCGCAAGAACCTGTCTGCCGCTCAGGGGGCCGTCCCGGTTTGGGTCATGCCTCTCAGCCGAGTGGCAAAGGAGGTCGATCCGACCAAGACCCGATTTGACGTCGTCATCATCGACGAGGCGAGTCAGTGCGATATTCGAGGCTTGGTGGCCCTTTACGCCGGAAAGAATGCGGTCATCGTGGGTGACGACGAGCAGGTCAGCCCCTCCGGCATCGGAGTGAAGACCGAAGAGATCAGCCACATCATCAGCACAACATTGAGAGGCATCCCTCAGTCGCATCTCTACGACGAGAAGAACTCGATTTACGACATCGCGCAGGTGAACTTTCACGGCGGAGCCATCCGCCTGGTCGAGCATTTCCGCTGTGTGCCGAGCATCATCCAATTCAGCAACCAGCTCTGCTACGACGGCAAGCTCCGAGCCCTCCGGGACGACTCGAGCGTCGAGACGAGACCGTTCGTCGTGGCCCACCGTGTCTCGGGTGTTCGGAACGGCAAGCGGAAGGTCAACCACCACGAGGCTCTCGAGATCACGGCGCTCATCAAGTCCATGAGTCAGTGTCCAGAGTACGACCGGAAGACCGTCGGTGTGATCTCGTTGCTCGGCGATGAGCAGGCGAAGGAGATCGAGACTCTTCTTAGACGGCACCTGCCGGAACAGGAGTTCAGTGACCGCCGAATCCTCTGTGGGGGGCCGCCTCAGTTTCAGGGTGACGAACGCGACATCGTCTTTCTTTCGATGGTCGACAGCCCCAAGGACGGTCCGCTGAGGCTACAGACCAGGCCGGAGTTCAAAAAGCGTCTCAATGTGGCCGCGAGTCGCGCGAGAGACCAGCTTTGGGTCGTCCACTCGTTGGATCATCTGACGGATCTGAAAGCCAACGACTTCCGCCACCTTCTGATCCGGCATGCTCTGGAGCACGGGAGCCGGCAAGAGAAAGTGCGCGTCGAGCGAAATCTCTGCGAGTCCCCCTTTGAGAAGGATGTCTACGACCGGTTGTGCGCCGCCGGATACGACGTGCGATGCCAGTGGGAGGTCGGGGCATATCGCATCGATCTGGTGGTTCAGGGAGCCGCAGGGCGACGAGTGGCGATCGAATGCGACGGCGACCGTTATCACACGGACCGGATCGAGGAAGACCTCAATCGTCAACGTGTTCTCGAGCGCCTTGGCTGGGAATTCATTCGCATACGGGGAACGGAGTTTTATTGCGACCGCGACGAAACGATGGCCCGAGTGATGGGCGAGCTTGGTCGGCTCGAAGTGAGGCCCGGTGATGTCGCCGCTCTCGAGACGTCCGGCGATACGGATGAACTCTATCGTCGTCTCACGGCGTTTGCCCGAGAGTACGCCGAGAAGTGGGCCGATGAGATGGGGCTCGATCTCGTCCAACTCGAAATCGCCGAGGCGGGTGAGCCCACGAATCCATCGAGCGGCTCGAGTGACGACACCGGCGATGACATGCAACAGGAAGGACGAAATGAAGCTGAAACTCCAGTTGCAATTCCATTTTCGCCGGGGGGCTCCAATGTCAGCGTTGAGAAACCTCCTGCCTCGGAGGACGTGTCGAGTTCCGATCTGTCAGGGACGGATCGATCTGCGCAAGAGAATCGTACTCCCCATAAAGCAGTCCTCGGAGTCGTCGCTGATGACGGGAAGACCGAGTCAGCTCCCCCTTCCGGCAAAGAAGAGTGGCGGCCAGAGCCGACAGCGCCTTTCGGAGTCGAGACGACTGACAAGCTCAATGAATATCCTGAAGAAGATCAACGGTCTGTCGAGGGGAAGGCGTCCGGCAGCATGGTGGCCGATCACCTCGGCGTTTGCGATCCATCGCAACCCGCACCGGCCCCAAGTCCCGTTGCTGCGTCGGACGCCATTGTCGGTGACGTTGCAAGGATCGAGGCGATTGCGAGAAGGCTCAAGTCCGAGCGTTTGCGAGCTAGGTTGGCCAAGAGACTTTCCGACGAGGCGATCGTTGATCTCGAGCCTTTGGCCCGCACGATCGTGGACGGCTTCGAAGGGAGCACCTTCAAGGCCATCGCACACTGGGCCAAGACGGAAGAGAAGCTCACGCCCTGGTATCGCCGGTTCGCTTACGACGTAGGGCGTAGGATCATGGTCGGCGAGGTTCTCACCCCGAAGCAGGTTATTCTTTCGGCTCGCATCCTCGTTCTGGCTATCGAAGACGGCTTCAGATTCGAGGATGACCGGGATTCGGACTAGACCCCATTCCAGCGACTTCGGTTCGTCATGACATGCCGAGGAACATGAGGATGTCGTGGTCTGTGGGAGCCATGAAGAAGCGGGACGCCCCTGAAGGGAGCGTCCCGCGTGGAGGAATGGGGCCCCGCGTGGTGTGCGGGGCGCCCGAGGGTCTCGTGGTGTCTCAGTATCCGCAGGTGTAGGTCGTGTACGGGGCGATCCAGCGGCGCCGAGAGACGTAAGTCCATCCGCCGGGACGGATCACGTAGCGGACCTGGCGGCCGAAAAAGTCACAGCGGTAGCCGTACTCGGCGGGGGCCCAGATCCGGTCCTGGTAGGTCTGCCAGTAGCCTCGGTGGTACACGGTGCAGCGATCCGTGTGAATGTGTCGCCGCAGGATGCGCCGGTGTCGGCGGAACCGCCGGTGGTGGTGGTGGCGGCGGTGGTGGTGATCGTGGGACGAAAAGCCCAGACCGAGGGAGAAGTTGGAGTTCCCCACGTGCAGACCGACGACGGTCTGGGCCGGGGCGGTCGGGGCCGTGAGCGCCAGGGTCGCGAGGGTCAGACACGCGGCGGCGAACAGGGGTAGCTTTCTCATGGTCAGGGTCTCCTTGCCCCCCAGGGGCGGTTGGGCGCGAACAGCAAGGAGGGAAAAGCGATCGGCGTGCCGAAGTGGGCCGTCCGATTCGGATTCACTGTAAGTCACTTGAATAAAACGATTTGCATTTTTCCGAGTTTGAGGTTGGGGAGGTGGGTGCTTCCTTGTTTGCCCTCTTCAGAGGACAGGGCGCGACTCCTGGTGAGGACAGGGAAGGCCCTGGGGAGGGTGGGCGAGCGGGTTAGACTGCGCCATGCAACCCACCGCCCGCGGAATCCGTCTCTTCGAAGTCTTCGGGACGCCGGTTTACGCCGATCCCAGTTACTTCTTCCTGCTTCTTTTTTTTGGGTTCGGTTACTTCCAGGACGGCATGGGCGCCGTGTTCGTCGTGGCGTTTTCCGTGACCGCTTCGCTTCTCGTTCATGAATTCGGCCACGTTTTCGCCGCGAAGACGAACGGCTTCCAGTCCGTGGTCGTGCTGTGGGGCATGGGCGGATTGACCTACCCCTCGGGGATGGCTCGGGGATGGCGGAGCGTCTGGATGTCCATGGCGGGGCCCTTGGCGGGGCTCACGCTGTGGGCCGTCACCTGGTTTGTCTTCATGCCTCCCTGGGGGGTGGATCTGGGGTTGAAGACCGATCCCAGCGCCTTTCTCGAACCCTATCGGGCGATCGGGCCCTACCAGCTCACTCTGGGTGATCTTCTCTGGCTCCAGCTTTGTTGGATCAATCTGGTCTGGAGCGTGCTCAATCTCTTGCCGGTCTTTCCTCTCGATGGGGGGCAGGTTCTCCGCTCTCTCCTGTTGATGAGGTGGCGCGCCTACGAGGCCGATCGCATGTCCGCCATCGTGGGGACGATCGTCGGTGTGGCGGCGGGCGTTTTCCTCTGGATGACCCTCGATTCCGTTCTCTCCCTGGTGATCTTCGGTTACCTCGCCTTTCAGAATTGGCAACGCTACCGCTTGAGCCCATGATCTTGATCCGCGACGAGATCTTCTTGGGCGCGCCACCTTGCAGAGGGCCGGGGCGCGGCCCGGACGGAGCCTGACCTGCCTGGGAGCATCATGAAGAAGACTCTTCCCTTTCTGATCGTGGCCGTCGTCGGCTTCCTCGCCGTCCTGGCCTTTCTCGCCTTCTGGCACGAGGAGGACTCCGCAGACGCCTTCGGACGCTCCGACGGCCCCTTCCAGGTCAAAAGCCGCGACCCCATCGACTTCGCCGAGCCGTCCAGGCACAGGTCGCGTCCCTCCTCCGTCACCGTCGAGCCCGCGGAATCGGTCTCCGCCGACACGGGGCGTGGGAGTCTCGTGGTGACCGTGAGGACCATGGGAGGAAGCCGCCCCGACGTCTTGAAGGCGCGGATCGATCCGGCGGGCGAGGCCTCGGACACGCTGAAAGACGGATTCCGCTGGGACGACCTGAAGGCGGGCAACTATGCCGTCACGGTCTACGGCGGCGACTACGTGCCGGTCACGCGTCCTGGAATCCCCGTGGAAGCAGGGCGCCTCACCCGCCTCGAAATCCCCATGGTGCTGGGCAAGCACGTGCGCGGTCGCGTCGTGGACGCCCTGGACAAGCGGCCCGTTCCCGGAGCCGTCGTCGACTTCGGTGGGGCCGTTCGTGTGACGACCGACGCATCCGGCCGGTTCGAGGTCGATCCACTCCTCTCGAAACGAACGCTGCGCCGCATTACCATCACCCATCCCGACTACGACCGGCAGGTCTATCGTGACATGCTCATCTCGGACACTCAGGAATTGGAGCTGCCCCTCGGAGGAGGTCTCGGCCAGATCGTGGGCGAGGTGGTGAATCGTTCCGGACGCCCGCTTCCGAATCGCTACGAGGTCCGAGTGACCATCGAACCCCTCTATCAGACCCGGCGTTCCATCTGGCTCGAGGGCGGGGCGGCCCGTTTTCGCTTCGACCACGTCTACGTCACGCGGTATCGCGTGGAACTCCATTTCCCGAACGGGGAGTTCCCCACCCAGTATCAATACGTCGAACTGACGGGGGACGAGCCGGCCCAGACGATGCGGTTCGTTCTGGAAAAGGGAACGACGCTTTCCGGACAGTGCCTCGGCCCGAAGAACGTCGTCGCCGGGCTACGCATCGAACTGCGCAATCTGCGCAACGAGGTCGTGGCCGAGACCCGCAGCGACGCCGAGGGAGGGTATGCGTTCTTGGGCCTCGCCGAGGGGCGTTACTTCCCCGTGGTGAACGCGGGTGGCAACCTTCTGCACCTGAAGGCCCTGACTCTCAACGGCCGCGACGACGTGCGTCGCGACATCGACGTCCTCCGCGGACGCTTCGTCGAACGCTGAGCCTGGGCGGGCAGGCGGCTCCGCCTCTCACATGGATTCGATCTCGTGAGGCAGGTGGTCGAAGCCGCTGCGGAAGTAGTGGTTCGTGGGATAGAGCGCGAGGTTGCTGGCGCGCCCCGTGTAGGTGCAGGCGAAGTCCTCGAGCTGTTTGCCGTAGTAGGTGAGTTCCGTACCCGTGCGGAACAGCGACCCCCAATGGGCATTGATGGCCCGTGCGATGCGGCTCCGTAGGCTCTCCCGCTGGTCGATGTACTTGTTGAGGGCGTGGACGGCGTGGCGTTTTCTCTCAGCGCACTGTTCGATGAGTTTCTCGACCAGCGCTTCGAAGTCGGGTTGGTCGATGCGCCTCAACACGCTCTCGAGATTCGTCCAGTGGTGAACCTCTAGATCCGTGCGGGCGCGGTAGACGTCCACGTCGCGAAGCTGCCGTGCGAATCCCGGCAGGTTCTCGTGGATCGCCAGTTCCTCTTCGAGCTCCGAAATGACCAGCATCGTGCGCCAGTGCGAGGAACGTTTCGAAGTGATCAGGTCAGAATAGATGTGATCCCCCACGTAGAGGACGTCGGGACCGGTGACGCCGATGAGGCGTTCCAACTCGTCGATGTTCCCTCCGCGGAGGATGCGCGGGTCGCCATCGATCTGCTCCAAAGGGCGCCCATTCTTCTTGGTGTTGAAGAAGCCCGGTTTCTTCGCCTCCACGACGACGTGATCGAAGAGGTCGACCCAGGAAAGATCGTCGGGCCCGCCGGGCAACCCCAGCGCCGGATTCATCATCGCTCGCGTGTAGTGCCATTCCGAGTTCGTGAGCAGGAACAGCTTCTTGCCTCCCTCGCGCAGGTGGCGAAGCATCGGGATGATATCCGGATCCGGCGAGAGGTAGTCGCGGGGCGACGCCGTGATGCGTTTCTTGAGGGAGTCGTCCCGATGGATCAGGTCGGTGTAGTGGCGGATGGTCTTCCAGAGGCAGCGGCATTCCGTGCAGTCCGTGCGCGGCGCCAGCGCCGAGAAGATGAGGACCTCCGGCTTGGCGAACGCGGAGTCGATTTGGATGTATCGGCCGCGATCCGTGACGTGCGGGATGTGGTTGGCATCCCCGTAGAGTCTGCGCCTCTCCTTTTGATCCAGGCGATGCCGGCCGTGGTAGGCGATCGAGACGTGGCCGAAACGATCCACCTTCAGCACGTTTCCCTGCTCGATGTCGACAACGAGACCCTTCGTGACGAATTCCGGCTCCGGGATATCTTCGATGAAGCTCCTGTCGTAGCCCTCCTCCGCGATGAGCTTCTCGATGACCATCTCCATGGCCGTTTCGTCCAGTTTGGCACAGTTGTAGACGGCGAGAGTGTGGTCGAAGTCGAAGCCCACGGCATCGATGCGTTCGAACCGGAGACTTCGGTTCGTGAAGATGGCCCGCCGCCGATCGAGCACGGGGTTCAGCAGGGATGTGTGGATGAGGTCGAGCCACCACGGCGTGTCCTCATGGCGGAATGGCAGCTTCATGGGGGATTTCTTGCGGGATTTCTTCGTCACGCTCGGGGCTCCTTGTCGCCGCGGTGGATCGCGATGGTTCCCATGTTGAGGGATCGGTGCCGAACGTTTCGGAATCCGGCCGTCTCCCACTCCTTTGCCAGTTCCGCAGCCCGGGGGAAGCGCCGCGTGGACCGAGCGAGATAGCGGTAGCTCTCCATGTCCCCGCCCATCATCTTCACGAGGAAAGGCATGAACCCTTCGAGGTAGAGGGTTCCCGCCCACCTCGACGGCGCAAACGACGAGCGTGACATGTCGAGGCTCACGAGTCGTCCGCCGGGCTTCAGAATGCGCAGAATCTCCCGGTACGTGGCGCTTCTGTCTCCCACGTTGCGAAGGACCCAACCCATCGTCACCAAATCGAAGGTCCCATCGGCGAAACCGGTGGATTCCGCCACCCCCTGTCGAAGGTCGGGGTCCCCCGCGATCCCCCGCTCCTCCCATTTTCTGCGTGCCAGGGCGAGCATCTCCTCGGAGGGGTCGAGGCCGGCGACGGAGCCCGCATCCCCCACGCGCTCCCTGAGCAGCAGCAAGAGGTCACCCGTTCCGCACCCCAGGTCGAGGACCGTCTCGCCCGGCTTGGCCTCGGCGATCTCCATAGCCCGTGCTCTCCACGCCCCCACGCGGCCCAGACTGATGATCTGATTCAGGCGATCGTAGGGCCGCGCGATCTGGTTGAACATCCGCGTCACATAGGCGCGACGCGCTTCTCCCTCGAGGAGAGAGGGGTCGGCGGTGTTCCGAACGGGATCTTCCATGTCGTCTATGTACCGTCTGGCGTGCCACGGCGCCAGGGGCCGCCCCCTTCCCCTTCGCGCGAATTCGGGCCATGCTCTCTCCATGAACCCGTTCGTCAGACGACGCAAGCGAAAGGTGACGGTGTATTCCCGATCCGACTGCCCTCTCTGCGAGGAGGCTCTCGAGTTCTTGGCTCAGCGGCGGCGACGGGACCGGCTGGAGATCGAAGTCAAATCCATCGAGGGCGATCCGGATCTGGAGCGTGCGTACTGGGATCGCATTCCCGTCATCCTGATCGACGGCAGGGAACGGTTCTACGGGCGGATCGATCCCGTTCTTTTCTCACGGCTCATGGCTGCACCCGAGAAAGGCATGGGCTCCGGGCCGCGTCCTTCCGATAGTGAGACGAAGTCATGAGCGGAAACGTCAGCCCCCATCGCATGCTCCTGTTGCCTCTCGCCATCGAGGACGAGGTCGTCCGGCGGCGCCAGGACTGGTTGAGTCGGCAGTTGCCGGTGCTCGTCCGCAACGCCATCGAACCCGCACGACCCGAAGCCGTCGTGGCCTCCCCCCTCGCGACCGAGGAGGACGGCAAGCGGGTCTGGATGATCCACAAGGGGCTGTGGGATCGGGAACAGGCCCGAGTTTTCGGTCGCGACCGCGGTTACGAACGGATCGGTTTCGGCAGCCTCATCGAGGGCGCGGAGAGAGCGGGTGAACGGGTCATTCGCTGGCTCGTTCTCGACACGGCG
>CAZLGG010000139.1:0-8968 GCA_964559135.1 uncultured Planctomycetia bacterium
GGACTCGAGGTTGCCGGCGAGGAAGGGCCGGTTCATACCCACACCGGCGTTGTTCACGAACACGTCGGGCGGGTGGTTGGCGCAGGCATCCTCCAAGGCGGCGAGGTCGGCAGGGTTCATCAGATCCGCGGCCCGAACGATGGGGCGGGGCAGTCCAGCTCCGTCGATGGCGTCGGCCAGCCGTTCCAGACGCTCCTTTCTTCGCGCTACGACGTCGACGGTGGCCCCTCGGCGTGCGAGCTCCCATGCGAGGGCTTCACCGATCCCGCTGGAGGCTCCGGTCACGACGGCTCGACCGAGGTTCGTTCTCACGGCGTTCGGGCTCCCACGCGGATGGCCTTGACGCCGGGGATCTCCGCTTCCAACCAGACGGGCAGAAGCGGGAGGGCTGCGATGCGGGCGGGCAAATCGGTTGGCGTGGACGCTTCATCCGACACGATGACCAAAACGGCGTCTTCGGGGAGGGCCCAGCCTGGCCCGTCCTCGGGAAGTCTCACCGTCCGCGGGCCGCGTGGGGGCAGCGTGCGTGTGCGCTGCCTGCTGGGGGGTGGGTCAAGCCGCACGGACTTTCCTCCGGCGAGCACCATGGTGACGATGGGATGGAAGTCGCCCGCGAACGCGATTTCGAGTTTGCGACGCCCCGTCCTCGGCGAGGCGCCCTCGACCCACGCGATGCTTTCGATGCGGGGTTCCGACGGGTGAGGGTCGGTGGTTTGGAGGAGGCGTGAGAGGCCCCAGAGGAAAAAAACGGTGGCTGCGGTCGCCATCGCCGCGACCGCCACGGGCCCACCCGCTCTTTGAATCGGAGAGCGCCGTCGGAGCTCAGCTTGGCGGGTTTCCTCCAACTCGAGGAGGATTCTCCGCAATCCCTCTCCGCCGTGGGCGTGAGCTTCGTCCACGTCGCCTTGCGCCGCGTGGAGAAGGCGCGCCGCTTCGGGAAGGAGCCGTCCTTCGTCGTTGACCGTGTCGATCGCGTGCAGGATGGCGACGTGGAAACGGGCCGTGGCGGGAGCGGTGCTCTCCGCGGAGCGCGCAAGGAGTCGGGACATGGGGCAGTCGGCCAGCGCAAGGACCCAGGATTCCTCGGCGCGTCCCAGGGGCATCGTCAGCCCGCAGCGCATCGACGGAGTCTCCAGCCGGTCACACTGCGCATTGCGACAGGGAATTCTCAGGTGTTCAATCATGGCAACCCCACGCGACGAGACGACGAACGCACGATCGGGGTAGGAGTCGAGTGAGAGTGACGCTCATGGTGTAGAAGAGCCCTGGTGCGACCTGCATCCTGTTGCGCCGGACGCCCGCGATGCCCGCGCGGGCGACGTCCCCCGCGTCGTGCCAGGCCCAACGGAATCCCGCCAATCGGTTGTCGACATCGAGACCACTCCGATCGAAGAAGGGCGTTCGCGTGAGACCCGGGCAAAGCGCCGTGACGTGGATGCCGAAGGGGAGAAGCTCTCGTCGAAGGGCCGCCGTCCAGCTCACGATGAACCCCTTGGTCGCCGCATAGACCGCTTGCCGGGGGAGGGCCTGAAATCCGGCGACGGATGCGACATTGAGGATGAACCCACGATTTCTCTCGCCCATGGCCGGTGCGAGGAGGCGGGTGAGGGCGAGCGGTGCCTGAAGGTTGACGGCGACCTGCTCCCGCATGCGGGGCAACGGAATCTGAACCACGGGTTCAGAGGTTGAAATCCCCGCGTCGTTCACGAGCCCGACGGGGTCTCCCATGGAATCACGAACGGCCCGTGCGAGCCGCTTTGGCGCCTCGGGAGCGGCGAGATCCTCCGGAAAGATCCGGGCCTCTCGCGCACCCAGGTCCAGGCAAACGGTGCGGACGGCCTCGAGGGCTTCCACGTTGCGACCCGAGAGCGCCAAGCTCTGGGACCTCTGCGCGAGGGTCTTTGCCAATTCCCGGCCGATTCCGCTGGATGCGCCGGTGACGAGCCAGAGCTCTCCGGGGCGAAAGTCCCGCCGTGCCGTCACGCTGGGGGGGCCTCCCGCCCCCTCTCGAGGCCCGGAATACGGCCGGGGGTCAAGGTTTTTCCCGAGATGGCCGAATAAACATGCAGTGACCGATAGGAGGTTCTCATTCCATGCGCGCTGCCGCCCCCGCCTTGAAAAAGACCTTGGATCAGAAGTTGGAGGACGCCGTTCGGAGCGGCCTGGAGGCCACGAGCGGACTGCACGTCCGCAGGGTCGCCGTCGAGGATCAAAGGCGGTTCGTGGAACGAATGAGCTGCGCCCAGTTGCAGCTCGCCGGTGACGGGTGGACAGGTGTTCTCGTATTGCTCGTCCCCGACGAGATGGGCCGCGACCTGGCGGCGAAGGCTTCCGGCGCCGCGCCGCACCGGGGCGTCTACCGAGGGAGTGATCTCGCCGAGGGCTATGGGACCATGTTGACCGCGGTGGGCGTCGAGTTCGCTCGGAGTTTCGCTCCAGACCCCAAGATCCATTTCAGCATGCCGGTCCTCGTGGCGGGCAGCGATCTTGCGGTGAGTTTTCCCTGGGGTGGTCACTTCGAATCCCGACAGTGCTTCAGCTCTCCGGTGGGTCCTCTTTGGGTCATTCTCCGTCTCTCCCATATGAGCTAGCTCGCAGCACCGCGTCGATGCGTGCGGCGACGCCGCTCGGGAGTTCCAACTCCGCGGCCGAGACGTTCTCCGCAAGCTGCTGGACATTGCGCGCTCCCACGATGACGGAATTGACGCCCGTGTTTCGAAGGCACCACGCGAGAGCCAGTCTGGCCATGGAGAGGCCCGTGGACCGGGCGATGTCGCGAATCCCTTCGATCTTCTCGAAGTTCTCCTCCGTCATGTGGGTCTGAATGAATTGATTTGAGCCGGCATCGGCGGCCCGGGAGTCTTCCGGCGTCTTCTCGCGGGAATACTTTCCCGTGAGCAAACCCTGCGCGAGCGGCGAGTAGACGATTTGCCCGACGCCGAGCGTCCGGCAGACGGGAAGGACGTCGTCCTCGATGCCGCGTTGCAGCATGTTGTAGACCGGTTGATGGCTGACCGGCCCCTCGAGGCCCAAAGATCGGGCGCAGGCGACGGCCGCCGCAATCTGATCCGCCGACCACAGGCTCACTCCCCAATGAAAGATGAGGCCCGCCCGAATGAAGTCATTCATCGTGCGGACCAGCTCCTCCATGGAAACGTCCGGGTCGTAGCGGTGGCACTGATAGAGGTCGACATAGGTCGTCTTCAAACGATCGAGAGACGCGGCGAGGGATTCCCTCAGATGCTTTCGAGAGAGCCCGCGGTCATTGGGGCCGTCCCCGGTGGGGAAAAAGGCCTTCGTCGCCAAGACGTAATCCTTGCGGGGGCGACCGCCAAGCGCCTGCCCCAGAGTCTCCTCGCAGCGACCGAGGGCATAGACGTCTGCCGTGTCCACGAAATTGATTCCGGCTTCAAAGGCAAAGTCGAGGATCTCTCGCGTGCCGTCGACGTCGATGCGATGTCCGAACGTCAACCACGATCCCAAACCCACGACAGATATCTTGATGCCGCTCGATCCCAATCGTGTATATCTCATGGTGTCAGCCTACCGAGGGAGAAGGGACTTGAAAACGGGGAGACCCACGTGGGAGGTCCGGTTGCCTGCAGGTGTCCTCCGTGGTGCAATGCCCCTCGTCATAGGGCTCATTCACATACTCATTGCGAAGGCAACGCCATGAACCTGCCATCCTCGACGTTCATCCTCTTG
The DNA here is from genome assembly GCA_964559135.1 of uncultured Planctomycetia bacterium. GTDB lineage: Bacteria > Planctomycetota > DRQF01 > DRQF01. The sequence continues at coordinate 3,706 of CAZLGG010000139.1, forward strand.
CTTCTCGCCGCGAATCCCGTCTTTTCACAGCAACTTCCCCCCGAGCCTCAAGCCACGATCGAGGCGAGTCTCCGGGAGCGCTTGAATCGACCCGGCGAGATTCCGGACATCGATCTCATCATGCTCGGAGAGGACTACTCGGGGGCGTCTCCCCGCGGGATTCGATGGTCTCTGGACGGCAAGGCCCTTCTTTTCGACTGGAAACGTTGGAACGAAAAGGAACGAGGGTCCTATCGCTACGACCTCGAGACACACCTGTTGGAACGCCTTCCGGACGACGAGGATCGGCCGTTTCGGTCGGCGGATGTCCTCTGGGCTCCCGGCGGGAACACAGGGGTCGTTTCTCGGGACGGCGATCTCTTCCTGGTCTCCGCGAAGGGTTCTATCCTTCGCCGACTGACGGAGACCTCAGCCCGCGAATCCGCTCACGTTTGGTCCGCCGACGGCAAACGGATCGTCTTCCGTCGCGGGGACGATCTTTTCGCCTTTGACGTCGAGGAAGCGGCGCTGCGGCAACTCACGCGATTCGGTCCCGTCGAGAAGAAGAAGGAGGAGAGGTCGGGAGACGGGAAGTTCCTCGCCGCCGAGGAACGTCAGCTGCTCCGTCTCGTCGACAGCTGGGTGCGGAAGCGGGCGGAACGGGAGGAGAAGGCGAAGAGGAGGCGGGAGAAGAAGGGGCGGATCTACGAGATCCCCAAGGGATACGAGCTCGGTTCGGTGAGCGTGGGGCCTCTGCTCGATCGCCTTTACGTCGTTCTTCGCAAGAAGCGGAAGACGACCCGCACTCTCGTGCCGAAGTACGTCACGGAGGATGCCTACGTGACGACCACGTCCGCGCGACCGAAGGTCGGAAGCCATCGGGGGCCGGATCGGCTGGTCACCATCGAGGTCGCGACTGGGGAGGCCCGGGACGTCCCGCTTCCTTCCGGCGATCGCGAGGCCATGGTGTTCGGGATTCGTTTCTCGGAGAGCGGGCGGCACGCCGTCTGTACGGTGAGGACCTGGGACAACAAGGATCTCTATCTGCTCTCCCTCGAGGGGGCGTCCGCAAAACCGATTCAACAGGTTCATGACGACGCCTGGGTTCTCTACGACTTCGGTGGGGGTTTTCTGCCCGGCCGAGAGGCACTCTGGTTCACGAGCGAGAAGACGGGTTTTCGGCATGTCTATCTGCATGATTTCGAGTCCGGGAAGACGCGTGCTCTGACGGAAGGAAAGTGGCTCGTCGACCGTGCTCGTTATCACCGCGTTCTGGATCGCATCGTGATTCATACGACGGAGGTGAGTCCATTCGAGCGTCACGCCTACCTCCTCGATCCGAGGAGCGGTGGTCGGAAACGCATCACGAAGAGAAGGGGTTGGCACGAGATCGTTCTTTCGCCGGACGGGAAAACCGTCGCCGAGAGGTACAGCGATTCGAACGTTCCCTGGGAAGTGTATGTCCAGGCGTTGGGCTCGGAGAAACTCGGGTTGCGCGTCACGCAAAGCCCCAGCCCCGCCTTCTCCGGGAGGGATTGGTATGTCCCCGCCATCGAAACTTTCCGGGCGCGTGATGGGGTCACCGTTCCCATGCGCGTCTATGCCCCCGACGACGCCAAGCCGGGGAGCCCGGCGGTCGTCTTCGTCCACGGTGCCGGGTATTTGCAGAACGTCCACAGGCGTTGGTCGAGTTACTTCCGCGAGTACATGTTCCACAACCTCTTGCGGGAGGCCGGGTATTGGGTCGTCGATGTGGACTACCGCGGGTCGGCGGGATACGGACGGGACTGGCGCTGCGCCATCTATCGCCGCATGGGGGGCAAGGATCTCACGGATCAGGTGGATGCCGTCTCGTGGCTCGTGAAGACCAAGGGCGTGGACCCCCGCCGCGTCGGGCTCTACGGGGGCAGCTACGGCGGATTCATCACCTTGATGGCGCTGTTTCGCACTCCCGATGTTTTTGCCTGTGGAGCGGCCTTGCGTCCCGTCACGGACTGGGCCCATTACAACCACGGGTATACGGCCAACATCCTCAACGTTCCGAAGGAGGATCAGGAGGCCTACCGTTTCAGTTCCCCCATCTGGCATGCCCAGGGATTGCGGGGGAGGCTTTTGATCTGCCATGGGCTCGTGGACGACAACGTCCAGGTCCAGGATGTCATGCGGCTGGCCCAAAGACTCATCGAGTTGCGGAAGTCCGGCTGGGAGTTGGCCCTGTATCCCGTGGAACGGCACGGATTTCGGGACCCCGCCTCCTGGGCCGATGAGTATCGTCGTATTCGAGCTCTTTTTCGGGAAGTCCTGGGCCTCTGATCTGCGTAACTACCGAGTGCAAGATATTTTATGGGAATCAGCTGCGATTGGGTGAAGATGCAATTCCCCCTTGGGTTCGACGGCCGATCGGCCGATAGGAAGGACAAGCTCCCGGGGCTCGGTGTTGAATCCGGGATTCGGGGTCCTATGTTTTGACGACCCGGGATCGGGCGCAGGGGCGTTCGACGGCTCATCAGGTCCAAAGACTCAGACGAAGGAAAAAAGGATGTCGAAAACGCTCGTCATCACCGAGAAGAAGTCCGTGGCGGACGATTTCGCTCGGGTTCTCGGTCGCGTGGGTCGGGCCGGATCCGGTGAGGGCCGCACCTTCGACAAGCACGAGGCCCATTACGAGAGCGAGGACTTGATCATCGCGTGGGCATCCGGCCACCTCATGGAACTCCAGGAGCCGGGGGCCTACGACAAGGATTGGAAATTCTGGCAGCTGAGGAAGCTTCCCATCATTCCAGACCGTTTCGTCCACGTGCCTCGGAGCCGGGACGCCCGCTCGAAGAAGCTTCTCGACAATCTCGTCAAGCTTATTCGTCGGCAGGACGTCGAGGCGGTCGTGAATGCCTGCGACGCGGGGCGCGAGGGTGAGTTGATCTTCAATCTCATCATGGATCACGCTCGTTCCGGGCGAAACAAGGCCAAGGCGGACAAGCCCGTGCAGCGGCTCTGGCTGCAGTCGATGACCGCGGATTCGATCCGCGACGCTTTCAAGAACCTCAAAGATGCGGAGGAACTGGAGCCGCTCCGTGATGCGGCCTATTCCCGCGACCAGGCGGACTGGCTGGTGGGAATGAACGGGACGCGAGCCCTCACGAAGCGTTTTCTCGGCCACGGCACGCGCGTGAGTCTCGCTGTCGGGCGAGTGAAGACTCCGACGCTGGCCTTCTTGGTGGATCGGGAGCGAGAGATCGATTCGTTCATTCCGGTTCCGTATTGGCAGGTTTCCGGCACCTTTGCGGCGGACCTCGACGGCCCCGTCGAAGGACGCACCTGGGAGGCCTGGTGGACCGGCAAGAACGCCAAGGGCAAGACGACTGATCGCATTCTCGAAGCCAAGGCCGCGGAAGCCCTCGTCCAGAAGGTGAAGGGCAAGGTGGGGGAGGCCAAGGACACGCGGCGTACGACCCGCGAGAAACCGCCCCAGCTCTTCGATCTCACCAGTCTTCAGCGCCGAGCCAGTTCTCTCTACGGATTCACTCTGAAACGCACGCTCTCATTGGCCCAGGCGCTCTACGAGAAAAAGAAGGCCATCACCTATCCCAGGACGGGTTCCAAGTACCTGCCCAAGGATTACCAGACCGAGGTGCCGGCCATCATGGAGAAACTGGCTTCGACGGACGACTGGGGGGCCTTGGTTCGCAAAGTGCCCCAACGCAACGCGCCCAGACCCGAACGCCCGGGCGCCGTCTTCGACGACGCGAAGGTGAGCGACCACTTCGCCCTCATTCCCACGGGAGAAATCCCGAAGTCGCTCCGGGACGACGAGAAGAAGATCTACGACCTCATCGTGCGTCGATTCCTCGCGGCGTTCATGCCCAGCGCCGTGCGGGAGACCACCACCCGGGTGGTCACGGTCGAGGGGGAGACGTTCAAAGCGACCGCTCGCCGGTTGGTGGAGGCGGGATGGCGGGCCGCGGAGCCCATCGCCAAGGACGATCCGCCGTTTCCCGAGTTGAATCCGCAGCAGCAGGCGCTCTGCGCCGACGTGGAATTGGTCGAGAAAGCGACCTCTCCGCCGTCCCGCTACACGGACGGTACGCTCGTGGGCGAAATGGAGACGTGCGGAAAACACGTCGAGAACGAAGAGGAGGCCGAGGCCTTGGCCGAGATCGGAATCGGCACCCCCGCGACCCGCGCGGCGATCGTCGAGGATCTCGTTTCGAAGCGTTTGGCAAGGCGCGAGGGGCGCACCCTCATTCCCACCGCCCTCGGCGGCACGCTCGTGCGGCTCGTGCGCAACTTGAATCTGGGGGCGTTGGCCAAACCGGACATGACGGGACTCTGGGAGCAGAGGCTGAACCAGATCACCGAAGGGACGTACGATGCGAAGAGCTTCCGAAAGGAGATCATCCGCCTCGTCGAAGACATGGTCGAGCAGGTGAAGGCGGCGGAGGACGCGCCGACGGTCTTCGCAGTGGACCACCCGGATGAGGGGCTCCATTGCCCGAAATGCGGCAAGCCCATGATCGAGAAGGCCTACAGCTACTTCTGCAGCGATCAGGACGACTGCGGGGTTCTCATCCACAAGGACGTCGGCGGGAAACATCTTTTCCCGGAAATACTGGCGCGACTCATCGACGCTTCGAAGAAGGACGAATCCGTCGGCCCGTTCACGGGCTTCGAACGCCCCCGTGCTCCCTGCAAGCTGAAGCTCCGCCCGGACGACGGAAGGATCCTTCTCGAGCCGGAAGGCGACGTCGACTTCGATCAACCCGGCCTCGAGCCCGTCGAAGACGTCCCGGACGGAACGGTGATGGGACATTGCCCTGTCTGCGGCGCCGACGTCGTGGCGCAGGGATCGGGGTACATATGCTCCAAGCGCGAGGGAGGGTGTAAGTTCCGACTCTCGAAAAAGCTGCTATTCCGGGACCTCCCGCCGGATCAGGTGAAAAAAGTCCTCGCCGGTCCAGGCGCCGAAACCGACCTCATTCAGGGCTTCATCAGCCGTCGGGGTCGTCCCTTTGCCGCCCAACTCTACTTCGACGAGAAGGGCTCTTTGAAGTGGAAATTCCCCCCGCGCCCGGCGAAGAAGAAGACGACGACGAAGAAGACGACCAAAAAGAAGACGGCGAAGAAAAAGACCGCCAAGAAGAAGACCACGAAGAAGAAGACGACCACCAAGAAGGTCAGTTCCTAGATCCACCCCATCCACATCCTGCTCGGGGCCTGTTTGACGTTCAGGTTTTTCTCTCACGGAGCCACGGAGCCGCAGAGAAAACGGGCCCCATCGTCACCTGCT
>CAZLGG010000140.1:0-8572 GCA_964559135.1 uncultured Planctomycetia bacterium
CCCCCCGCTCTCGCCGCGTGTTACCCTCGACCCATGCCCGAATTCAGGATTCAAACCGAGTTCGAACTCACCGGTGATCAGCCCCGGGCCGTCGACGACCTGTGTCGCAACCTCGCTGCGGGGAAGGAGCAGCAGACGCTTCTGGGCGTCACGGGTTCCGGCAAGACGTTCACCATCGCGCAGGTCGTCCAGCGAATGCAGCGGCCCGCTCTCATCATTGCCCCGAACAAGACCCTGGCCGGGCAGCTCTATTCAGAGTTTCTCGAGCTCTTCCCCCACAACGCCGTCGGCTACTTCGTGTCGTACTATGACTACTATCAGCCGGAGGCCTACGTGGCGGCCACGGACACCTACATCGCCAAGGATTCGGCCATCAACGAGCAGATCGACCGTCTGCGACACCAAGCGACCCACGACCTTTTGAGCCGACGCGACGTCATCATCGTCGCTTCGGTCTCCTGCATTTACGGCATCGGGTCGCCCGACGCTTACACGGAAATGAGCGTGAGGATCGAGGTCGAAGAAGATGCGGACCGCGACGAACTCATTCGACGTCTCGTCACGATGCAATACGTGCGAAACGATTTCGCCCCCCGGCGTGGTTCGTTTCGCGCACGCGGTGACGTGATCGAGATCTTTCCGGCGTGGTCGGAGGACAAGGTGTACCGCGTCGAGCTCTTCGGAGACACCGTCGAGGCGATTCTCGAAATCGAGGGCTTGACGGGAGAGATCCTCGGAGAGCTGCCGTCTTTGCTCATTCACCCGGCCTCCCATTACGTCACGCCGAAGGCCATGCTCGATCGAGCTATTCAGAGCATCGAGGAGGAGAAGGTCCCCTGCGTCGAGAACTTCAAGAATCAGGGCAAACTCATCGAGGCGCAGCGACTGGAGATGCGGACGAATCTCGACCTCGAACTCTTGGAGCAGATCGGCACGTGCAGCGGTATCGAGAACTACAGCCGCCACCTCGACGGGCGGCAGCCGGGTGAGCCGCCGGCGACGCTGCTGGATTACTTCCCGGACGACTTCATCACATTCATCGACGAGAGTCACGTCACCTTGTCCCAGATCGGGGGGATGCTGAAAGGAGATCGCTCCCGAAAAACCAATCTCGTCAAGCATGGATTTCGCCTGCCGAGCGCCCTGGACAACCGTCCTTTGAGCGGAGAGGAATTCGAACAAAAGCGGCGCCAAGTGATCTACGTCTCGGCCACACCCGGCGATGCGGAGCTGGAGCGTTCGGGTGGAGTGGATGCGGAACTCGTCATTCGCCCGACGGGCCTTCTCGACCCGGTCGTCGAGATGCGGCCGGCCACCGGTCAGGTCGACGATCTTCTGGGAGAAATCCGAGCCGATGTCGCCAAGGGCGGAAGGGTCTTGGTGACGTCTCTCACGAAAAGAATGGCCGAGGATCTCACCGAGTACTATCGCGAGTTGGATCTTCGCGTGCGCTATCTCCACAGCGACATCGACACGCTCGAGCGCCATGCCATCATTCGCAGCCTTCGCCTGGGAGAATTTGACGTGCTCGTGGGAATCAACCTCCTCAGGGAAGGACTGGATCTCCCCGAAGTCACCCTCGTCGGCATCCTCGACGCCGACAAAGAAGGCTTTCTCCGGTCCCGTCGGTCCCTGATCCAGACCATGGGGCGCGCGTCTCGTAACGTGGAAGGCCGGGTCATTCTCTACGCGGACAAGGAGACGGACTCTATTCGAGCGGCCGTGTCGGAAACCCGTCGACGCCGCACGTTGCAGCAGGAGTACAACCGAGCCCACGGGATCACGCCGAGAACCGTCAAGAAGCGGGTCGCCGAACTCTTGGGGTCGGTGCTCGAGAAGGACTACGTCACCATCGATCTGGACGACGAGGCCGAGGTGCTGGAGCCCCAGGAGCGGGACCGCCTCCCGGAAATCATTCAGGACCTCGAGGCGCGGATGCACAAGCATGCGGAGGATCTGGAGTACGAGAAGGCTGCCGAGTTGCGCGACCGCATCCGACGGCTGGAGAAGAGGTTCTTGGAGGTGCCCTGATGCCGGCCGTCCCCTTCGATCCGGCTCATATCGATGCGTTTCCCACCGACCCGGGGGTCTATCTGTTCCTCGGCGCCAAGGGGCAGATTCTCTACGTGGGCAAGGCCCAAAACCTCCGCAGCCGGGTGCGGTCCTACTTCGGCCAGGTTCAGGATTTTCGCCCCGTCACGGTTCTCGTCCATGGCCGGGCGCGGACGATGGACTACATCGCCACGCGTGACGAGAAGGAGGCATTGCTCCTCGAGAACAGCCTCATCAAGAAACATGCTCCGCGCTTCAATGTTCGTCTGCGCGACGACAAGACGTATTTCAGTTTGAGATTGGATCCGCGAGAGAAATGGCCTTGGTTTCGCATCGTTCGCAAGCGCCGCCGAGAGGAGGGCGTCTACTATTTCGGTCCCTACACTTCGGCGCTCTCCTGTCGTCGGACTCTGCAGTTTCTGCACACGCTCTTCCCACTTCGAACCTGCACGGATCACGTCCTCGCCAATCGAACTCGGCCCTGCATCAGCCATGAGATCGGCCGTTGCTCGGCGCCATGTGTCGATCTCGTGACCCGCGATGAGTACCTGAAGAACGTGGAACAGGCCGTGCTATTCCTGCGCGGCAAATGCGCGGACCTCTTGGACATGCTTCGGTCAAAGATGCACAAGGCGTCGGCCTCGCTCGACTACGAGTCCGCGGCGCTCTATCGGGACCGCATCCGCGCCATCGAGGCCACGGTGGCCAGGCCTCAGGTGACCAAGCGCACCGGGAAATCCTTCGATGTCGTGGGACTCTACCGGGCGGAAAACGAGGTGCAGCTCGTCGTTCAATCCGTGCGTGACGGCGTCCTGTCCGCCCAAAGCGAATTCCGCGTGCCCGCGTATCATGGCGCGGACGAGATTCTTCGTTCCTTCCTGGTGCAGTTCTACGGCCCGGACCGCGCCGTGCCGGAGGAAGTCCTCCTGCCCGAGGACTGCGGCGACATGGCGCTCATCGAGGAGGCCTTGTCGGAGGATGGGGCCGTCAAGATCCTGGTCCCGGAGCGGGGAGAGAAGCGTCGGCAACTCCTCCTCGCCGAGCGGAATGCCGAGCTCGCCTGGCTCCAACGGCACGGCGATCGCGGCGCGGCCCATGCAGCCCTCGAAGCGCTGCAGGAGACTCTTCATCTCGTCCATTTCCCCCAAAGAATCGAGTGTTTCGATATCTCCAACCTCATGGGCACGCACGTCGTGGGCTCCTGTGCCGCCTTCACCGACGCCCGACCGGACAAGAGCCGCTACCGCCGTTACAAGGTCCGCTCCGTTGAGGGCCAGGACGACTTCGCGGGCATGGCGGAGATCCTCCGCCGACGGCTACAGCGGGGGCTCAAGGAGGATGATCTGCCCGACCTCATCGTGATCGATGGAGGCAAGGGGCAGCTCGGCGCGGTGCAGCAGATCTTCCGTGAGTTGGAGATCGACTCCGTGGACCTCGTCTCGCTGGCCAAGGCCCGTTCGCGAGCCATGGTGGCCGAGAAGAGGAAGGAGCGCGTCTTCAAACCGGATCAACCCCACCCCTACGTGCTGAATCAGGATTCGGACGCTCTCCGCGTTCTGATCCAAGCGCGCGACGAGGCGCACCGTTTTGCGATCACCTACCACCGAAGGTTGCGCTCCAAAGGACAGATTTCGAGCGCCCTCGAGTTGATCCCCGGGATCGGCAAGAGGAAGGCCCAATCCCTGCTCAAGGCCTTCGGCGGGATGGCGGCCCTGCGGGCCGCTTCCGAGGAGGACCTGGCGTCGGTACCTGGAATCTCTCCTCGGCTCGCCCGAGCCATCCGCCTGTGGTTCGAGACCGGCGGCCTCGTCGAGAACACTTAGCATCGGCGGGGCGCTCGTGTTGAATGTCGCTGTCCGCGCGAAGGGAGGCGTGGAGGTGTTTCCGCGAGGGTGTCAGTCGGCCCCGGCGACCAGGATTTGGATCAGGAAGAAGATGCCCGCAGCGACGAGGAGAACGCCGAGGAACACGAGAAAACGAAACCCTGTGTCGCGTTGCGACAGGTCCTGTCGCAGACTGAAGAAGCTCGTCTGGGTTCGCTCGACATCGGACCATTTGCTGAAGCTGAGGGCGTGCTCGCTGACGGCGCCGCCGCCCCGACGCGAGCCCGCCTCCGTGGCCTTCGCGACGTCGGCCAATCCCGCGGAGCCCTTCGTCCCCTTCTCGGTGAGCGCGAAGCGGAAGAGGGTCTCGCCCACGCGGATCTCGTCGCCGTCCTCCAGACGCTCGGCATGGATGGACTCGCCGTTCAACCACGTGCCGTTCTTGGAACCCAGATCCTGGACGACCCAGTGTTTTCCCTGACGAAAGATGCGCGTGTTCTTGCGGGACATCTTCGCGTCATGGATGGGAATATCGTTGGCCTGGAGACGCCCGAGGGTCTGATCCGCGCGGAGGGCGAACTCCCGACCGCTCTCCGGCCCGTCGATGACGATGAGTTCTGCCATGGCGTCATTGTCTCCCGAATGGCAGATTGTAGACCGGTGACTCGATCCGACAAGGAGTCAACATGGCGGAGTCGGAAGAACGCGAGGATCAACGACCCAAGCCCGTCGTGCGCGTAGAGGGCGTCGGCCGGGTTTACAGGCGATGGCTGGGACGTTCAGAAACCGCCCTGAAGAGTTTTGATCTCGAGCTCCACCCCGGCGAGGCCGTCGCCATGCTGGGTCCCAACGGCGCCGGCAAGAGCACGGCGCTTCGTCTCATCGTCGGCATCGACCGACCTGACCGGGGGCAGATCCATCTTTTCGGGCGATCCCCCGCGGACCCGGCGACGCGACGAAGGCTCGCCTACCTCCCCGACGGCTCCGAGCTTTTTCCGTTCCTCGATGCGCGGGAGACCCTCGACTTCTTCGCCCGCGTTCACGGCCTTTCCCGTGAGGAGCGGGAGCGGCGTTACGCGGAGATCGCCGAGCCCCTCGGCGTCCTCTCTTTCGGGAAAAAACGGACGCGGGCCTATTCTTTGGGAATGCGCAGACGCCTGGGGCTTGCCGTGGTCCTGCTCGGTCGGCCCGAGCTCCTCGTCATGGATGAACCGACGAGCGGCCTCGATCCAGCGGGCATGGAGCTCTTCGTTCGCGTGGTCAAGGCTGAGCGGGCCCGGGGGTGCGCGTTGCTCTTTTCGTCCCACCACGTCGAGCGCCTCGAGGATGTGGCCGCCCGCGTGATCGTTCTCCATCGCGGGCTGACCGTGTTTCACGGAACCGTTGCCGAACTGGCGGCCAAGATGTCGGAGCGGGAGGTTGCAATCGGCGGCCTGACCGACGAGGGTTGGGCCGCGCTCAGGGTCGAGGTCGAATCGGCGGGAGGGCAGTGGGGCCCGGAGGGGCTTTCCCGAACGGCGCTCGCCGCGTGGTTGGACGGGCTCGATTCGTGAGGGGCAACTCCGTCGTCTCCGGTGCGCGCCGCGGGGTGCCTGCGGTCACGGTGCTGACCTGCCGGGAGATCCTTCGTTCGGCCTGGTTCAGTGGAGGGTTGTTCCTTTTCGGGGGGTGGCTCGCGTTCTACGCCGTCGACTATGATCGGTCCCTCGAGTCGGCGGCCCGTCGCCACCTCGCCCACGGCATGGCGGGACTGCAGGCCCTCTTGCTCGCCTGGGGTGTCTTCCTGGCCGTCAGCTTGAAGTCGGGAGCCCGTAGGAGCGTCGCGCGGCGTCTGACTGGAGCCGTCGCAGTGGCTCCCGCGGTTTGGTTCTGGGGCCGCGCAGCCGGTCTGGCGTTGTGCCTCCTCCTGCTCGGCGGCCTTCTCGGCGTCACACTCATCGGGTTTCAGGCGATGCGATTCGGGGACCCGAAGGGCGATTTGGTCCGCCCCCGCGAAAGGATTCTCTCTCGGTCGGGGGAGTCTCGGGACACGTTGCTGAAAAGGCCCGGCCAGCGGGCGGTCCTCTCATTCGCCGCCCCGCCGTCCACCGGGGTTCTCCGTGGCCGGCTGGCCCCCCGCATCATCGAGATGGGAGGCGGCGTGAGGAGTCATCTGCCCGTGGCTCTGGAGGTCACGGCGCGGGGAATCGACGCCCACAGGCGATGGCTGGTCGTGCTGAGGAGCGGGCGACCCCAGAGGTTCGCGAAGCCTCTTCCCGCGGAATTCTGGGGGCGACCTCTCGATATTGCGCTCGAGCCCGTGGTGAGGGGGCCCCTGCTCCGGGTCGTTCCAGGGAGCTTGGTTCTTTTCGGACGAGAGCGCTCCCTGTGGGCGGAAGTGCTGCGCGGCGGCCTGGCGGCCGCCGCGGCCGCCGCCGTTCTCGGGGCCTTCACCCACTATGGACGGGTGTACTGGAGCTTGGGCTCGTCCCTCCTTTTGGGTCTGGGACTGATCGTCCTCGCGACGTCGGTGGAAGCCCTCGAGGGCGGCGCCTTGGCCCCCATCCCCTGGGCCCGAGGGATGGTCTCCGCCGGAAGCATCGTGCTGCCGGACCTCGGCCACGGGGATGCGGCCCAGGCCCTGGGAAGGGGATGGGCTCTCGCCTGGGGGCCTCTCGCGGCCGCGACCTTGCGCTTCCTCGCGACGGCGGGGGCGCTCGGGTTCTTCTTGGGCGCCTGGGAGAGCCGCGGAGGGCGACGATGAGAAGCCTTTCCGTGTGGGGACTCATTCTCGGGCTTTTCGTGGGCTCCGCGCTCCTTCGGGCCCCGACCACCGAGATGCGCAAGGAGCGGGCGTCGACGGCGGAGTCCGTCCTGAACGCACCCAACAGTGTGTTTGGCCTTTTTTTTCTGGGAGCGTTCAAGCCCCTCTATATGGAGTACCTCTGGGAGGAGGCGTCTCAGGCTCGGGCCGAAGGGCGCGTGTGGGACCTGCTGGAGGCCTTTCAGCGCCTGAGCGATCTCGACCCCTCCGACGTGCATCTGGCGTGGTTCCAGGTGAAGACGCTCGCCTTCGATATCGCGCAACGGGAATCGGAGCCGTCCCAGCGCTGGCAGCTCTACCTGATGGCCTTGAAGTGGCTTGATCGAGCCGCGGCGCGCCGTCCCGACTCCTTCATCCTCGAGGAACTTCGCATCCGCATCCTCTTCCAACTCATCGGGCAGGATCAGGAGATGTCGCGGCGGTATCGTCGGCGATTCCGAGTCTCTCCTCTCGAGGCGGCCCTCGAGCGGGCGGGTGGGTTGCACGCCCGCTGGCCGTCGAACGCGGTCGCTTTTTTCCTCTACCGGCGCTGCGCGGAGGAGGCGACGGAGTGGCTCTTGAATCATGGACGGATCGCCGCCGCGGCCCAGTGTTACGAGGACTTGGCCAGCCTCGATGAGGAAGGAAGGCAGCGGTTTCCCCGGGACGTTCCCGCCCGGGACCTCGCCCGGCACCGCTTCTTCGCCGACGCGACCCGGACCCTCGGGAACGTCGCCGATTGGACCCGACGACCTCCCGCTCTGAAGGACGGACCTGGTCTCGCAGAGCTCCTCGACCGGGTCGCCCACGCCCTGGCGGAGGGCCTCTTTCAGCTTGCCGACGACGAGGAGACCCAGGACGCGGCCTGGCTCCACGCCCTCATCGTTCGCACGGTCAGGTTGGCTCAAGGTCAGGCGATTCTCGAAACCCCGAGGGGCGCCTTGCCCCTTCTGGAGCCCCTCCGTAGAATCTGCTCCCTCGCCGAAGGCCGTTTGGGGCCTGGAACGCCTTATTATTCCGAGAGTTACGTTGATGAGCTTGGGATTTTTCTCCGGCTCGACGACAGACTTCTGAAAGGCCGACGGGGCTTGGGCGAGGTCCCCATCGATCTCGAGGCCAGTTGGTCTCGTAAGCTCGAAACATTGGACCGGATGGTGACGCGTCGTGCGGGACGCAGCGATGGTTTCATGAGAGACCTGCTGGCCTCGCGCGCGCATTGATCGGAATGAGCAGAGGATTGCGGCGGGTCCTAGAGCCCGCCCTCCAGGACGAGAAGGACCCATGACCGACAATCTCATCTATCTTGCCGTCGCTGCCCCTGTGGTGGCCTTGGTCTTCGTGATGATTCTCACGAAACGGATCTACTCCCTCTCCGAGGGCACCGAACGCATGCAGGAGATCGCCAAGGCGATCCAGGACGGCGCCGTGGCATTCCTCAAGACGGAATACCGCGTTCTGGCCATCTTCGTCGCGGTGCTCGCGGTGATCCTGGCCACGTCTCTCGGCGACATCGGTCCCAGGACGGCCATCTCGTTCGTGCTGGGAGCCCTGCTTTCGGCGGCGGCGGGGTGGATCGGCATGCGGGTCGCCACCAAGTCGGCCGTGCGCACGACGGAGGCCGCGAAGGACTCCCTGTCCTCGGCTCTCTCCGTCGCTTTCAGCAGCGGTAGCGTCATGGGCATGTGCGTCGTGGGCCTGGGGCTCTTGGGCCTCACGGGTCTCTACTTGGCGTTCGGGAAGGATCAACTCGCGATCGAGGCCGTCTTCGGCTTCTCGTTCGGCGCTTCCTCCATCGCTTTGTTCGCCCGCGTGGGCGGCGGCATCTTCACCAAGGCCGCCGACGTGGGCGCCGACCTGGTGGGCAAGGTGGAGGCCGGCATCCCCGAGGACGTGTTTAGTGATACGGCGACCATCG
>CAZLGG010000141.1:0-8283 GCA_964559135.1 uncultured Planctomycetia bacterium
ACGGCGTTGGCTGGAAGAATGGGCCTCTCTTCCGTCCTCGAACGACAGTGTGGTGCGATTGTACTTGAAGGCGCGTTTCGAGGAATTCCACGGAGACCTGTTCGCACGGAACGCTCCAGACGCCGCAGGCCGCTACCGGATGGCCCTGGCGTTGCTTCGTGCGGACCCGAAGGCGTTGGCCATCGACGAGGCCTGTCAGGCTCTGGAGCTGCGGATCCTTCTCAAACTGGGCTGCGTCCACCCAATGGACGACGTTTTCCAGGCCGCCCTTCCTACCCTGGTGGATCGCCTCCGCGGTGTCGTGAGGTCAGTGCCTGCATTCCGGGGCTTGGTCGGTGACGGTGCTCGGGTCCTGGAAAGGGTCGTCGCCTCCTTGTCGCCGGAGACGTCGAACGTCGTTGCCGTGGCCAGAGCTTCCGTGGATGCGTGGCAACTCGCGGGTGAGGAACTCGGATTCGATGCGGACCGTTTGGAAGCCGTGGCGAGGGCCGCGGGGCGCGTTGCTTATCTGGTTGATGACCCCTCTTGGGTGGCGCGAACCGAAGACGCTTGGACACGTCTCTCCGTCGCGTTCCCGGAGTCCGCGGCCGGACCTCTTGGGCTTTTCGATTTCCTCCTCGACCGGAGGCTTCGTCTGGGAGTGTCTCCGGCGAACGGGACGAAGAAGCTCGAGAACGCCTTGGCGACCGCAAAGGCGCGTGATCCCGAGAATCCGTGGGTGCGGCTGGCCGCCGCCCGATGGGCACTCGCTTCGGGGATGGTCAGTCGTGCGAGGGAGATCCTCGATGACCTGCGACGTCATCCGACGGAGGGGCAGAGTTTTCAGCGTGCCTTGGCCGTGGTCGAGAGCATGGTGGCCCGGAAATGGTGAGATCCGAAAATCCGGGGAATTCCTCGCGTTGACGGCCAATGAGATCAAGGACGCATCGGACACTTCCTCGATGCGATGACACAGGAGACCCAATCATGCGCACGACCGTACTTCTTCTCGGTATCGTCGGATACCTGTCATGGATTCCGAGGCTCTCGGCCCAGACCCCCTACGGTGCGAGTTCTCCTCTGGGGAACGGGAACCAGCCCTATATCACGTCGAACCAGGCTTATCTCGGCAATGGGGCCTTCGAGATTCGACTGAGGGGTGGCCTGCCCAACGGCGTCGCGTATCTGGGGTTGGCCGTGGCGTCCGCGCAAACGACGTTCAACGGCATTCCCGTCAACCTCGATTTCTCTCAAACGAATTCCCTCAACCTTCTCTTCCTCGACAACCAGGGGAGGGCGTCCTTTCCGATTCCTCTCACGGCGCTGACCAACACGGCGTTTGCCGGGGGGAGTTTCTACGCTCAGGCCTATTTCGTCGATGGGACGGCGCCCAACGGCGTCGCCGCCAGCCGGGGGCTGCGGGTGACTTTCACTTTGCCGCCCCTCGTCTACGTCGGCTCCAACCGGGGGGTGCCGGGTCCCGGATTCCTGGTGGACCCTTCCGGACCCGCCGTGACGAACACCATCAATGGGGTCAACCAGCGCGTCCAAGGTTCCGTGTTCTCGAGGGATGGGAGGAGTCTTTTCGTCGCTGGAGACATGGCGTTGACCCCCAATATCACTTACGCGGACTTGTCGACCGGGACACCCGTTTGGACGAATCTGCACACTTTTTCCAGCTCCCTTGCTCTGTCAGGGATCGGTCTCGCACTCGACGACGACAACGGTCTACTCTGGTCCCTTCAGTTGCAGTCCCTCAGCATGGCGACGCTCTTCGGCCTCGACGCGGACCCGACCAGTGCCACGTTCGGATCGGTCGTGGCCAGCTTTCCCATCAACAATGGGGGGACTCCCGCTTACTGGGCCATGAACAAGACTCTGAGGATGGCCGCATTGGGCCTTCTATTCACTCCGGGGGTCGTGCTCGTCGACGTCGACCCGGCGAGCGGGACCTTCGGCCAGGTCCTCGCGAATCTCGTCGTTCCCGTCAGCCCGGGCGCCGTGCTTCCGGGCGTGACGGGGATCTGCTTTTCGCGCGATGGGGATCAAATGTACGTAGCGATTCAAAACGGTGGGGGCCAAACCGGTGAGGTGGCCAGGTATTCGTTCTCGCAGGCCGCCTGGATCGATCACGATCCCGCCACGACCATCACGGACAATCTGGGCCCCTTCTCGAATCCGCCGCTGCCCTTCGGACCGAACCCCATCTCCCTGTCGGCTCCGGAATATGGTGAGGACTCCGATTGGTTCGTGGTCTCCGGATTCGGCGGCCCCGGCGGGGGATGGGCCGGCCGGGTCGACCTGACCAACACTGGGGCCGGTGGTTGGGCGTTCACCCCGGCGACAGGGGCCAGCCTGAACGAAGCTTGGTTCAGCGCCGTCGACCCCGCCGGAACCAGCGTGGCGGTCGCCGTACTACAGAGCAATGGCCAGGGGGCCCTCGAGTTTTTCGACCCCATGACCATGGCTGTGACCAACATCGTGAATCTGCCCGGGTCAGGGGGCGTCAGCGGCTCCAATCTCGCGCCGGTCGCGTGGCGGTAGTCGTGTATCTCGCCGAGGCTGAAAACGGAAGATGTCTTTTTTCGAGAAACACCCTCGTAGACGGCCAATGGGAGAGTGCAGGGGAACTGAAGTCTTCCTGCTCATGCCAATCGGCGATGCCCCTGATTGGCTCATGGAATCCGGAGAAACCAGATGAAACCTCTCAGTGTGCTCCTCATCGTCCTGTTCGGTCTGTGTGGCCGGCATGCTTTCGCCCAGCTTCAGACTGGGGACATTTTGCTCGTCGATCTTGCCGACGAAGTGATTCGAGTCGATGTCCCCAATGCGGGTTTCGACATCTTCTCAGCCGCTCAGCCATTCAGCACGAATCCCTTCGCCGACGTGCACTCCGTGCTGTGGGTTCCCGATCACCCTCAAGAGGTGCTGGTCGGCGGTGCCTCTCAGGGTGCGAACTTCGCGAACCCCGCATTGAATAGCATTTTCGGCTTCGCGCAACCTCAGGTTGCGACGCAGACCGTGGCGTGGTCGCCCTTGACGCTGCCGGTGGGCAACCCGGCTCAGATGTCACTCGATAACCTGGGTCGCGTGATCGTGATCAGTCAGGCCAACTGGGGTCCCAACTACAACGGAGACTTCGTGGGACGCATCCGACGGGTCGACCTTCAGGCCGGCACGGTCACGGAGCTGACACCCTCCGGTTTTTTCCTTCCCGCGACCCCTACGGCCGGTGTCTTCGATCCTTGGACCGACGACATTTACATCGGGACCGACAACAACGAAATCTATCGCTGGGATCACCAAAGCGGCGTGGCGACTCTCGTCACCGCGATTCCCGCTCTCCCGCCTTTC
Source organism: uncultured Planctomycetia bacterium (assembly GCA_964559135.1). Lineage (GTDB taxonomy): Bacteria > Planctomycetota > DRQF01 > DRQF01. Next base: position 3,334 of record CAZLGG010000141.1, read on the forward strand.
AACGCTCCCGCTGTCACGGGGATCGCGCTCGACCCCTTCAGTGACGAGTTGATCGTTTCGATCATCAACGACAATCGTGTGATCCGCATGACGCCCACCGGGCAGATCACGAGTTCGGTCCAGCTTCCGGGTTTCGTCAATGGCCTCACGATCGACCAAAACGGAGACGTCATCGCCATCTACGACTTCACGGTGGCGCGGATTCCCCAAGGGGGCGGGGCACCGGTCGTCCTGGCCAGTGCCCCAGGTTCGATTTTCAACCTTTTTACAGGCGTGACCGTGGTGGGAGGCTTGACGCGGCGAGTTTGCCAGCCCGATCTGGGGGGCGCTTCTCCGGGGGGTGGGACGCTGATGGTCTGCGGCGGCGCTCTCGAGTCGGGGAAAGTGGCTGATCTCGGCGTGACGGGGCTTGATCCTTTCGCTTCCTTGGTGCTCGTCGGAAATTTCAGCCAGGGGCCCTTCCCGCTGCCGTTCGCGGGGGGCAGTTTCATCCCCGACATCGCGTCGACTCCCCTGACCTTCTTCGCGACCGCCGATGCTCAGGGACGGCTCTTTGCGCAGGGAATCCCCGGAGGCAATGGCCCCGCATCGTTTTACCTGCAGGGGGTGGCGGCCGACCCGAACAACCCCACGGGATTCAGCCTGACGAACGCGGTGAGAATGGATCTGCTCCCGTGATCCACCGGGATGGGAACGTCGAAGCGGCGTTTCGATCCGTCGGCGGACACTGGTGACCGAGGGTCGCGCACGTTAGTCCTTCGGGGAATCAACCCCGAGGGCTGTCGTGAAGACACGGATCGCAAGTCACCGTCTCGTTCTGGCCCACCCGTTTGGACTGTCGACGGGGACGAGCTTCGAGCGGCGGTCGTTCTCGATCGAAGTGAAGGATGCGGACGGGGTGGTCGGCCGCGGCGAAGCCACACCCTTGCATTACCTGGGCGAGACGCCTGAGTCTTTGCGAAAAGCGCTGGAGCGGGGCGCTCGATTCTTGGCGTCGGAAGGGGAGAAGGTCGAGGAAGCCCTGGTCTTCGCCGCCACCGGACACGATGAGCGGGTTGCGTCACCTCTCGCCGATCTGGACGCTCGCCTTGCTGCGGCGATTCCAGGCTCCGCGGCCGCGCGTTGCGCGGTTTCCACGGCCCTCCACGATCTCATGGGGCGTCGGCTCGCGGTGAGTCTTCAGGATCTGTTGGGCATCGAAGGGGCGCCCGCGCCCGCCTCGTTCACCGTCGCCCTCGACGCGTTGGATGCCATGATGGACCGTGCTCGCGAAGCCGTCGCGGCGGGATTCCAGGTCCTCAAGGTCAAGCTCGGGCGGGAGGACGGGACGGGGGACATCGCGATCGTGAAGGCCATCCGCTCCGTACACTCCGGCCGTTTGCTCGTCGACGCCAATGGAGGCTGGTCCGTGGAGCGCGCCTGCGAGCTGGCGGGGCCCCTCACCGATCTCGGTGTCGAAGCCATCGAGCAACCGCTGCCCCGGGGCAACCCCGCGGGGATGGCGGAGGTTGCCAGGCGAAGTCCTCTCCCCGTCCTCGCGGATGAGGATTCCCTGGACCTGGCCGACCTCGACCGCCTTCCCGCCGAACTCGGTGGCATCAACGTGAAGCTCATGAAGTGCGGAGGAATCCTGCCCGCTCTCGCCATGATCCGTTGGGCACGCGAGCGCGGTCGGCGCGTCATGCTGGGATGCATGGTTCAATCCAGTCTCGGGATCACGGCAGCGGCACATCTGGCTCCTCTCGTCGATCTGGCCGATCTGGACGGCGCGGCCCTTCTCGCCAACGACCCCTTCGAAGGCATGCGATTCGAGACGGGAAGGATCGTCTTGCCTCTCGGACCCGGCGTGGGGGCCATCCCTCGCGGGACGTGAGCCGACCCGCGATCAGCACGGGAGTTTCCGGCTTTCGGGGGGCAACGAGGCTCCCACGCGATAGGATAGAAGCTCTGCGGAAGGGTTCCGCTGCGAGCTTTCGAGGAGAATTTCTGCATGAGACGCGTTGGAATCACAGCGATGATCGCGTTGGGGATCGGGCTGCTCGCATTCGTCGTCTGGTTCGGGGCCCGCGACGACGAGGAATTCGCCTCCCTTGACGCACAGGAGGTCTCGTCTCACGCCCAGGCTCCACGGCGGGCCGCCGACGATGTCGACCTTGGGAGAGCGGAGGAGCGTGGAAAGGACGCAGCCCTTTCCGCCAAGGACACGGCGTCCAAAAGCAGGGAGTCGGTCAACCCCGTCGCGCCCCTCATGCGGGGCTCCATTCGCGTCATGAGTCGGCGGGACTTCATCGAGCGCCTCCGAAGGCTCGGGCTGAGTGCGAGCGGCGACGTGTTCGAGGAGGTTCGGAATCGCCGTCCCGACCGCGGTTCGGTCTTCGTTTTGGTTTCAAATGATGAAAACCACGCCGTGCGAGGCGCCCGCGTGACGCTCGACACATCGAAGCCCGAGAACCAGAAATTCCACGTGAGAGGCGCGTTTTCGCCGGACGTCCTCGCGCGGAGGACGGGGTTCGACGGCGTGGCGCGATTCAAGGACGTGGCGCCCTCGCCGCACCTTGTCGTCGTCCAGCACGATGACTACCTGCCCCAGTTCCTGGGGGCGATCCCCATCGTGGGTGGAGAGCCCACTTACATCGAGGCGGTTCTCGAGAAGCCGAGCGCCGTGATCACGGGAACGGTCGTGGATAAACGGGGTGGCTGGATCGTGGGAGCCTCCGTCTCGGCGCAGCATTTCACCGAGGGCGCCATTCCGTTCGTCTCCTCGACCTTGACCGACGTGGATGGGACGTTTTCCGTGGGCGTCCGGAAGGACACTCAGAACATGCTCCTCGCCTCGAAGCGGGGCTACATGAGCGGCCATAAGGATGGCGTGTTCGCGGGCACGAAGAACGTCGAGATCGTCCTCGACGACGCGAAGACCGTCTACGTCTCGGGGTTCGTCACGCGCGGTACATCGTCCGATCCGATCACCCAGTTCCGCGTCGATGCCGACGAGGTCTTCGACCCTCAAGGTGTCTTCCGCGTCGCGCGCGACGTGAGTGCGGAGCCGCAGAATCTGGTTTTCTCCGCCGACGGCTACGCGCCTCGCACGATCACGGTGACCTTGGCGGAGGAGAAGGACGTCGACATAGGTCAGGTCGCTCTCTTCGGAGGGAAGGAGCTGAACGGCGTGGTGTTGCTCGAGATCGACGGGGAGAGATCACCCGTCGCGGGGGCCTCGGTCGCCGTCACCACCGACACGGGCGAACAACGGGGAATGACCACCTCGACGGATGGCCTGTTTTCGTTCACCGGTCTCGCCACCGAGAGCGTGCAACTCGCGGTGTCGGCCTCGGGGGTATCGCCCTACAATCAGGAAATCACCCTCCTCGAGGAAGAGCCGACCTATGTCGAAGTTGTCCTCCAACCCGGTGAGTTCAACGTCACGGGCCGCATTCTCGACGACGAAACCGACGAACCCATCGAGGGCGCCGTCGTCTCCGTTGTCGAGCGGGCGGGGCTCACGGCGACCACCGACGCCGAGGGCGAGTACGAGATCCTGGGGATCGGTCTGCCGCAGTTCACACTACGAGCTACCAAGGAGGGCTATGAGGAAGGCCTCTCGCCGACTCTCGCCGGAAGCGAGGAGGGGGCGTTTTGGGAGGGACGCCTCGAACCGACGGGGGTTCGTTTCAAGCTCCGATTGAACGGGCAGCCTGCTCCGTCCGGCGTCACCGTGTTTCTCTGGAAGAAGATCGCCCCGACTTTGGCCGCGGCTCAGGCCGCGCAGGCGAGTCTCGGAGACTTCCGTTTCCAGGCCGTGACGGATGCGGACGGAGTGGCCGCGTTCGACGTGGCGAACGGCAACTACTTTCTTCACGTGCCATCCTACAGGCTTGACCCCAAGGCCGTGACGGTCGACACCGAGACGACGCATACGGTGACGACGAGTCTTCCGGGACTCACCCAATTGGAGGGGCAGATCCTTTATGCGGACGGCTCACCGGTGGCGAACACCAGTTTGTGGTTGCACTCCGGCGACCAGGACTACTCCACGATGTTTCTCTATCACACGGATGCTTCGGGGCACTACACGATCCCCCACCTCGCACCCCGGCCCTACGCACTCTCCATCATCAAGAGCACTTCCGACCAGTCGGCCCAGCACGTTCGCGAAGTCACCGTGACGGGCGGTCCGACCCAGGCTTTCAGCGTGACCTTCCCTCCTTTGACCGCCACGATCACGGGTCAGGTCGTCGACCAAAACGGAGCGGGCAAAAGCGGCGTGAAGGTCGGCGTGGAGTATCTGGACGCTCCCCATCGCTCCATCATCGCGGGTTGGGTCTCGACGGACGAGACGGGCCACTTCGTCGTGCCCCATCTCGAGCCGGGGAATCACATCGTCAGGACGGCCTGGACGGAAGATGTCTGTGTTTTTTCGGAGGTGATCACTCTGACGCCGGGTCAAAACGCCGCTGTCACACTCGTGGCTCCCACGACTCCTGGCTTGCACATCCAGGGTCAAGTCATCGCTTCCGACGGAGGGCCGCTCGGCCCGAACTTCCTGTTCGTGACCGATCCGCAGGGGCGGCAGAACGGAAACTTCTTCTCCACCATGGACTGGGGCTACGTAGGGTCGTTCGACATCAAGGGCCTTGCGCCCGGTCTCCATACGGTGACGGTCACCGCGATGGGTTCCCAGAAAAAGCAGATCACCGCCCCCGCGGGTGCGAGCGGCCTCGTCGTGACGATGACTCGGGAGAACTGACGCATTCCGCCCCCGGAGCGGGACTGTGGTGCCATGCCGCGCTCTTGGGCGGACATCGAGCCGCCCTTCGTCGCGACGCCGAAAATGAATGCGTGACTCATCCGGATGAGCCGTTCGTCTTCGGGAGCGAAATACTCCAGGAAATCGATGCCCTCGCCGCGCGCCATGGTTTCTCCCGTGATCGAACTCCATGCTCCCAGGCC
>CAZLGG010000142.1:0-8183 GCA_964559135.1 uncultured Planctomycetia bacterium
TGGGTGTGTTTCGGCTGTCGGGACGTTGCGGGATACGCGGCGAGGCGGGGCCGGGTATCGCCGGGCAGGGGGATAGGCAGGCCCAAGGCGCCGCGGTGCAAGACGAGGGTGTCGATCATTCTCGTCCCCAGCGCCTGGGGGCGGGGCAGCCAGGTCCACGACGCCTGCGGAGGATGACCGGGTGCCTGAGGTCATGGGGGGGATCAGTGAGGAACAACGACATGAGCGTCCTGACGGCGGCCTCCGGAGAAAGTTGAGAAGCTAATTCTCGCGTGGAATGGGGACAGCGTCAAGAAACGGAGGACCGTCATGGGCGGCGCTCCGCCCGCCCCACGACGGTTTTCAAGATCGTTGTCGCGATCTGATGCGCAATCATGCCGGCGCGACCTCGGATGGGCGCGACCCCGGATTCCATCGAACTTCTTCGATTCGGCTCCAGTTTCTCACGTCTCCAGTCCATCGCTCGGGGCGGCACCGGCGGGCGTGATCGTAGGCATTCATCCTCTTCTTCGAGATGGCGACGTCCTCGCCACAGTAGCGCTGGTCAGGAGTGACGAAGCAAATGCCGGAGTGTCTGTGTTCCGTGTTGGACCAGCGGACGATCAGCTTTCCCCCGTCCAGTCGAAGCGAGCCCCGAGCTTCCGCAGCATCGAATACGTGTTCTCCCACGAAACGTCGAATTGTTCGCACACGTCCGGTGGCTCGATCTCCTTCTTCGAGCCAGGCGCCGGCCTTTCATTCGTGACGACCGTTGCTCCGTGGACACGTGCGTAGGCAACCAGCCAGCCATCCGCGCCGGTGGCAAACTTGGCCCTGGCGTGGTCGAGATAAGTCGAAGGCCGCTCGGCCCACAGCATGATCTCGGTATAGGCGCTCGTCACATTCTCGGTATCCACGGGCGAAAGAACTTCCTCGGCAGATTCTCGCGCACCCACTGGACGAGGTCCTCTGTCTCGCGCCCCGCCAGCAGCTCGCTGCGAACCCGGTCGATGCTGAACACCCGGCCTTGGCCATGAAGATGGAGCAGCCTCTTCCAGAATCCCGGGCAAATGTCGAAGGCGTATTAGAGGTTCTTCGCCGTGATGAAGGTGTCCGAATCCATGAGATATCGCCGCAGGGCGGTCATGGAAGAGGCACCCCCAGACGTGCCGCGTACTCCTGGAAGGCCCCGCCACGTAGCCCCGTCAAGTCATAGGCCTCCTTGAACCCGATGCGCCCTTCCAGGGCCGCCGACAACACATGGAGGGCAAACAACTCGCCCACCCGTGTGTTCTGGTTGTTGTAGAAGTCTCCGCCGCCCGATTTTTTGCCCGCTCGGCGTTCCCGGCGGACAGAATCGTTGTAGAAACTGAAGAACCTACGACGGTCTACGAGCCGCAGATCCAGGGCGCGGCGACCGACGACCACGGGGCTGACCTTGAAGACCCTGGCGAGCGTTTCGAAGGGGCTCCCTCGGCGTTTGGCCTCCGGCCAGCGCTCCTCGAGCGCCCGCGCTGGCACGAGCAGCTCGGCCGCCGCGCGGTTGCACCAGTCCTCAACCTCGGTGCCACCCGGAAACAGCCCCTCGAAGCCCGAGAGCCCCTCCGTTCCGAGCCAGACGTGGGCAAGTTCGTGGGCAAGCGTGAACATCTGTGCAGACCGGGCGTCCGCACCGTTCACAAACACCAGGGGCGCGTATTCGTCGCACAGCGCGAAACCCCGGAACTCCTGTACGTCGAGCTTGCGGTGGGTGTTGTTGCCCACCACCCCGTTGATGACGGCCATGACCCCCAGGTCCTCGATGGCACGGCGTAGCTGTCCAACGGCTTCTTGCCAGGTGCGCAGCTCGGCGGCCCAGCCATCATCCATACCCAGAATGCGACGCATCTCCCGTCCGACCCCATCCGGATCATCACTGAGACGTGCACTGCGTACGAAGTCGAGCGGCTCCACTCCGTCCTCGATCCGCTCCTCGCGCAACCACGCTTGCCGCCGTTGCATGGTGTAGACCGTGTCCAACAGGTCGGGGCTGGGACGTTCCACGGGCCCATCGGCGATGGTGCGCAAGTCCCGAATCGGCAAAGCCTCCTCTGGCGGCTCGGGAAGGAAGAGGTAACCGATTGGCGTATGCGTCGCTTTGGCGAACTTCTCGAGCTGCCTGAACGTCGGTCGGCGTTCCCCCTTCTCCCAGGCGGCGAACTGGGGAATCCGATGCGCGATCTCGTCGGTCGCCAAACCCGCGCGGTCACAAGCCCAGCGCAGCATCTGGGGCCGGATGTCGATGCGTGCGGTCATGGTCGTCTCGCCTCTCTAGGGAAAGCGGCCCGCTGCAAGCTCGCGCGGCTCATGCGGGCATCCTCTCGATGCGCTGTTCGAGCCACCAGGCGGCAACTTGGCAGCAGGCCTCGAGCCGGCCCGTACCTCCCATGAGATCCTCCCGCTTCTGCTCGACCCGTGTGCCTGGGACCGCACCGCAACGCGATGTCTTTTCATGCTTCCGCCAGTCCAGGCTCGCACGATGGGGCCCCCGCAAGAGCTCGGCAATCGGCCAGATCAGGTTCGCGAAGTCGTTGTGATCGGGCATCCTGCTTCCTCACCCACATCTTGGTTTCATGTGTTCCCGTGCGCAACGCGAGCCGCTCACAACACCGAACCATGTCACTCCACGGACCTGGGTAACCCGGCGTCGCGCGGGGAATCCGTTGGATAGCGCTCATTCGAGGCAATCGTCGTCATTTGTCAAGGAAGGACTCGAGAAGGCAGAGAGGCCCTCCGCTTCGTGGCGCGGTCGCGCCATGAGAGTCGCGCCATTCCCGCGTCCTTCGGGGGTGGAGGTGGGGCGGGTTCGGGCGGTCGGCTCGCATCGAGGACAGGAAGGGCGGGCCGAGCGGAGGGTGACGTGGATCAGCCGAACCGGCCGGTGATGTAGTCCTCGGTCTCCGCGCAGAGCGGCTGGGTGAAGATCCGATCGGTGGGACCGTATTCGACGAGGCGCCCCAGATACATGAAGGCCGTGTACTCGGACACCCGAGCGGCCTGCTGCATGTTGTGGGTGACCATCAAGATGGTGTAGTCCCCCTTCAGCTCCTCGATGAGGTCCTCGACCTTGCTGGTGGCGACGGGGTCGAGGGCCGAGCAGGGCTCGTCCATCAGGAGGACTTCCGGCTCGCCCGCGACGGCCCGAGCGATGCAGAGCCTTTGCTGTTGCCCTCCGGAAAGTCCGAGGGCGCTCTCTTTCAACCGCGGCTCCGCCTCCTCCCAGAGCGCCGCGCCCCGCAGGCTGCGTTCGGCCACCTCTTTCAGAGTCGCCTTGTCCTTCACACCCTCGATGCGCAGGGGGTAGACCACGTTCTCGTAGATGCTCATGGGGAAGGGGTTCGGCTTCTGGAAGACCATCCCCATGCGCTTCCTGAGTTCGATGACGTCCACGCTCTTGCCGTAGATGGATTCGCCGTCCAGCCGCATGTCGCCCTCGATGCGCACCGTGTCGATGAGGTCGTTCATCCGATTCACGGATCGCAGAAGGGTCGACTTCCCGCAGCCGGAAGGCCCGATGAGAGCCGTCACCTTGCCCTTCGGAATCGTCATGCCGACGTCCCAGAGAGCGCGCTTGGCTCCGTACCAAAGGGAGAAGCGGTCGATCTCGACGAGCGCTTCCTCCTGGGCCAGCTCCGGATGGACCACGGTCGCAAAGGACGTCTCGTCGCGCAGAGCATCGTCCACGCTGGGGAGGTCTTCCCTCGCGGGCAAGTCGGGCAAATCGCCGGACGCTCGAGGCATCGTGTTCTCCGTCATGGATGACTCCCTATCTTCGTTGTCCACATCGGCGGTGTGAAGGGCCTCGGACATCAGAACTTTCCTCCCGCATACTTGCGCGCCAGGCGAGCCCGGAGCCACAGGGCCCCCAGGTTCAAGATCACGACCAAGGCCACGAGCAGAAGCGTCGTCGTGTAGACCAAAGGGCGCGCGGCCTCGCTGTTGGGGCTCTGGAATCCCAGATCGTAGACGTGGAAGCCCAAGTGCATGAAACTTCTCTCGGGATGGATGTAGGGGAAGACGTGGTCTACGGCCAAACTGGGGGTGTACTTGACCGCCCCCACCAACATGAGGGGCGCCACCTCGCCCGCTCCGCGAGCCATCGCGAGAATCATGCCCGTCATGATGCCGGGGAGCGCCTTCGGAAGAATGATCCGGCGAATGGTCTGCCACTTGGACGCCCCGCAGGCATAGGAACCCTCGCGAAGAGAGTTGGGCACGGCGGAGAGCGCCTCCTCGGTGGCGACGATCACGACCGGCAGCGTGAGGAGGGCCAGTGTGAGCGACGCCCAGAAGATGCCGCCGGTTCCGAACGTGGGGTTCGGCAACTTCTCCGAAAAGAAGATCTGGTCGATCGTTCCACCGACGAAGTAGCAGAAGAACCCGAGACCGAAGACACCGAAAACGATGCTGGGCACACCGGCCAAGTTATTGATGGCCACCCGAACGATGCTCACGATCGGCCCCGCCTTGGCGTATTCCCGCAGATAGAGGGCGGCGAGCACGCCGAACGGCACGACCAGCAGACTCATGAGAAGGGTCATGACGACCGTACCGAAGATGGCGGGGAAGACGCCCCCCGCCATGTTGACATCTCTCGGCTCGTCGCTGAGGAACTCCCACCACCGATCCAGATAGAGCCCCATGCGCTCCGAGGTGCCCATGCGATTGGGAGTGTATGCCCGCACGATCGTGGAGAGCGGGATGGACTTTTCCACACCGTCGACACTGCGGGCCACAAGGACGTAGCGCGCGTTCTCTTGCCGAAGCTGGGCGATCTTCTTCTCGAGTGCGGCGTGCTCCCGGCCGCACGCATCCTCGACGTCCTTCACTTGCCGGACGAGGCTTCGGTAGGCCTCACTGTCCTTCCCTTCCTCGAGTTCGACCTTGCGGAGTTGCAGACGAGCCGCCTCCGCCTTGCGATTGACGTCACCGATGTCGCGCTTCTCGATGCGGCGGATGACGTCGCGCCGCGCCGCCACCTCGGGAAGGCGCGCCTCGAGGGTCGCCATGACCGCGGAGGGTTCTTCGGCGACATCCTTCTCGTCGATTCGAAACACTTTCGGGAAACCGTAGAACCGCCCCCACTCCAGGCGCTCGACGACCAGCGCCCACTCCGGCTCGTCTTCCTTCGCGATCGCGAAGGCGGGAACCATGGTGAAGTGCTGACGCGTGAGGTCGAAATTCCCCGTGCGGACCATCCGCCGGGTCAGAGCCCGCTCGTGGGCATCTCCGAGGACCTTGCGTGCGGCAGGCACGAGAGGCGCGGGGAGGGAGAAGAGCCCGTCCTCGTCGAGAACGAAGTCTTCCTCCCGAGTCACCTCTCCCAAGACATTGCGTCCGTCGACCAAGGTCATCCGGACGACGTCCTTCGGCCAAAACGTCGCCATCCCGTGGCCGACGATCAGGTAGAGGAGGCCCAGGATCATGAGAACGCCCAGAACGAGGGCTCCCCCCGTCAACCAGACGAAGCCCTCACCCCGCGCGCGGAACCCCCAATGACGCACCTTTCTCCTGCGACCCGGCCTCCGATGGGGGCCTTGGGGCTCGGCAAGGTGGGATGGATTCTCGGGGCTCATAGTCTCGTCGCCCTCCTGCGGAATCGCTGTCGGACCACTTCGGCGACCGTGTTGAGCACGAGAGTCATGACGAAGAGGACGAGAGCGGCCAAGAATAGCGTGCGGTAGTGGGTGCTGTCCTTCACGGCCTCGGGCAACTCCTCCGCGATGTTGGCGGACAGAGTGCGAAAGCCGTTGAAGACGTTCCAATCCATGATGGGCGTGTTGCCCGCGGCCATGAGAACGATCATGGTCTCCCCCACGGCCCGGCCGAGACCGATCATCACCGCGGAAAAGATACCGCTCATGGCGGTGGGGATCACGACGCGCGAGGCCGTCTGCCACGGCGTGGCTCCGCACCCCAAGGAGGCCGCGCGAAGGTGCTGCGGCACGGACGAGAGCGCGTCATCCGCCAAGGTGTAGATGATGGGGATGATGGCGAACCCCATCGCGAAACCGACCACGAGAGCGTTGCGCTGCACGTACGTGCCGAGGACCGATCCGCGGGGATCGAAACCCGCCGCCGTGAGGATCGCGGCCACACCCCAAGCGAGACCGATTGCGAGCGCCGAGCCCAACAGGAAGCGCGTCACCTCGAGGGCGGCAGCTCTCCCGCGCGAACCGCAACCCGTCCAGCCCTCCCAAGCTCGCCGAAAGGGCAAGGCGATCAGAGCCCAGGCCGAGAGCGCGCAGCCGGGAAGGACGATCAACAACCATCCCCCCGTCGCATCTCCTCGCTGGCCGTCCAACCAGAGTCTCAGGTTTCCGGCAAAGAGGACACGCTCCACGATGGGACCGACGACGCCCGCGGCCTGCACGCCCACGAAGACGGCCAGCACGAGGAAGACGCCGCGCATGACTCCAAGCCTCGAACTCCACCGTGGCGACAACCCCTGCCAGAGCTGCGCCCCCAGCAGGAAGAAGAACGGGATGAGGTAGACGGCGGCGAGCGCCTGAGGGACGTGTTGTTCGAGGAAGGGAGAGATGACCAACCCGGCGATGAAGCCCAGCACCACGCTGGGAAGACTTGCCATCAGCTCGAGAGTGGGCTTGATCCTTCGTTTCCACTTCGGATGCATGAACTCGGACGTGAAGACGGCGGCGAGCAGCGCCAGGGGCACGCCGAACAACAGCGAATAGAGCGTGGCCTTGACGGTCCCGAAGATCAAAGGGATGAGACTGAGCTTCGGCTCGAACTCGTCGGTCCCGCTCGAGGACTGCCAAACGTACTCGGGTTTCTCGTGTTCTTCGTACCAGACCTTGCCGAAGTAGGCCTTGAAGCTGGCCTCGGGATAACCCACGTCGAGGGCCCAGGACGCGGCCTTGCGCGGATACACCGCCAACAGGCCGTCTTCCTTCGGCGCAAGAGCGACCGCCAGGGCCGGACCGGCGTCACCGGGTGGCGGAATGTCCGCGATCACGCCCTCCCCCGTCACATGGACGATGCGAAGTCCGCCGTCGTCGAAACCCAAGGCCACGACGCGACTCCGCCCGGAAGAGGCAATGGCCGTGAGCGCCGCGGCGCGCCCGGCAATGAGATGACCGCGGCGCATGACGATGCCGTCCGGGTTCGGAGCCTCGGAGGGTTTCGTCCGAAACCAGACGCCCAACCGCCCGAGGTCGTCGCCCACGAGCAAGGAGGACCGTCCGAGGAGAGGAGCCAAGGCGGTGACACGTCGACCGCTCTCGTTGGGAAAAAGACTCAGGGACTCCGCGAGAACGGGCTTCTCCACGTCCCGGGCATCGACGCGGAGCAGCCGACCGGAATTCCAGATCAGATAGACCGTGTCCCCGAGACTCGAGAGCACCAGATGGTCGGGGAGGGACCACCCATCTTCCGTCGCCGGCTTCGTCGACGCCACGTCGAGATTCCCACCGACGACGACCGTGGTCTCCTCGTCCTCCAGCATGTCGTACTCGACCTGAAAACGGCGGACGAACAGCCGCCCTTTGTCGTCCATGGCCGCCGCCAGGCGACCGGAGGACGTCGATGTCTGGTCGAAGAGACGGATCGCGCCACCGATTCCGAGATCGACGGGATCGTCGGTCACGACCCGGAGGGCCTGCTGCCGGTACTGTCCGATGGACGTCCTCTGGAGAACGCCTTGGCCGTGGGGGCGTGCCTCCCCTTCCTTCAGAGCGCGCAGCGCCTCGGGGAGTTCCTTCGCATCGAGATAGGAAGTCGTGAACTCGATCCGCCCGAGGACGATGCGTCCGTCGGAAAACCCCAGCCCGAATTCGTTGGAACCGGGCGAGAAGGAGAGTGCGGTGGTCGCTCCCAGGGACGAGAGGGGCCGTTCGGCGATCGTCGTCCCGTCGTCCAGCAAGAAGGAGCGAAGGCGCCCCTGTCGGTCCACGGAGAATCCGATCGTTCGGTACTCATCCTCCCCGACGCGCGCCACGTCCGCCGAGGTCTCCGCAATCTGGACTTCGGTCCTGTCAGAGACCTCGCCGCCGGTGAAAAGCGGCAACACGACCCACACCAAGACGACGCAGACCATGAGGACCGAGATGATCGTACCGATCCCCCCCAAGGTGATGACCCAACGAGAGATCCTGTCCGCCACGCGAACGCTGCGGCGGGACGACTTGGCTCTTCGATGTCTGGTT
>CAZLGG010000143.1:0-8131 GCA_964559135.1 uncultured Planctomycetia bacterium
GCTCCACCCCGTCGCCTGAGTCCGTCCCCTGGGCCGGGGTGGCCTCGTTCCTCCAAGGTCCACGCGGCTTAGCGTTCCCACCGATTCGGCGCCTGCCCTCGACGTCCAATGCGTCAACCCGAAGGAGGAGCCGACTCTCCGGGGAGGATCGTCCGCGGATCGACACTCCCGGCTGAAAACGATTCGGGACTTCTTGTCCGAAAAGAGAATCGACTCCCCTGACATAGGGGGCCCGGTCGACGTGGAAAAAGGAGTTCCCCGTGCGATGGGAAGCGCACGGGGAACTCGGGGAGGGGGGGGACGCAAAGGGCGTTCAATCGAACCGGAACAGCGCCTCCTCCCGTTCTCGCATCTCCCTCTCCTTGCGTTCCTTCAGTTCCGCGGAGACTTCGTCCGCGGTGGCGCGGACGCGAGGAACCGGGCATTCCGCCTGGGGAGCTTCGGTTTCTCGCTGCACGAGAACGTTGCGGTCTTTGAGCATCACTTCTTTCTCCTTTCTGTTTGGGTGGGCTGAGATTTCTGCTTGGCGGTGGCCGTCCATGGTCGACGTCCGGTGTGGAATCCGACCCCTGTGTCGGCGCCCTCTTCGACGGTGAGGACGAGCCTCGGAATGCCGCTGATCGTCCTGGACGAACTCCGACGAAGGGGCTGATCGTCATGAATCGCGTGTGTCATCTTGGCCGCCATGGCTGTGAATGTGACGTGCCACCAGACGCCAAGCACGATGCACATGCTCCCAGCGGCCACCAGTAGCCGACTGGCCTCCCCCGTCTTCGCCCTCTTTGCATGAATCATGGTTGCCGACTCCTTTCTCGGGACTCTGTTCCCATGAGCTTCGGCGAGCGTCGCCGCCCATCGGCGTCGCCCGTCTCGCCTCTCATCAGGGAAAGGAGCGCGACCGCGCAGACCGGTGGGACCGACCCAAAAAAAACGAAAGTCCCCCCCGTCCTCGGACACAGCCCCCTTTCTTCCACGGAGACTCAAAAGGAGAGGAGGCCCGATCATGGATCAGCCACGTTTCCGGCTTCGTTTGACGGAGCCCACGTGGAGAAGGATCGCCCACGACAAGGATCGAGACGTGGCGGTGCCCGCCGTCATCTGGCGGCGCGACGAAGTCGTCGAGATCCTCGTCGCACCGCACGAGCATGGGCCGGGTCTGGGCTCGGCGACCGTCAAATCCGTGCTGCTCCCCGATGACATGAGCGGAGTCACGAGCGCCTACTGGAGTTTGAGAGGGCTCCGTTCCGACCCGAATTCCCTCGTCGTGGAGGTCGCGACCTTCAAGAACGGTCGCATCGCGTCGGCAGTGCTCACTCCCGACGGCGTTTTCCCCTTGGAGAGGATCGACATCGTCGGCCCCGGATTGCCGCGGCACGGGCGGCCCGCCGAATTCCCGGTTTCCTCGTCCGGCGTCGTCGATCGGGGGCGTCAGGCCGGTGCTCTGGGAGGAGAGGGGCCTTTGCACCGGGTCCGGTCCCTCGACATTGCTCTCGTGGGAGTTGGACGGACAGGGTCCTGGCTCGCGGCTGTCCTCGCTCGGATGGGGGTGCATCGTCTACGGCTCTATGACGGGGATCGCGTCGAACCCCACAATCTCGACGCCATGTGGGGCGTGACGCCGTCCGATGTGGGACGCTTCAAGGTCCATGCGGTGGCCGAGCGCCTCCGTGTCGCGGCTCCCGAGCTTCAGGTTCGTGCCTTCGCCACCCAGGTTGCCGAGGATCGCGACTTCTCTCCGCTCACCGTTGCCGATCTTCTCATCACTGCCGTGGATCGACCCGCGGCTCGGTTGCAGGTGGCGACGGCGGCCACCCTGTTTCTTCGTCCCCATTTGGATGTCGCCACCGGGGTCATCGACGAGGGCGGATGGCTGGCGGGGACGGACATCCGCCTTTGCCTGCCCGGCTCAGCGTGTCTCCTTTGCCTGGGAGGCATTCCGGGGCTTGATGTCGAAGCCCTGGATGAAGGGCGTCCGTGGTTCGAGGATCGGCTGGGTTCTCTCGTTTCGTTGAACTCCTTCGCGGTGGGGGCGGCGACCTTTCTTCTCGAGCGCTTGTTGCTGGCGGGAACCATCGACAAGAGCGTCTGGGTGCGCGCCACGTCCCGGGGCGGCCCGCTGGAGATGGGCGAGGTCGATCACGCCGGCGCTCCCGATTGTCCCCTTTGCCGCAGGGCCGGGCTGGGAGGAGTGCGTGATTTTTTTTTCACGGGGCCCCCGGGTTTGCCCGAACTGATGCCTTTTTAGGTAGAGACGGCCCCGCGGTGGGGCCAAGGCCCATTCAAAGGAGTCCCTAGGTCATGAGGCAGATGTTTGTTTGTCCAGCGAATTCGATGGCGCGACTGTTTTCCGGCGTGTCCTATGTGGTGATCGCCCTGGCCCTCGTCGTTCACGCCGGGGCTCAGGACAACGGGGGCGATCGCGGTGAGGCCACCGATCCCGCCCGCATGCGTCCGTCCGTCGGAGAGGATGTCAAGAAGTTGATCACTGAGCCTCGCGAAGCCGTTTTGCAGCTCGTCGGGACCCTTTCCGACGCCACCAAGGAACTGCGGGGTCTGTCCGAATCCTACCGCCGGGATCGCAGTCCCGAGAACCGGCGCCGCGTCCTTGGGCGCCTGGTCACGATCATGGTTTCCCTCAAGTGCGAGGCGGATGGCATTTGTGGAGCGAGTCCCGGCCAGGTCGGTGGAGTGGAGAAAGTCTTCCAGGATCGCTTGAAGCGTTTGGAGGACAGGCTCGCACGAGAGAACACGGCGGAGGCGCGAAAGCGTCTCGTGATGAAGGAGGAGATTCACCGATTGGAGAAGGAACTGAGCGCCAAGCGCGAAGCCACGGCTCGTCTGGTGGCCAAGCATAAGTCCAAGAACGATCGTAGCGGTCGAACCTTGACGAATGCGGGCCGCCACGCTCTTTTCCTCCGCTACATGGCCGAACAAAGGGTTTCCGACGCCCTCCTCGGTCTCAAGGGGCACCTCGCACAAAGTTCGGACGCGGCCTTGCTCGCGTCCCTCAAGGATGAGGCGCTTTCCAGCGCGGAGATCACCACCTATCAGGTTTTCCGACGGGTTCGACGACTCTCGCTTCAGCTCGAGGTCGCCGCCGATCGCGTGGAGAGCATCATCCGCTGGCAGAGTTACGCCGATCTCGTCGGCAGTCTCGAGGGGATGGCGGATACGGCCGCTTCCTTCGAAGATCGAGGCGGTCGAATCAGCGACGAGTTGTCGGGGCTGCTCGACATGCTGCGCCCCGACCAGACCGGCGCCCGAATCAAGATGGGCTCGTTCTCCTCCGACTTCGATACGTGGCTTGCCGAAAAGATGGGATCCGCCGAGGGCGGTGACGCCCAGAAAACGGTCCGCGCCCAACCCGCGGCGAAGGAGGGGGACCGATGAGTTCGAGCCAAACCACCAAGGCTGTGCTCCTGACTCTGACCGTCGTCGCTCTCCTGGAGATCCCCCCACGTGTGTCCGGCTGGTTCTCGTCATCGCGCCGTCCTCGCGTCGGCGCGGCGAACCCGCGGCTCGTGACCGCCGCCGCCCCCCGCGTGGAGCCCCGTCGACGGAGCGTCGCGCGGACGAGGGTCGCTCAGGACGACGTGAGGCGTCCAGGGACGCATGCCCCGAGGCAGGCTCCGTCGCAGCAGACCTCCCGAGAGGAGCAGACGGCCAGCCACCTTCGAAGGTCCGGCCAACCCCTCGATTCCCTGGGGATGTCGATCGAACTCGATATCCCTTCGGGAATCACGACGAAGCGGTTGACCCGTTTTCTCGACGCCACGGGCTCGGAACTCGTCGTCATGCGGGTCGAACGCGCCGGGGGCGGGCTGGAGATCGACAACGTCCGCATTCTCCGTGACGGGGTGGTGCAGCACCTGGACGGCGTCATGTCCGTACGACGGTACCTCGACGAGCGGAGCCATCACCTTTTCATTCACATCACTCACCCCGACGGAGGAGCCTCCAGCCGTCTCGCCCAAAAAATGGGGTGGTCGCCGTCGGGCGGTGAGGACGTCTACGTCGTCCTCAGCGCCCGTGCCGTCGATCTCGACCTGGGGGCCTCGGCCGGCCCACGGAAGCGCATTCGACTTGTCATGAGGTCTCAGGGCGATGGCGCGGCCATCGAGGCCTCTTTGCCCAGCAAATCAGGAGAGAAATCGTCATGAAGACCTACAAGATCTTACAAGCGGCGCTGGTCCTCTTTCTTCTCGTCGTACTGGCCCTGCTCGCATGTCGTGGAGAACGACCTGATCCGGCGGTCGGTGGGTTGGACACGCCTCCCGTTCCGGCCCGCGGCGCAGACACTTCCGAAACCCCGCCGGCCCCGCGGACGTCTCCCGAGTCTCGCAGCGATGATGACCCCGCGCCGGCCCCGTCCCCTCCTTCCCTTGAGAGCGAGGAGAATGAATTCGTCGCCGAGTTCAACCGATTGTTGCGCGACCTCATGGCGGATTCCCGTTTGACCCAGCCCGAGTCCATTGCACCACGGGGAAAGGAGTGACGTCATGCTGAGAAAGCTTCTTGTCATCGTCGCTCTGATCGCCCTGGGCCACAGGCTGGAGCCTGAACCTGGCCAGTGGCTGGCGTCCGAGATCGGGCTCGATGACTCGAGAACCGGTTGTAAGGACGATACGGCCGGACCCTCTCCGGCGCCGCTTCCGGAGGCTTTCCCGCTTCCCGGCTGCGGTGCCCCTCTTCCCGAGGAGGGCACCACCGACGAGGACGTGCTCAAGAAACTGGAGGAGATCCGGCGGCCCTGGGCCGTTCCTACGACGGAGGGGAACCGATGAAACGGGAAGGCTTCCTGGGCTCGCTGGTCACGAATCTCCTCCTGCTGCTCTTGATCGTCTCGACGATTGCGGACCGCTCGCCCAGGTCGGTCGTCGAGGGGGCCCGGGAAATCCTCGAGCCTTTGGTTCGCATTCTGGTTCGCCTGCTCATGTCCTGAAACAAGGAGTCGAAATCATGATCACTTGGCTCGTCGCAGGATTGCCTCTCTGGATGCAATCCATCTTGATCCTTCTCATTGGAATGACCATTTGGTCCGCCTGTCAGTGGATCGTTCTCGCCCGCGACCTCGGGCGCCGTTCGAAGAGTTTTCGAGCCCAGCTCGAGGCGGGTCTGCAACTTTGTGCCCACCCCGCTCCGGGGCAAGGATTGCGCTGGAGCGATCTCGGGCTCCTACCCCTCAGAATCGACGCGACACGGGGTGGCCGTTCCTCGGAATTGGCTGAGATCTATGTGGCGCGCGAACTTCCCGGCGCACCGCGGATGCAAAGGCTGAGGGCGCGTTTGCATCTCATCGCTCAGGTGGCGCCTGTCATTGGTCTGGGCGGCACGGTCTATGGTTTCTACATCGTGTTGTCGACATGGGATCCCGCAACGGGGATCGGGGCCATCGGCCCCTCGGCGGCCATCGCCATGAAGAGCACCCTTTGCAGTGTGCTTTCCGTGGTCGCGGCCCAGCTCGCGCCCGGCGTCTGGCACGGACGTCTCGACGACGAGGGTCTCCGCGACCATGTCGAACGGTTCGTCCGTGCCGTGCGGGGGGCCGAGAAGGGGGCGCATGCGAACAAGGGCGAGACCCGGGAGGTCAACGATGAAAACCACGACTGATCTGCCCTTCCAGGGGCCCGCGGATTCCGGCGTCAGCGTCTGGGGATCCTTCGTCGATTTCGCTTTCTGCCTTGTCTTCGTTCTCTTCTGCTGTGTCGGGCAACGGGCGAAGCAGGTTTGGAGCACGGACCTTCCCGAGGTGGCCCGTCCCGAGGGGGCGAGATCTGCTGACACCTCTGAGCAGCCCATCGTCGTGACCGTCACCAACGATCGCGTGGTTGTGATCGACGGTGCCACCGTGGGGCCGGCGGGGAGTCCGGACACGAGAAAACGTCTGGCGTCGGTTTTGGCCGAACGATCGGGTCGCGTCGTCGTGTCGTGCGCCGCCGGTGTGCCGATCCAAGATTACATCGCGCTGTCCCCGGCCCTTTGGCGGAAAGGAAAAAATCCGCCCTTGCTCGTCGCAGCTCAAAAGACAGTACGATGACGAACGGGGGACGGCACATGTCCGTAGAACCTTTCCACCCCGATCACGACGAGGTGGAGTCGGCGACGGAGACGGTTGAGATGGATTGGGAGACACTGAAGGCCCGTTGCCTCGCGCCTCTCGACCGCCATGTCGAGGAGGCGCGACGCCTCGTCCCTCAGATCGAGGTCCTGCGTCAGACATTCGTGGAATGGGAGGATCTCGATGCCAAGAGCACCCAGATCCTGAAGGCAGCCGGTGTCGCACTTCTTGGAGGCGACGGCCCTTGGCCGACCGGGACGCGCATCCAGCTGTATGCGGCCGCACGCAGAGCGGTGGCAAGATTCTTCGCAGACGATCCGGCGACGGCTATCCTCGCGAGCCTGTTGGACCCTCACGATGGGTCTTTGTGGGATCGACTGAGGCCGCAAGTTGCTCGTCCCCATCCGACCTTCCTTGGCAACGCTTGGGAGGCGGCGTCGAAGGCCGTCGGTGCGGCCATGCAGAGGTGGGGACGGCTCGCAGGTAAAGAACAACTCCGCAATGTGACGTATGAACTTCTGTCGATCGCGTTCCAAACACACCTGCCGAGGCAGTTGCGATTTGCCAGAGTTGCGTTTCGGTCGAGCAAGAAGGCTATGGCGCTCGAGAACTGGATCCATCTCGGTGTCCGCCACATCGCCAGGACGGAAGTGCAGAAAGCGTACTTTTCATCCGTTTCTTCGAGCCCCCTCCCAAACGATCCGAGAGATGTTCGTGTCGTGCCCGTCGAGGATGGGAACGACCAAACGGCAGGCCACTGCTTCCAGGACACCTACGATCGACTCGTCGACTCTTTGCGAGCCGAGGGGCTCGCATTGGATCGTTATCGGGACACCCAACTGGAAGAGGATGTGTTCGGGATGGGCCATGGGGGGCAGGGTGACGTGCGCGCTGAACTCCGGTGGTGCAGCTTCACCTACGTCCTCTTTTTCCTTCACGCCTGTCGTCGCGATTGCGAGAACAACAACGGAAGGGCTCAGTCGAGGGTCCTGGAAGCCCTCATCCAGTGGATCGCGGATGCCTTGGGGGTGGACGCTCGAGACAATGACGACAATGAGCGGGTTGATCTGGGGACTCTTTGGAAGTCGGGGTTCATCGAAGGGTTCGTGCGTCCCCAAGACAGGAAAGAGCGCTTTCTCGCGTTCATGAGGAAGATCTGTCCCACCCGGTTCGAGGGGAACGGGAGGACCGTGAGGGGAAACCCCGAGCAGATCGCGGTCCTCAAGCAGAAGTTCAATGAGGAACAACTTCGAGGTTTTTGCGAGGGGTCCGCGCGAAGGGCTAACGCAGAAGTGGCGAGCTGGGCATGCGAGAACCACGGTCGGAAGGTCTTCCAAGGAGGCAGGGCGATCATCCATGGGCTCGTTCCGTGGCGAACGACTCAAGTCTTCCTTCGTTTCGTTGATTGAGAATGATGAACAATGAAGAACACCAGTGACGTCGATTTCGAAGACTTGTGCGCCCATCTCGGGACGATGATCGAGTCCGGGGACTTGCGACTGCGGCGCGACGCCGTTCAAGTGCTGGGGACCCTCGCGCCGGGGGAACGGGTCACGGGACTCCTCCTCGAAGCCCTCAGCGATGCGGAAGCCCGTGTCCGCCGCATCGCCTTGCGAGCCTTGGCCCATCCCGCCCACGCAAGTGGGGCGATGCAAGGCCAGGTGCGCCTACGGCTTTTCGACGGGGACGAAGGAGTCCGCGAAGCCGCGAGCGATCTTCTCCGTCAGATGGATTCCTGGGTTTTCGAGGCCGAGGCGGCCGCCACTGCGGCGGTGGAAGAGGTCGAGGCGACAAATCGCAAGACGTCAGGCGAAGTCCTCGCGATCTTCCTCGACCGGTTGCGCGGTGCGCTGTCGACGGCCGCGAACCTCCCCTACGCCCTGACTTTGGCCTGGGAGCAGTGGAGACGTCGCCACCCCATGCCCGTGAAACCCGGGCGAGGCGGGGCGCTGCAGGGGCTGGCCCCGGTGCACCTGGGGAAATCGTCCCGGCGCACCGTGCCGGGTCATCTCCGGAAGGCTCACCCCCCCCAAGACGCCGATGCCGGGGATGACGATGTGGTCCTCGAGCCTC
>CAZLGG010000144.1:0-8044 GCA_964559135.1 uncultured Planctomycetia bacterium
GAAACGACGATTCCTCGACCTGAGGGGTTGCGATCGTTAGGTTGTCTTCTCTCGTACGAAGAAGAATGAGGGCTCCGTGACGACATCGAACTCAGCAACACGACCCGAGACGTGCAACCTCGAGTTGGACGACACGGGTATCGCGGTCCTGACCCTCGAGGGGCGGGATGGACATCCCTTCATCCTCGACATGGAGGCCGTCTCCGGCCTCGAATCCGTCATCGAGTCCCTCGATGGTCGGGACGACGTTCGCGGGCTGTTGATCACAGGAGCCGGGGGCAACGTGTTCTGCGCCGGAGCGGACGTCGACGCGATCGCCGACATGTCGGACCCGAGCAAGATCATGGAAACGTCCGAAAGGGGACAGGAGCTTTTTTCGGCGATCGAGGAACTGCCGTTCCCGGTCGTAGCCCTCATCCACGGCGCGTGCATGGGGGGCGGCCTCGAGCTCGCCTTGGCCGCCCACGCCCGCTTGGTCAGCGATTCGAGCGCGACCCGCCTGGCCCTTCCCGAGGTCCGGCTCGGCATTCTTCCCGCATGGGGCGGCACGACGCGCCTCCCCGAGGCGATCGGCCTCAAGGCCGCGCTCACCTATCTACTCACCGGTCGCACCATGTACGGCGGCCGCGCTCGATCCCTCGGATTGGCCTTGGAATGCCCTCCCAAGGAACTTCTGATGGAACGGGGTCGACGGCGCATCGAGGGGATGATCCAAGCCAGGCACCACGGCCACCACGGCGGGCCCGTGTCGCGCGAGCCGGGAATCCTGGACTACCTCGTGGACGAGATTCCGCCCGTCACCCGCGCCTCTCTGGCTGTGGCCGAAAGGCAGGTCAAGAAGGAAACGCGCGGCCTCTACCCCGCACCCCTGGCCATTCTGGACGTCCTGCGACGGGGCCGAAACAAGTCTCGCGAAGAACGGTTTCGTCTCGAGCGAGAGGCCCTGGCTCGACTCCTTCCCGGATCGGTGTCGAAACACCTCGTATCCATCTTTCGCCGCGGTCGACCCAAGGATCGCGGCGGCCTCTACGCGAAGAAGTTTGCCGGGATGCGGCCGATCCGGCGCGTGGGGATCGTTGGAGCGGGCGTCATGGGGCGTGGAATCGCCCAACTTCTCATCGAGAAAGGACTGGAAGTTCGACTCGTCGACCCGTTTCCCGAAGCGCTCGTGGGGGCCTCGAAGTCCCTTCGGGCGGCCATCGAGAAAACCGTGCGGCGACGGCGAGGCGGACGTGTCGAGGTTCGCGCCACCATGGACAGGCTGATGCTGGGCGCTGACTACGCGGGCTTGGCATCCGCGGATCTGATCATCGAAGCCGTCCCGGAAATCCCCTCCCTCAAGGAGAAGGTCTTCGAAGCGCTGGCCGAGGTTCTCGGCGAACATGCGATCATCGCTTCGAACACGTCGAGCCTGTCGGTCTCCACCCTGGCGGCCCATACCGACCGCCCGGGACGTGTCGCGGGGCTGCATTTCTTCAATCCGGCACCCAAGATGCCGCTGGTCGAGGTCGTTCGGCACGAGGGAGCGGACGAGCTCACTTTGACCGCGCTCATTCAATTCGCCCAATCCATCGGCAAGACTCCGGTTCTCTGCACCGACAGCCCGGCGTTCGTCGTCAACCGCCTCCTCGCTCCCTACCTTTTGGAAGCGGTCTCTCTCCTGGCCGACGGCGCGGAGATCACGACGGTGGATGCGGCCGCGCGAAGCTTCGGCCTACCCATGGGCCCCTTCGCGCTCATGGACACCGTCGGCTTGGACGTCGTGCTCCACGTCTGCCGCCATCTGGAATCGGTCCCCGACGTCGGCGTGAGCACACCTGATCTCATCGTCGCCATGGCCGAGAAGGGCCTGCTCGGGAAGAAAGCCGGAAGAGGATTCTACAACTATGGAAAGCGGAGGCCGCGACCGCGCTCCCGCAAGGAACTGGTCGCCATCGACCCGTCCCTCGACGAGAGCCGCTTCGCCGCCCGACTGGGGCGGCAAGCGCTCTTGGACAGGTTGTTGGAGGTCCTCGCCAAGGAGGCCGAACGGATCCTCGAGGAGAACATCGTCGAGAGCCCCGACGACCTGGATCTCGCCACCATCTACGGGATGGGATTTCCTCCTTGGACCGGAGGACTTGCGACATGGATGCGGGAGAGCCTGTGGGAGAGCGAATCGTCATGACGTCCACCGAGAGATTGATGATTCTCGACGGCATTCGGACCCCCTTCGGGAAAGCCGGCGGCGCGCTCTCCCCCCTCGAAGCCGATGACTTGGGACGACTGGTTCTAAGAGAGCTCGTCGACCGGCGGCGCCTTCACCACGACGACGTGGATCAGGTCTTTCTGGGATGCGTGGGGCAAAACGCCAAGGCCGCGAATCTCGCCCGAGTCGTGGCGCTTCGGGCGGGGCTCGGAGACCGGATGCCCGCCATGACTGTCCATCGGAACTGCGCCTCGGGGATGGAGGCCGTCACGCAAGCCGCTCTCCGCGTCGCCACCGGACGCGGCCACACGTTCCTCGTCGGTGGGACGGAATCCATGAGCAACTACCCCCTCGAGGTTTCGGACGCGACCAAGCGAATCCTCATGGACTTCCAACGCGCCCGAAGCCTCAAGGCTCGGATGGGGGTCCTGTCACGCCTGCGCCCCCGACATCTGAGACCCGTGATCACCCTGCTGCGAGGGCTGAAAGACCCGACCAGCGGTCTCGGCATGGGCCAGACCGCCGAGAAGATCGCGCGCGAGTTCGGCGTGGACCGGAATGCCCAGGACGAATTCGCGCTGCGGAGCCACCAACGGGCGACGGCGGCACGGGACCGACTCGGCGAAGAGATCCTCCCCCTTCCGGCCGGATCGGCCTGGGTGGAGGAGGACGAGTCGGTGCGTCCCGAACAAAGCATGGAAGCTCTCGCGAAGCTGCGGCCCGTCTTCGAGAAGAATTACGGAACCGTGACCGCCGGCAACGCCTGCCCGGTGAGCGACGGCGCGGTCGGGCTCCTCGTGGGGAGCGAAGACAGGGCAAGTTCCATGGGGATCGATCCCCTCGGAGTGCTCGTCGACTGGTGCTATGTCGCCCTCGACCCCACGCGCATGGGCCTCGGCCCCGTCCATGCGATCGCTCGGCTTCTCCAGCAGACGGGGCTCGACCTCGAGGACATCGACCTTTTCGAGATCAACGAAGCCTTCGCAGCTCAGGTTCTGGCCTGTCTCCGAGCGGCTCGCGACGTGGGTTTTTGCCGTCGGGAGCTCGGGCTGGAGCGCGCTCTCGGTGAGATCCCCGAGGAGCGCCTCAACGTCAACGGAGGCGCCATCGCCATCGGCCATCCCGTCGGAGCCACGGGCGCTCGCCTGGTCCTGACCCTGCTGCGGGAGATGGGGCGTCGCGGCCTCAAGCGCGGAATAGCCAGTCTTTGCGTGGGCGGCGGCCAGGGTGCGGCCCTCCTCTTGGAACGCCCCTGAAGCCTCATCCGTCTCCGCAGCGGCCGCGGGTTTCCTTTTCCCTTCCAGGGCGTACAGTGTTTCCCCGCGCTGCACCACCGGGCGGCGGAAGAAGGAGAACGCGTATGGCCCACCCACTTCTCGACTCGGACGTCCTCAGGCGCATGCCGAAGGTTTTGCTCCATGACCATCTGGACGGCGGCCTCCGCCCCCAAACCGTCATCGAACTCGCTCGCGATGTCCCCGACGTCGAACTGCCGACGGAAGACCCGGCGGAATTGGCGGAGTGGTTTTTTCGAGGTGCGAACCGCGGCAGCCTGAAGGAATACCTGGAGGGCTTCGCCGTGACCTGCGGTGTCATGCAGAGCGAGGAAGCACTCCATCGCGTGGCCGTCGAGTTGATGGAGGACATGCGGCGGGACGGGGTGGTGTACACCGAAGTCCGCTTCGCCCCGTTCCTCCACACGGAGCTGGGGCTCAATGTCGAGCAGGTCATGTCCTCGGTCCTCGACGGGTTGGAAGAAGGAAGCCGGAACACCGGCGTACAATACGGGCTCATCGTCTGCGCTCTTCGCAACCTCGACCCCGCCCTGTCGATTCTCATGGCCGAACTCGCCGTTTCCTTCCGAGACCGACGATGCATTGGTTTCGACCTCGCCGGCGATGAATTCGGCCATCCGCCCAAAACCCACCTCGAGGCCTTTCACTACTGCCAACGCGAGAACTTCAACATCACCATTCATGCGGGGGAGGCGTTCGGAAAGCAGAGCATCTGGCAGGCCCTTCAGTACTGCGGCGCCCACCGAATCGGACATGCCACACGACTGATCGAGGACATGATCGTCCAAAACGGCCAGCTCGTGGGCATGGGCACTCTCGCCACGTACATCAAGGACAGGCGTATTCCCCTCGAAATCTGCCTCTCGAGCAACGTCCATACCGGGGCTGTGAAGAGCATCGAGGAGCACCCGTTCCGCCTGTACTTCGACGAGAGTTTCCGGGTGACGCTCAACACCGACAATCGTCTCATGTCGAACACCACGCTCACGAAAGAGTACGGAGTGGCGCAATCGGTCTTCGGGCTCGGCCCTCGGGATCTGGAGAAACTGACGATCAACGCCATGAAGAGTGCATTCATCGGCTTCGACGAGCGTATCGAGATCATCTACGACGCGATCAAACCTGGATTTCAACGC
Source organism: uncultured Planctomycetia bacterium (assembly GCA_964559135.1). Classification (GTDB taxonomy): domain Bacteria; phylum Planctomycetota; family DRQF01; genus DRQF01. The sequence continues at coordinate 4,620 of CAZLGG010000144.1, forward strand.
CTTCGGGATGAGGGCGCTCTGCCGGAGGCTTGAGGCCTGGAGGCGATGGAGTATCCTCGTGTGAGCCCGGCGTCATCCGGCCTACGCCCACCTACGCGAGGGAGAACCGTTCATGCCAGTCTCCTGCATCGTCTACGACCTGGACGGAACGCTGATCGACTCCGCGGACGACATCGCGGCGGCTGTCAATCGCACGCGCGCCCACTACGACCTCGAGCCTCTCTCGGTCGACCACGTGAAGACGTTCATCGGTGACGGCGTACGCCGTCTTCTCGAGCGGGCTCTTCTTGGAATCGTGGAGGACCCGGTGATGCGGCCCGCCCGATGCCTCCCCAAGAGGTGGACGGACCTCGACGAGGTCATGGAGGTCTTCATCGGCGAGTACTGTCTCGACCCCGTGATCGAGACGACCACCTACCCCGGTGTCGTCGACGCCCTGCGGAGGTGGTACGAGGAAGGCGTGGCCCAGGTCGTTTTGACGAACAAGCCGGATCCGATCGCGAAGAAGGTTCTGGAAAACCTGGGGCTAGCCAAATACCTCGATGTGATCATCGGCAAGAACGCAGTCGACGACGACGGGAAACCCGTACCGCCGAAGGGAAGTGCGGAGGTCGTGGACTACATCCTCTACCAGACCGGCGCGGAGCGGGATGAGACGGTGCTCGTGGGGGACGATCGCCCCGACATCGCGACGGCGCAAGCGGGGGGCATCCGCTGCATCGTCATCCTCGGGGGATACGGCAATCCCGAGGAACTCGCGGCGATCGCCCCCGACCTGGACCTCTGCGTGGCGACGTTCGAAGACGCGGACGTCTTGCTACAGGGGCTTTGACCTGAAAACCTCCATGTGCAGCGGCAGCGTCGCCTGGAGGTGACGGTCCGCCCAGAGCCATGTGTGGCGAGCGCGACGATCGAGGATCATCCCTTTCTTGCGGAAGCTGTTGACGATCCCTCGTTGCTGCAGCGCAAGGTCCATGCGGAGCCCCCGGTCCACGTTTCCCCACCTCTCGCTTCCCGCCACATGGAGATGGAAGACCAATCCCTTCAACGCCTTCAGGCGGTCGCCGTCCGCCTTCTCGATGATGGTGATGGGATTGTGGCGTTCCATCTTCGCTCGATCCCAGACACCATCGCGTCGGAAGTAAGGAGAGCATGTGTCCGAGAACCACAGCCGGCAGGCGCGTCCATGAGGAGGCCTTCGAGGATCGATCTGGCCGGGCCACATGAAGCTGCCGTCGTAGGCTCCGATGGAGCCGAAGAGACGCGGGTAGCGCGTGGCCAGCATCACGGCTGAATACCCCCCCATGCTGAAGCCGTCAATGGCGGCTCCCGATCGATCGGTTCGCACCGGCAGGTGGCGTTGGACCCATGTCCGCACCTCGAAAAAGTGGTCTTCCATCCGACCATTGCCCACCCCGTAGGGCCCCCCGTTCGCGGACCAGTTCACGGGAATGCCTTGGAAACGGCGCTCTCGGTCCATGAATCCGGGAAGAACCACCACGAGAGGGTCGATGAGGCCCTCGCCGATGAGCCGATCCAGAGTGAAACGGAGTCCCGGACGCCCATCCTGCATTCCCCCCCACTCGGTCTCGTGACCACGCAACAGATAGAGAACCGGATAGGGGCCGCCCGACGGCAGAAAACCCGGAGGAAGATAGACCCCGAAACGCTTCAGAACCCCGAGGCATGACCGCGGCAATGTGACCCAACGGATGGAGGACCCCGGCATGACGAATTCCTGCCCCTTCTCGAAGCGAACTCTTGTGCGGGCCCAAAGCCCGAGGAGACCTTATCGTCGTCCGGATCCGTCCCCCAGGGCTCCAGGAAGAAAAGAATCCTGGAAGTCGATGGGGATCGATCTCTATGATACTTCCATCGCCCAAGCTCCCGGTCCTGACACCCGTTTGCCTTATCACGACAATCCCGACCCGATGCGGAGTGCATCCATGACACGCTACCTGACGATCCTACTCGCCCTCGCCCTCGGAGCCGGCTCGGCATTCACCCAGACGACCGGTCCGCTCGCCCTCGAGGTCCCCCAGTTCCATGACTCCGGCACCCATGTCAACGCCGACCTGGTGGAGGCGAAATCCGTCTACACGTACAGCCTGGAGCATACCGACGCCGCTTCCATGAGGGTGCTGTTCGGCGAGATCACGCTCGGCCCGGGCGATTGGATCGAGGTCTACGCGCCTTTTGACGGGGAGCGCCAACTCCTCGACGCCGCCGAACTCGCAAAATGGGAAAACACCTCCGCGTACTTCAACGGCGACAAGGTGATCATCGATCTGTTTCTTCAGCCAGGCTCCGCGGGGTCCTTCGAGATCGCCGGCTACATCTACGGCTTGGGCGGTGGGAGCGGAGCGGTCTCTCTCGGGACCGACACGATTTGCGGCACGGATGACCGCATCCAGTCCACCGACAATCGCTCCGGCCGCTTCGTCTCGAGCCCGACCGTCACGGGCGGAGGTTGCACGATCTGGATCGCGAGTGCGGACTCCTGCGCTGTCAGCGCCGGACACTGTTTCGCGGGCGGGAGCCTGATGGTTGCGGAGTTCAACGTCCCGGCGTCCCTCCCATCGGGAGCGCTCCAGCACCCGCCGGTCGCGGACCAATTCACGATCGACACGACCACGGTGACCTTCAACAACAACGGGCTCGGCGACGACTGGGGAGTCGTCAAGCTGAACACGAACAACCTCGGCCAGACCGCGGCGCAGCGCTACGGCCACTACAACGTGGCTTCCTTCTTCCCCAGCCCGAACGACACGATCAGAATCACGGGGTACGGAACGGACGGCGGCGTCGACAACCAAACCAATCAGACCAACACGGGCCCTTATGACACGACCACCGGAACCCGTCTTCGCTACGTCGTCGACACCACCGGAGGGAATTCGGGCTCACCCGTCATTTTCGAGAACACCGGTGAGGTCGTGGGCGTCCACACGAACGGCGGCTGCACGTCCACGGGCGGCAGCAACTCCGGGACCTCGCTCAGCAACACGGGTTTTCAGGCGGCCTTCTCCGCCCTCTGCCAGATGACGGCAACCGCTCCGCCCGTGGCCTCGTTCACGCAATCGGCGACGACCGTCTTGACGGGCCAGGCGGTGAGCTTCACGAGCACGTCCTCGAATTTTCCCACGTCGTACGCCTGGGATTTCGATGGAGACGGGACCACGGATGCAACGACATCGTCCGCGACCTTCGTCTACGCGACCGTCGGCACTTTCGACGTCAGCCTCACCGTCACGAATGCCCTCGGCTCCGACACGCTGACCATCGTGGGAGCCGTGACGGTCAATCCGCTCACCCCGGCTTCACTCCCGTATTCACAGGACTTCAACGCAGGCCTCCCCACGACCGGAGAGTGGACATTCGTCTCCGAACCCGGCGGGCGAATCCTCGCCACAATCGACGCCGCG
>CAZLGG010000145.1:0-7951 GCA_964559135.1 uncultured Planctomycetia bacterium
GTAGGCCGCTCGGCCCATGAGTCTCCGTGCCTCGGCGTCTCCGTGAGATGTCCTTTCTTCCGGTCGTGTGGGCCGGGGCGTTCTTGCCGGGAATTTCCCTTCGACCGCGGCAGGAAGGGGGGTTGAGGCCCGTCGCGGGCCCCTTGGGCCTCCACTGTCCCCCGGCCTTGAGAAGCTCATGGCGATGCGTCGTCGCGCCCCGAAGTCCGGGGCGGACATCCACCGTCAACAAGGAGTGAATCATGGACGCCGCCAAGTACATCGATCGTCGCCTCCATCCGGTCCGCGTGGCCATCGGTCTCCTCAGCCACGAGTTGGAACTCGCCGGTTCCGAGAGCATGGTCACGATCGACAAGGACATGCTGAGAAGCGTCGTGGAAACCACGATGCTCTTCGTCGAGGATTTCGACCGCAGCATCGGGAAGCTTCGCGAGAAGAGCAACAAGCACTTCGTCAACACGGCCGCCGCCACCAAAGTCGGCTGAGCTTCCGAGTTCATGACCTTCGTACGGGAACGCGTCCACCTCCGCGCGGTTCCCGGTCAGGAACCTGAATGAGCGGCGCGCCAGGCCACAGTTCCGGGGACGATCGGGGAGTCACCAATCCCCTGATCGTCCTCGTCTTGCTCCCGCTTCTGTTGGGCGCGACGATTTACCTGTTCTCGGAGTCCGCGGACTCGGAACGCTACGCCGTCGACCTGAGCAGAGCTCTTCCCGCACCCCCCGCATGGAACGGTGCCGAGGCCGCTGCCGAACAGGTCGATGATCTCCTCAGCGAAGTCCCTGCCTCCAACATCTTCGACCGGAATCTGGAGCCGGCCCTCCGACAGAAGTTGGAAAGCAGCCCCTGGGTCGAGAAAGTCTCCGGCGTCCATCGTGTGTTTCCCGGGGGCGTTTCCGTCGATCTCCGCTGGCGCCAACCCTACGCCGTACTTCGCCGTCGGACGGGCGCGTTCCAATTGGTCGCCGCCGACGGAGAGTTGCTGCCTTTGCTGGTGGAGCGATCCCCGGTCCGTCCTCCCTACATCGTGCTTCGGGATCTGGAAGCGGCGCGGCCGGATGAGACGCCACCCGTGGGTTGGTTGGCGGCCGCGGTGCGGGAGGGCGTCCACGTCATTCGCGATCTCGAAAACAGAGCCGACGCCGAAATCTTCGATCTCCTCTTCATCCAGGACGTCGACGTCAGCAATTTCGACGGCCACATCGATCCACGACGCAGCGAGATCGTCCTCGGCGCGCGGTCGACGGCGGGCCTCATGCCCCCCAGTGACGCGCCTCCTCCCATCCGCATCCTCTGGGGGCGCAGCACGCATCACGCCAAGGCGTTGGTCGAGCTTTCCGTGAAGAAAAAGCTCTCGCACCTGGAGTCGGTCGCCCGCGCCCGGCCGGGTTTCAAGGGGGTTCGCGTGATCGATGCGCGCTTTGACCTCCATCTTCTGCCGGGCCCCGACGGGGACCGAGGGCGTTGATGTGAAAAGAACCCGTCCGACTCCGGTTCCTGCCGGCGCCTTCCCGCGATAGGATTCCTCCGTGGAGGCATTGAGCGGAAAAGATCGAAGGACCGAAGGGGCCCTCAATCGGCGCATCACAGCGCTGATCTTGGGTTTTTGCTTCACCAGCGTGGCCGCGGCGGTTCTTCCTCTTTGGCCGGGGATTCAAGAGCATCTCCCTGTCGGCGGACTTGGGCGTGAGGAGGCTCTCGGAACCTACGCCCTTTTCCTTCTGGGGTTCCTTGGCTTCCTCTTTCCCCTCGGAATCAGTCGCCGGGAAGACGGAGACCCGGTTCTCCCTTGGTTCTGGGTGGGCGGTTTCATGCTCGCCTTCGCCGGCGTTCCTCTCTTCGTTCTCGCCTACATCGCGGGTGTCCACCTCAAGGGCGTGTTTTGCATTCTGCTTTGGGGTGGAGTGATCCACGGCGGCGTTTTGCTCGTCGTGAGAGTCTTGGGCTTCCGCGCCCGCTACGCCATCCCCCCCCTCGCCTACGTCCTTGCGGTCGTGCTCCCCGCGGACGGTGACTTCGCGGGTCTCTTGGGGGAGAGCCGTCCGAACCTCTCTCCCTTCGCCCTCGTCCTCGATGTGGCGCGCCGCACCGCGGAGCCCAAGCTCCTCGTCCCCGCGGCCCTCGTCCTTCTCCTCTACGGGTTCATCGTTCTCGGACCACGATGGCGCGCCCACAAGAAAGCGCTCGCGGCGTCGGTCTTGGTGCTCGCCTGTTGCGCGTTGGGCGCCGCAACGTTCCGGGCCTCGGCCGCGCCCGCCGCCCGGGTATTCTTGGGAACCGATCATTGGATCGTACCAGGCCGTGTCCTGCCGCTGCGCCTGGAAGCCCCGGCGGGGTCGCGGATGGAGATCCGGCTGGGACCGGCCGACCCCTGGGTCTGGACGCCCGAGGTCGGCGGCCCGGATGCCGTTTGGATCTACCCCAGGCCCTCCTCGGCGGGCGATCAGTTGCGGGTGACCGTTGATGGAAGTCCCCTGGAAGTCCCCGCCTTGGAGGTCTTGCCGGGAGGACGTTCATTGGTCCTCACCGTGGGGGAGGGGGCCGCGCGGGCTGCGCGCGAGGGCGGGGTCACCGCCGAGGACACCGAATTCCTGTCCTTGAAGCGGTCGGAACTTCCTCGGTCCATGACCGCCTATGAGGTCTATGGAGCCATCGTTGCGGAGGAGACGTTCTGGGAGTCTCTGCCCGAAGCGCCGCGCCGAGCCATCGAGGCCAGCGTTGCCGCCGGAGGGCGACTTCTTCTTTTGAATGCCCATCGGGCCTATGACCGACGGGTGGGGGAGGGACGTCTCCTCGGCGCCGTGGCCGGACAGGGCCCGGTCTCCTTGCGTCCCGTCTCTCGTCAAGCGCCGCTGCACGAGGAGAACCTCTATTCGAACTTCGGGGTTCCGGATTGGGGGCGCGTGGACATGACGGGCCTCATTCTTTTCCTCTTGGCCTACCACGTCGTCTTCTATCTCATTTTCCTTCTGCCGCTTCTCATCGACGCGCGGAAGAGCATGGCGGTCTACCTCACCTCCGTGGGGTTCGTCCTCGCCCTCGAGATCCTTGGAGGATGGTGGGGGCTCAAGGTGGTCTTTCTCCGCGAGAATCAGACCGTCGAGCAGGACTTCAGCGTCGATGTCTTGGGGCGCGACGCGGCGGGGCGCCCGCTCGTCCATGCCCTGCAGCTCTGCGGCTTCGCCTCCTTCAACGGACAACCGATTGCCGCAGACTTCGAGACCGAAAACAACCCGGTCTTCGTCCCGAGATTCGCGGGCCAGAACCCGGGCCGTGTGAACCTTCGCAACGGAGGCCGCCGTCTGCACCTGCCCGCCCTGCCCCTCGATCGCTTCCAGAACAAGCAGGTGGTGCGGCTGGATCGGGTGTTTCCCTCGCCCTTGGACTTTCTCCAGAGCGGGGACAGCCTTCGCCTCGACCTGCGCGGCGGCGTGGCCGACGTCTTGGGTCTGCAGACGGCCCGACGCGTCGGAGGGTTCGTCCGCCGATCCGGGCGGCTGCACGCCGTGACCCTTCGTGACGGGACGTGGGTCATCGACCCCCAACCCGCACCCCTTTCGTGGAGCGGGGTTCTTCCAGAGTCCTACCGGGGAGAGGCCTTGCCCTTCATTCGATGGGCTCTCGGCCGCGCGGTGTCACCGCGGGAGGACGTGCTCGTCGTGATTCTGGAGGACACCGGTCGTTTGAAACCTCCCGGGCAGGAACTGCTCAATCGATCGATCGCGCACCTGCTCATGATTCCCCTGGAACCCTGAAGACCGGACTCCGAGGCCGGGCGGGGTCACCCCACCCCGCTCCCAACCTCGAGCCGGGTCGTCCCCGTGCCCCGCAGCGCACGCGGCCTCATCCCCGCGTCACGGCGCGAGGAAAATCTCCAAGACGGGGCTTTCAGATTGGGCCCAGTCCCTTTGTCCCACGAGGCCCTGCACCCGCCAAAGCGTCCGCACGCGCCGCACGCCCATCTCTCCGATGCGGGTTTTCATCGGTCCTCGCGAGAGATCCGCCCAGGTGAAGTTTCCGCCCCGCTCGACGTAGCCCGGGGAGGAGGGGCGCAGGTGAACGTGTCCGTCTTCACCGAGGAGCTGCTCTCGAAGAAAGACCTTGGACCAGGGGACGGGTTTCAAAGCTTCGAGCCGAATGAGGGGGGCGCGCAAGGGGTCGTCCAGAACGAGTTCCATTTCCTCGCCTCCGAGGGGGAGGGTCGCCCCTTGGGCCGGCGCGAGGACGCGGATGACGGGCAACCTGGACACGAGCCCGGCGCCGGCGAGGCGGGGGAGTCGCCCTGAGCGGCTTTCCAGGGCGACGGCGTCGATGGCGCCCTCGAGAAGCAAAGGCAAGCGGTCTCTCAGATCGAAGTGGAGGGTGCTCGCCTGGCCGAAGCGTTTGTCCCATTGAAGGGCGAGCCCCCGTCCGGGGAGATCCTTTCGCTCGAGGACGACGGCGCCGGTGAAATCCCAGGTGAGCCTCTCGGCGAATCCCAATTCCAGGGCCCGGCCGTCCCGGGGGTTCAGAGGAGGGGTGAATCGGAGACGCAATCCCTCCTTCTCGATACTCACGACCGACGGTGGTGTGGCGCCGGGAGGCGGAAGATGCCAACCCCCGGACGGGCCGAGCGCCGACGTCTTGCGGTTCCATCGTAGGACTCCCAACGGCCGCGGGGAGTCGTAGAGCCAAAAGTCCAAAGCCTGGCGATCGTTCGTCCGCAGGGAGGCCGCCCGGATGCGGGGCGTGTGAAAGGGCGGCTTGAACGCCAGATGGAGGTAGCGACCGAAGAGCGGGACCCGGTTTCGGTGCGTCGGCAGTTCGAGGACCAGAATTTCCGTTTCGGGATCGCCGGATCGAGCTGCGGCCTTTTCCACGGCGGCGCGAACATCACGCATCAGATCCCGGGCGCGGAGTTGACGGTCCGCAAAGGCTCCCCCGTAGGCCGCCCCGATCGCGGTGAGAACGAAGAGCCAGGCCCTTGCACTCCAACGTGCGGCGGGGGAGGGGGATCTCCAGGAGAATAGGGGAGCGGCCAGAAGCGGGGCGATCACCAGGCCTCCCAGGTAGTGGAGCCGGCCGGGCGCCACGCCGGAGGCCTCCCGGAGAACGCGCAACGGGGGCGCCTCGAGCACGAGGAAGATGGCCATCGCGCCGGCCAGAGCGAGCAGGCCTCGCCGTCCCGCCCGCCTCAGCGCCGCGATGCCGGCGAGGGCGAGCATCAGGACGGCCACGGCCTTTTCCGCCTCCGGTCGGCCGAGGGGCTGGAAGGACGTGACGGAGTTCAAGATCACGTCGGGGAGGTCTCCGAGCATCCTTCGGACCACCTCCGGCGTGAAACGCCGCACCGCGCCCCCGTAGAGGTTGGCCTTGTCTCCCAACACATGGGGTCGCAACCAGAGGAGAAGAGGACTCAGGGGCACCAAGAGGGCCGCGAGTTTCCAGGGGCGCCGCCCGCGAAGCCCCGGCGCCGTGAGCACGACGAGGGCCACCACCCAGGGAAACACGAGAGCGGATTCCTTCGAGGCCAGAGCGCCCACGAGGCCGAGTCCGGCGAGCACGAGACCCCCACGGGTGGGCCGACCCTCTCGCCCGCCCAGGCACCGGAGGGTGACGAGCAAAAAGAGGGTCGCCCACAGATCTCCCCGGGAGGCCACCCAGGAGACGGCGTCCCACCGGGTGGGCTGGAGGAGGAACACGAGCGCCGCTGAAACCGCCCCACTCTTGTGCCAGCGAAACAGGGGGCCGGCCAGAACCTCCGCGAGCAGCCAAGCCGCGAGGACGTGGAGGAGAAGACTCGTCCAGTGGAAGGCTCGGGGTCGGGCGCCGAAAAGGTGTCGTTCCACCCAGAAATCGCCGTGGACCCAGGGGCGGAAGAATCGGATGAAGCCCTCGTCGCCGCTGGCCTCGGTCTGGCCGAGGAGGGCGGAGGGGCCGCGAAGGTGCTCCGCGTCCGCCACATGGCGATAGTCCTCGATCTGGAAGTCCAGACCTCCCACCCAGCCGAGGGCGAGGGCGCCCACCAGAAAAAGAAGGAAAAAACGTGCTCTGGGCGTGTCCATGGGCGAGGACAGCATAGACTCAGGCCCGAGGGGGCGCCACCGACCTGGGCTGCCGAGCGTCGGAAACCCCCGGAAAACCGGGGCTGCCGGGATTGATCGCGGGGCGGCCCCTGCTATCATCCTCCCCCGCCTGCGTCTCGGCAGGGGGCAGGAATCGTATTCCAGGGATCTGAATCATGAAGAGCTTCTTGGCCAAACCCGCGGACGTGGAGCGTGCATGGCATCTCGTCGACGCCTCCCAGGTGTCGTTGGGTCGCATGGCCTCCAGGATCGCGTTGATCCTCCAGGGCAAGCACAAGCCCAGCTACACGCCCGGGGTGGACACCGGCGATTTCGTCGTCGTGAACAACGCCGCCAAGCTGGTGGTCACGGGCCGCAAGGCCCAGCAAAAAGTCTACCGCTACCACACGGGCTGGGTGGGCGGCCTGAAGGAAGTGCCTTTCGAGCGGATGCTGGAGAGGCACCCGGAACGTATCATCCAGTTGGCGGTGCGGCGCATGATGCCGAAGACCGTTCTGGGCAAGCAAATGATGTCGAAGCTGAAGGTCTACGCCGGTGCGGAGCATCCCCACCAGGCGCAGAATCCCAAGGCTTTGAGTCTCTAAACCGGTTGCAGAAGAGAGATTGAATGGCTGTCGCAACGGACTACACATGGGGCACGGGACGTCGTAAGTCTTCGGTGGCGCGGGTTCGCATTCGTCCAGGGACCGGGACGTTCGTCGTCAACAAGAAGCCCATGAAGGACTACTTTCCGATGGTGGCCCACCAGCAGGAGTGCGTCTGGCCGTTGGAGAGCATCGAAGCGGCCAAGCGTTTCGATGTCTTCGTCAACGTCCAGGGAGGCGGCCCCAGCGGCCAGGCCGGCGCGGTGCGCCTGGGTCTGGCGCGGGCCCTCGTCAAGTTCGACGAGACCCATCTGCCGGCTCTGCGCGCCGACGGCCACACGACCCGTGATCCGCGGATGAAGGAACGGAAGAAGTACGGTCTGCACGGTGCCCGCCGCGCGACCCAGTTCTCCAAGCGCTGATCCCGAGAGGCTTCCGCCTCCACGTCTCACAACGACGACCTGCTCGCCGAGGCTCGGGGAGCAGGTCGTTTGCGTTCGAGCTTCCCGACTCCCAGGCCTTCGGGGATTCCACACGACGAGGGCATCGCGCACCCCTCAGCGAGCCCCGATGCGACACCGCCAAATCCCCATGGAGTGCGTCCCTCCCCGTCCCCGTCGTCTCGGCGGCGTGCTCGCCGAGCCCCGATGCGACAACGGCAACTCCCCCATGGAGTGCGGACGTCCCCGTCCGCGTCGTCTCGGCGACGGGGGAGGAGGGGCCCGCAGGCGACGCGCCATCACTCCCGAGGACTTCAAGGTTATCAAGGGCGAGACGACCCTCTTCGTCCTTGCGGCGAACCTCCTGGTCGCCGCGGGGGAGTGGGCCGGGCGGCGCGTGGGCCGTGACAGCCCCTCCATTTCTTGACGCTGTCCCCATGCCATGCGAGAATCAGCTTCTCGACTTTTTCCGGACCTCGTCGACAGGAGGCTCATGCCGTTTTTCCTCACCGACCCCCGATGACCTCACGCAGTCCGTCATCCTTCACGGGCGTGGTTCGCACGGCCACCCCTCCCCAAGGCCGTGGGGGCACGACGATGATCGACACTCATACTCTGAACTTCGTGATCTTTTCCCTGAGGGCGTCCAGCGTGCGAAGGAGGGCACGCCGATGATCGACGCTCATACTCTGAACTTCGTGATCTTTTCCTCGGGGGCGTCCAGCGCGCGAAGGTGGGCACGCCGATGATCGACACCCATGTCTTGAACCGCGCCACCTTGGGCCTCCCAAGCCCCCTGCACACTTGCCCGGCCCCGCCTCGCCGCGTATCCCGCAACGTCCCGACAGCCGAAACACACCCA
>CAZLGG010000146.1:0-2051 GCA_964559135.1 uncultured Planctomycetia bacterium
ACCCTGGTTGTAGGGGGAGAGGCTGTTGAAAGTGCTTTGGCGGCGCCTCTTTTCCTCACGGACGGGGCGTCCGATCCGTCCGTCAAGGACACCGCGATCGTCTTGACCGTCCACAATGCATCGTTTCGCGGGCTCGTCGATCCTCACGCCTGGCCCCGGACGGGATTGAGGGACGACATTCTCAATGCCTGGCATCTCCTTCAGGATGACCGCGTGGACCTGCTCAAGGGAGGCGTCGTCTTCGCCGACATGGTGTCCACGGTCTCCCCAACCTACGCGCACGCGTTGAAAACGACGGGCGGCGGAGTGCTCGCGAGCATCTTCGAAGCGCGACGCGACGCGTTCGTGGGCATCGTCAACGGAATCGATGAAGAGGATTGGAACCCGGCCACCGACCCGGCCCTGCCCCATGCCTTCGACGCGGAGAATCCGGCCCATAGAGCTCTGAATCGCCGCGCCCTGATTCAAGAGCTGGGCCTCTCGAACGCGGTGAGCCCCCTTCTCGGTTTCGTCGGTCGCCTGACGGAACAAAAGGGCGTGGATGTCCTCGCCGCGTCCATCCCTCGAGTCCTCAGGAGAAAAAACGTGGGGGTCGTCGTCTTGGGCCACGGCGGCAGCGCGGGAGCGGAGGCGCTCCGTGAGTTGGCGGCGGCCCACGCCGATCGCGTGGCGTTCCGCGAGGAATTCAATCCACCGCTCGCCCGCCGTATCTTCGGGAGTGTCGATTTTCTCCTCGTCCCGTCCCGATTCGAGCCGTGTGGTCTCGTGCAAATGATCGCCCATCGCTACGGCGCCGTGCCCATCGCTCACGCCGTCGGCGGTCTCGTCGACACGATCCTCCCCCACGGGCGCAAGGCGGCGAGGAGGGCGGACGGCTTTCTCTTCGAACCCTGCGCCGAGGACGCCCTCGTCGCCGCCTTGGATCGCGCGCTGAAGGTCTTCCGACAGGAGCGACGGATGGATCGTCTCCGCCGATCCGCCATGACGCGGGACCACTCGTGGAAGAAGCCGTCGTGGCTCTACCTGGACCTCTACGCGCGAGCCATGGCTGCGGCGAAGCGAGGAGAACACCGACATGCCGTGCGCGCACACCTCCACGCCGCCGAGGGTCCCGGACCTCTCCCGGAGCAAAAGGCCCTCCCCGACCACTTCGATCGCGACATCCTCTTCCTCGGACTTCAGACCCCTCGCAGACTCTGGGCCCACTGGGAGGTCCAGGGGCCTGCGGGAAAAGCCCTGTTGGACTCATTGACCGACGACCAGAAGTGGTCGGCTCGCTGGGAACTCAGGCTCGAGCATGTGGAGACGGGTCATCGGTGGAGCGTGTCCGTCGACGGTTTGGCCAAGAACTGGTTTTTCGACGTCGAACCCCATCGGACGTACAAGGCCGAACTCTGGATGACGACGGACGGTCGCGACCCCGAATGCGTCCTCACGTCGAACCCCGTGGAGGTCCCACCGGAGACTCACAGCGCATGAACCCCGAGAAGCCAGGCCAGGTCATGTTGGTGCTCCACTCCCACCTCCCGTTCGTGCACCACCCGGATTTTCAGGATTTCCTCGAGGAGGACTGGCTTTTCGAGGCCATCATGGAGACTTATCTCCCCCTGCTTTTCGTCCTCCGCGATCTGGTGCGCGACCGTCTTTCCTGTCGCTTCGGTGTGGGGCTCACGCCTCCCCTCATTAGCATGCTGCGACTCAAAGACTTACAGGAAAAGGCTCGTCGCTACCTGGAAAAGCGCCTTCAGCTCGCCGAGGAAGAGGTGAGGAGAAGAGAAACGGGCGATCAGGGGCTCGGGGCCGCTCGACACTACGAGAAACGCCTCGAGCAAATGCTCGATCTCTGGGACGGGCTGGACGGTGACATTCTCCGAGAGTTTCGACGCCACCGCGACGACGGGCGGATCGAGACCCTCGCTTCCGCGGCCACGCACGGCTTCCTCCCCCTGTTCCTCAAACCCAGTTCCGTGAGGGCTCAGATCATTCTCGGCATGGATCTCCACGAGGAGGTTTTCGGCGAGCCGGCCGCGGGGTTTTGGCTTCCGGAATGT